>NZ_JAAXKZ010000015.1 GCF_012911875.1 Pseudonocardia bannensis | reverse complement strand
GTCCACGCCCGCCGCCGACTCCGGCGACGACTCCGGGGACGACGACAGCGGGAACCGCCGCCGGCGTCGCCGCGGTCGCCGCGGCCGGGGCCGGGGCCGGGGCACGGACGGGGCCGACAGCGGAGACGACGGCGACGAGTCCGACGATTCGGACAGCGCGGACACCGAGGACGCCACCGAGGACGCGGACGTCCCCGAGGACGCCACTGCCGATTCCGAGTCCGGCGAGGACTCCGAGGACTCCGAGGACTCCGAGGACTCCACTGACTCCGATGACACGGCCGACGAGGCCGACGAGGCCGGCACCACGCGGCGGCGCCGCCGTCGCCGCCGCCGCCGCGGTTCGGGTGACGACGGTGCGGACGGCGCCGACGTCAAGGACACCGACCCGCCCAACACCGTCACCCGCATCCGGCAGCCGCGCGAGGCGCGCACCGACGACTCCGACGGCGACGGCGTGCAGAGTGTCCGGGGATCGACCCGGCTCGAGGCCAAGCGCCAGCGCCGCCGCGACGGCCGCGACGCGGGCCGCCGCCGGGCGCCGATCCTCTCCGAGGCCGAGTTCCTGGCCCGCCGCGAGTCGGTCGACCGTTCGATGGTGGTCCGTCAGCACGGCGACCGCACCGAGATCGGGGTGCTCGAGGACGACATCCTCGTCGAGCACTTCGTCACCGGTGGCAGCGGTACCGGGCCGTCCATGGTCGGCAACATCTACCTGGGCCGTGTGCAGAACGTGCTGCCCAGCATGGAGGCCGCGTTCGTCGACATCGGGCGCGGCCGCAACGCGGTGCTCTACGCGGGCGAGGTCGACTGGGACGCCGCCGGGCTCAACGGCAAGGCCCGTCGCATCGAGCAGGCCCTGTCCAGTGGCGACAGCGTGCTGGTGCAGGTCACCAAGGACCCGATCGGGCACAAGGGAGCTCGGCTGACCACGCAGATCAGCCTGGCCGGCCGGTTCCTGGTCTACGTGCCCTCGGGCGGCGCCGCCGGGATCAGCCGCAAGCTGCCCGACAACGAGCGCAAGCGGCTCAAGGACATGCTCAAGGAGATCGTCCCCAGCGAGGCCGGGGTGATCATCCGGACCGCCTCCGAGGGTGTGAGCCAGGAGGCGCTCGAACGCGACGTCCGCCGGCTGCAGGCGCAGTGGGAGGTCATCAAGACCAAGTCGGAGAAGACCGGGCCGAACAAGCCCAAGGCCCCGTCGCTGCTCTACGAAGAGCCCGACATGCTGATCAAGGTCGTGCGCGATCAGTTCAACGAGGACTTCTCGCGGTTGATCGTCTCCGGTGACGACGCCTGGGACACCGTGTCCAACTACGTGGGTCACGTGGCGCCCGAGCTGGCCGATCGGCTGCACCGTCACGTCGGGCCGAACGACGTCTTCGCGGAGTACCGGATCGACGAGCAGTTGCTCAAGGCCCTGGACCGCAAGGTCTGGCTGCCCTCCGGCGGCACGCTGGTGATCGACCGGACCGAGGCGATGACCGTCATCGACGTCAACACCGGGAAGTTCACCGGGTCCGGCGGCAACCTCGAGGAGACCGTCACCCGCAACAACCTGGAGGCGGCGGAGGAGATCGTCCGTCAGCTGCGGTTGCGCGACATCGGCGGCATCATCGTCATCGACTTCATCGACATGGTGCTCGAGGCCAACCGGGACCTGGTGTTGCGCCGGCTCACCGAGTGCCTGGCACGCGACCGCACCCGCCACCAGGTCGCCGAGGTGACCTCGCTGGGCCTGGTGCAGATGACCCGCAAGCGAGTCGGCGGCGGGCTGCTCGAGCACTTCTCGACCCCCTGTGAGCACTGCCGAGGCCGCGGCGTCCTCGTCTCGACGGAGCCGGTGCCCGAGCAGAGCGACCGCCCCCTCGCCGCTTCCGAGAGCGGCGGTCGCCGCCACCGGGCCGGGCGCCGGCGCGGTGACGAGGGTGGTCACGACGGCGGCCGGCCCGACTTCGGGTCGGGGCAGGGCCGGTCCGGCGACGGCGACCGTGCCGCCGATGGGGGCCGGGACGGCCGCGGCAACGGTGACGACCGGTCGGCCCCGGCGCCGGGCGAGGTGGCGGCGACCGCTCCGGCGAAGCCGTCCGACGTCGCGGCGCAGCCGGTGGCGGCCGATCCGGTCGCCCCGGCCGCGGGTACCGCACCGGTGGCTGCGGACCCGGTCGCGGCGCAGGCAGTGGCCGCGGAGGCCGCTCCGGCGCCGGTGGCGGACGCGCCTGCGCCGGTGGGCGAGCCGTTCGACGCGGCGGAGGCCACTCCGGCTCAGGCCACGCCGGCTCAGGCCACGCCGGCGCAGCCCGCGCCGGTCGAGCCGCCGGCGGCGCACGCTGCTCCCGGCGGCCTCAACGGCCACGGCGCCCAGCCTGCGGAGGCGAACGGCCAGGCCGCTCCGGCCCGGCCACGCCGGCGGGGCCGGGTGACCCGGACGGCGGGCGCCCCGTCGACCGGCGGCGAGGCGACCGTGATCACTGCGGTCGCCCCGGCTGCGGACACCGAGGCGAAGGCCGCGGCCAACACCGAGGCGGAGTCGGTGGCGGCGGGTGTGCAGCCCGCCGGCATCCCGGTCCAGCCCGAGCCGTCCACCGCTTCCCGACCGCGGCGTTCCCGCCGTGCGGCGTCCCGCCCCGCGGGCCCGCCGACCGGCGGCGACGCCGGGGAGGGCTCCGGGGGAGACCCGGTTTGACCCTTCCAGAACCTGTTCCGTACCCTGGGACCTCGGAGCCGAGCCGACGAGCATTCGCCGGCGGCGGCGCGTGCGCTGTGAAACGCGCGCATCTGTCCCCCGATTTTCAGGAGTCGTGCGTCAACGATGTACGCGATCGTCAAGACCGGCGGTAAGCAGTACAAGGTGGCCGTCGACGACGTGCTCACCGTCGAGAAGATCGACGGCGAGCCCGGCGCCGAGATCAGCCTGCCCGCCGTGCTGCTCGTGGACGGCGACCAGCTGACCACCGATGCGGAGGCGCTGGCCAGTGCCTCGGTGACCGCGACGGTCGTCGAGCACACCAAGGGCCCGAAGATTCGCATCCACAAGTTCAAGAACAAGACCGGGTACCACAAGCGTCAGGGGCACCGTCAGCCGCTGACGAAGGTCCAGGTCACCGGCATCGCGAAGTAAGGAGACGCAGCCATGGCACACAAGAAGGGTGCGTCCAGCTCACGCAACGGGCGCGACTCCAACGCGCAGCGCCTGGGCGTCAAGCGCTTCGGCGGCCAGACGGTCAACGCGGGCGAGATCCTCATCCGCCAGCGCGGCACCAAGTTCCACCCGGGCACCGGCGTCGGCCGTGGCGGCGACGACACGCTGTTCGCGCTGGTCGAGGGCGCCGTGGAGTTCGGCACCAAGCGCGGTCGCAAGACCGTGAACGTGGTTCCGGTGCAGGTCTGAGGCCTGCGCCACCCCAGTTCCGAATCGGCGGGCCGCCCCAACCGGGTGGCCCGCCTTTTCTGTTGCGTACCCGGGTCATGCTGGGTACCGGAGATCCATCCGGCGCCGTCCTGCGGCGCCGCCGGCGGTCGTCGACGATCGCCGGTCCGGAGCCGACGGCCGCGGTGAGCGCGGCCACCGGCTCCCAGCGAGCGATCATGGTCGACAGACGGCCGTGGTCGAGATCAAGAGGAGAGTCGTCCGATGTCGCGGTTCGTCGACCGGGTCGTTCTGCACGCCACCGCGGGAGCAGGCGGTAACGGCTGCGCCTCGGTGCACCGGGAGAAGTTCAAGCCGCTGGGAGGCCCGGACGGCGGCAACGGCGGCCGGGGCGGTTCCATCGTCCTGGTCGTCGATCCGGGGGTGCACACCCTGCTCGACTTCCACCACCGCCCGCACGCCACCGCCCGCAGCGGCAAGCAGGGCCAGGGCGGCTTCAAGGCCGGTGCCAACGCCGAGGACCTGGAACTGCAGGTCCCGGACGGCACGGTCGTGTTCGACCGGCGCGGCAACATCGTCGCCGACCTCGTCGGCCCGGGCACCCGGTTCGTCGCGGCCGAGGGCGGGCGCGGTGGCCTGGGCAACGCCGCGCTCGCGTCGTCGGCCCGCAAGGCGCCCGGGTTCGCGCTGCTCGGTGAACCCGGCGAGAGCCGTGACCTGGTGCTCGAACTGCGGTCGATGGCCGACGTCGGGCTGGTCGGCTTCCCGTCGGCGGGCAAGTCGTCGCTGGTCGCGGCCCTGTCCGCGGCCCGGCCGAAGATCGCCGACTACCCGTTCACCACGCTCGTCCCGCAGCTCGGTGTGGTCACCGCGGGCGATGAGGTGTTCACCGTCGCCGACGTGCCCGGGCTGATCCCCGGTGCATCGGAGGGCCGTGGCCTGGGTCTGGACTTCCTGCGGCACATCGAGCGCTGCTCGGTGCTCGTGCACGTCGTGGACTGTGCGACGTTCGAGCCCGGGCGCGACCCGGTCTCCGACGTGCAGGCGCTCGAGGACGAACTGGCCCGCTACACCCCCGCGCTCGGCGGCGAGCTGGCCGACCGGCCCCGGCTGATCGCGCTGAACAAGGTCGACGTACCCGACGCCGACGACATCGCGGACCTGGTCACCGCCGAGCTCACCGAGCGCTTCGGCTGGCCCGTCCACCGCATCTCCACCGCCAGCCGCGCGGGGCTGCGCGAGCTCTCGTTCGCCATGGCCGAGCAGGTGCACGCCTACCGCGTGAGCCTGCCGGTCGTAGAGCCCACGCGGGTGGTGCTGCGGCCGGCCGCCGTCGACGACGCCGGGTTCACCATCGAGGCCGATCCCGAACTGCCCGGCGGCTTCATCGTGCGGGGCGCCCGCCCCGAGCGCTGGATCCGGCAGACGTCGTTCGACAACGACGAGGCGGTCGGCTACCTGGGCGACCGGCTGGCCCGGCTCGGGGTCGAGGACGCCCTGGCGGAGGCGGGTGCGGTGCCGGGCTGCCCGGTGACCATCGGTGATGTCACCTTCGACTGGGAGCCGAGCACGCCCGCCGGGGTCGCGGTGATGATGTCCGGGCGCGGCACCGATGCCCGGTTGGAACGCTCGGGCCGGGTCGGGGCGGCGGAGCGCAAGGCGGCCAGGATCGAGCGCCGCCGGCACCACACCGATGAGGAGCTCGCCCAGAGCGCGGCCGCCGACGAGGTGTCCGACAAGGTGTCCGACGAGGGGACCGAGGACGCTTGGGACGAGCCGGCGTGGGAGAGCGCCGCCGAGACCGGCGAGGTCAGCGAGGCCGGGAACCCGGCCGACGGGCCCGGGCATGACGGCGGGGAGCGCCCCGGCGACGCCCGATGAGCGCCCGCGCGCAGCTGGCCGCGGCCCGCAGGCTGGTGGTGAAGGTCGGGTCCTCGTCGCTGAGCAGCCTCGACGGCGGGCTCGATCCCGAGCGGCTCGACCGGCTGGTGGACGCGCTCGCCGCCCGGCGCGCGGCCGGCACCCAGGTCGTTCTGGTCTCCTCCGGCGCGATCGCCGCCGGGCTCGCCCCGCTCGGGCTGACCCGCCGGCCCCGGGACCTGGCCACCCAGCAGGCCGCGGCGAGCGTCGGACAGCTGCTGCTCGCGCACGCCTATTCGGCGTCGTTCGCCCGCTACGACCAGCCGGTCGGGCAGGTGCTGCTCACCGCGGACGACATGATCCGCCGTGCGCACTATCGCAACGCCCAGCGCACCCTCGAACGGCTGCTCGGCCTCGGCGTGCTGCCTGTGGTGAACGAGAACGACACGGTGGCCACGGACGAGATCCGGGTCGGCGACAACGACCGGCTGGCCGCGCTCGTGGCGCACCTGATCGGTGCGGAGGGGCTGGTGCTGCTCTCCGACGTCGACGGGCTCTACGACGACGACCCCCGGCGACCCGGCTCGTCGCTCATCGCCGAGGTCGCCGCCCCCGCCGACCTGGAGGCCGTGGAGATCGCGCGGCCGGGGGCCGCCAGCCTCGGCCGCGGCGGGATGGCCACCAAGCTCACCGCGGCCGCGATGGCCTCGGCCGCGGGGATCCCGGTGCTGCTCGCGGCCGCCGAGGAGGTCGGTGCGGCACTGGAGACGGCGGTGGACGGGCCCAAGACCGGTACTGCGTTCCGCCCGTCGGGCCGGCGGATGTCGGCGAGGCGGTTCTGGCTGCGCCACGCCGCGGACGTCCGCGGCCGGCTGGACCTCGACGAGGGTGCGGTGAACGCGGTGCTGCGGCGGCGGCGCTCGTTGCTGGCCGCGGGGATCCACGGCATCTCCGGGGAGTTCGTGGCCGGCGACGTCGTCGACCTGGTCGGTCCGAACGGGGTCGTGGTGGCCCGTGGCGTGGTCGGCTACGACGCCGCGGAACTACCGGCGCTCATCGGCCGGCGCAGTGACGAGCTGCCGCCCGAGCAACGCCGTGAGGTGGTGCACGCCGACGACCTGGTGGCGATGGCCGGCTCCTGACCCTCCCGGATTCCTCGGCGGGCCATCGCCCTCGTCGCTCCTCCGGGCACCGGAACGCCACCACGGCTGCTGATTGCGGGGGCGCGAGGTTGGTCGCAGACTCAGGGGGATGGTTTCTCCGGAGCATGCCCGGTCGCGGCTGGTCGCGGCACTGCGCCGGGGCGTGCGGGTGCGCACGCCGGCCGTCGCCGAGGCGTTCGCGACGGTGCCCCGGCACCTGTTCCTGCCGGGGACCCCGATCGAGGCCGCGTACGCGGACGAGGCGGTGGCCATCAAGTACGCCGGCGGCGTCGCGATCAGCTCGGCCTCCCAACCGTCGATGATGGCGATCATGCTCGAGCAGCTCGGCCTGCGTCCCGGGCACCGGGTGCTCGAGATCGGCGCGGGGACCGGGTACAACGCGGCTCTGATGGCCCGGCTGGTCGGCCCGTCCGGTGCGGTCACGTCGGTCGACATCGACCCCGATCTGGTCGTGCAGGCGGAGCAGAACCTGCGTGCCGCCGGCGTCGACGGTGTCGAGCTCGTGGCGGGTGACGGTGCGCTCGGCCATCCGCCGCGGGCCCCGTACGACCGGATCGTGCTCACCGTGGGCAGCTGGGACGTCCGCCCGGAGTGGGTCGCTCAGCTGGCCCCGGGCGGGCGGCTGCTGCTGCCGCTGGCGATCCGAGGTAGCCAGCTGTCGGTCGGCCTCGACCTCGGGCCCGACGGCCTGCTGCACAGCGATTCGGTTCGCAGCTGCGCGTTCATCCGGCTGCGCGGGGTCGCGGCCGGGCCGGACGCGAGCGTTGCGTTGACCGACGACGGGCTCGCGGTGCAGGTAGCCGAGGAGGCCCCGCTCGATCTCGCCGGGGTGCGCGCGGCGCTCGCCGCCCCCGGCCCGATGCTGCCCGCCGGGGTGAAGCTGGGGTCGGCGGACCTGTGGGACGGACTGGGGCTGTGGCTCGCGGTGACCGATTCCGCAGTCCTGCGGCTGCTCGCCACCGGACCGGCCGTCGAGGGTGAGCCGGGGCGGCGGTTGCTGCCGATCGGTCCGGACCGGGGCACTGTCGCGCTCGCGGCCGGCGTCGGCGGGCCCCGTGGACTGGGGGCGGTGGTGGTGGATCCACCGGTGACGGCGGGTGAGCAACCCGCGCAGGGCGCCATCTGGTTGCAGGCGTTCGGCCCCGCCGGTCCGGAGCTGACCGGGCGGCTCGCCGCGCTGCTCGACCGGTGGACGGCGCAGGACCGGCCCACGGCGTCGGAGCTCCGCGTCGTGGTGGTGCCGAACGGGACGAGCGCCGGCGCCGGGACCCCCGCCGCGACCGTCATCAAGCAGCACTGCCGGTTGCTGCTCGACTGGCCGGCGGCCGCGGGTAGGGGCGGACGTCCGCACCACGGCGGCCCTCCGCACCCACCGCGGCGGTGACGGGCGGAGTCCGGCTGCGGCGCCCAGCAGGTTCTCTCGCAGGTGCACAGCTCGCGGCCGCGGGAGGGAGAGCGGCGATGAGTGGCGACATCGTGGTGCGCACCCCTACGACTGGCTGCGCACGATCGGCGCGCACGGCCACGTCCGGCCGCGCCAGCAGCGCGCGGACGTCGTCCGCATCCGCTTCGCCGCGGCCCGCGCGCTGCAGGTGTACCCCGGACCGGTCGGGCAGCTCGTCGCGCGGGAGCTGAACTCCTACCTCGAGCTCGGCTGGCTCCTGCCCCACGACGGGTTGGTCGAGCGCAATATCCGGGAGGTCCTCGAACGACCGGTCCCAGACCGGCCGGCGGGCGCCGCGTCCCCGCCCGCGTGAGCGGTTCCGGTCCGCTCGCCGCCGACCTGAGCGGTGCCCGGTGTTTGCGCCGCATGGGCGATTCGGCGAGGTCAGAGGTGGGAGACCCTGGTCTCGACGTCCCGCAGAGGGAGGAGCCGCCGTGCGCGCCCGCGAACCCGACGAGACCGGCACGGTGGAGCGCGACGGGGTCCGGGTCGGTTATGAGGTCTTCGGCTCGGGGCGGCCGACGATCGTGCTGCTCACCTCGTGGGCGATCGTGCACATGCGCCAGTGGAAGGCCCAGGTCCCCTACCTCGCGCGGCACTTCCGGGTGATCACGGTCGAGGGCCGCGGGAACGGCCGCGCGGACCGCCCCGGCACGGCGCCGGCCTATGCCGACCGGGAATACGTCGACGACGCCATCGCGGTGATGGACGCGACCGACACGGACCGAGCCGTCGTCGCCGGTCTGTCGCTGGGCGGCCGGCACGCGCTGCAGCTCGCCGCCTGGTACCCCGAGCGGGCCGCGGGCGTGGTCGCGATCGGCGCCGCGCTGCCCTGGCCGCTACCCCCCGACTTCGACCGGCCGCGTGCGGACTACCAGGGCGCGCAGAAGGTCAACCGGCACTATTGGCGGAAGGACTACCGGGGCTGGGTCGAGTTCTTCATGTCCCAGGTCTTCACCGAGCCGCACTCGACCAAGCAGTGGGAGGACGGCGTCGGCTGGGGGCTGGACACCGATGCCGAGACGCTGTTGCTCACCACCGCGGCGGTGGACACCCCGACCGAGCGAGACGCCGAGGAGATCTGCCGCGCGATCCGCTGCCCGGCGCTGCTCCTGCACGGCGACTGCGACGCCGTCGTCCCCTACGAGACCGGCGTGGCGCTGGCCGGCTGGACCGGCCGGCTGGTCACCGTGCGCGGCGGTGGGCACGCCCCCACGATGCGTGATCCGGTGCGGACCAACCTGCTGATCCGCGAGTTCGCCGGGTCCCTGGGGGAGCGGATGCCCCATGCGGCGCTCCCGCCGCTCACCTGGACCCGGGCCCGGGAGCGGCGGCCGCGGGCGCTGTACGTCTCCTCGCCCATCGGTCTCGGGCACGTCCGCCGCGATCTCGCGATCGCCGACCGGTTGCGCCGCCACCATCCCGACCTGCAGATCGACTGGCTGGCCCAGGACCCGGTGACCCGGATGCTGGCCGAGCGCGGCGAGCGGATCCATCCGGCGAGCCGATGGCTGGCCGGGGAGAGCGCGCACTTCGAGTCCGAGGCCGGCGAGCACGACCTGCACGTCTTCCAGGCGGTCCGCCGGATGGACGAGATCATGGTCGCCAACTTCCACGTCTTCCACGACGTCGTCACCGAAGAGGCCTACGACCTGTGGGTGGCTGACGAGGGCTGGGAGATCGACCATTTCCTGTTCGACAACCCCGAGCTCAAGCGCACCGCGTACGCCTGGCTGAGCGACTTCGTCGGCTTCCTGCCGCTGCCCGACGGCGGTACCGCGGAGGCCGCGCTCACCGCGGACGTCAACGCCGAGCGGGTCGAGCGGATACGCCGCTACCCACGGCTGCGCGACCGGTCGATCTTCGTGGGCAACCCCGGCGACCTCGTCCACGACCTGCTCGGCCCGGGCCTGCCCACCGTGCGGGACTTCGCACTGGAGCGCTACTCGTTCGCCGGCTACGTGACCGGGTTCGACCCACCCGGCGACCGGGACCAGCTGCGCGCCGAGCTCGGCTACCGGCCCGAGGAGCGGGTCTGCCTGGTCACGGCGGGCGGCTCCGGTGTCGGCGGGCACCTGCTGCGCAAGGTCGCGGCGTCGTTCCCGTTCGCGGCCAAGCGGGTGCCCGGGCTGCGCATGGTCGCGGTGACCGGCCCGCGGATCGACCCGGCGTCGGTCCCGGTGCCCGAGGGCGTGGAGGTGCGGGGATACGTGCCGGACCTCTACCGCCACCTCGCGGCGTGTGATCTCGCCGTCGTGCAGGGCGGGCTGACGACCACCATGGAGCTGGTCGCCGCCCGCCGGCCGTTCTGCTACTTCCCGCTCGCCCACCACTTCGAGCAGCAGGTGCACGTCCCGCGCCGGCTCGCCCAGTACGGCGCGGGACGGCGCATGGAGTACGCAGACACCGACCCGGAGCAGCTCGCCGAGGTGATCGCCGCCGAGATCGAGCGCGAGGTGGACTACCGGCCGGTGGAGACCGACGGCGCGGAACGGGCGGCGGCGCTGCTCGCCGAGCTGCTCTGATCCGCGTCACACCCGGCGCCGGGCCCGGGTCCACAGCACCGACACGACCAGCACCGCGACACCGACGAGCGACGCGACCAGGGCGGCGTCCGCGCCGTGGTCGTGCCCGACGGGTGCCCCCGCCCTCCCCGGGGGCACCACACCCAGCAGCGGCAGCGCCGCGCTGATCCCGGCGGCGATCAGCGCTAGTCCGATCGGCGCCACCAGCCGCGCACCCCACCGCGTGGTCTTCTCGGCCACCATCACCGCGGTGAGCGCCAGCATCCAGGCCAGGCTGCCGGTACCTGTCCCGAACATCACCAGCATCAGCGCCCAGCAGCAGCCCAGGCACGACAGCCCGTGCCGCACGCCCAGCCGCCACGCACTGCCCACCCCCCGGCGGTAGTGCTGCCACAGGAACCCGACCGGGTTGCGGCAGGCGGTGAGGCAGGCGTTCTTCAGCGGGCTGAACTGGAACGCCCCCGCCACCAGCAGCGCGACCGCGAGGACCAGGCCCGGCCGGGCCGAGAGCCAGTCCGAGCCCGCCACCAGCGCCCGCACCGCCGCGTCACCGAGTAGCGCGACGACCGCGAACACCGTCCATACCGCGACGTATCCGGATCCGAAGGCCGCCCGGACGGCCCCGGTCCGCGGCGCTCGCGCGCTCACCGGAACGAACAGCCGTGCCATCGGCACCGTCGTCGGCAACATCATCGCGCCGACCATCACCAGCCAGACGGCGAGGAACATCGCGAGCCGCGCCGGCCACGGCCAGCCCGGCTGCCCGGGCAGCGTGCCGTGATGGCCCAGCCGGTCACCCCCGAGGAGGATCAGCTCGACGGTGACGAGCCAGCATCCGGCCGCCACTGCCCACAACAGCGGGCCGGGGTCGCGATGGGTGCGGGTGGCGAGATCGGCGGGCACGGCAGGCCTCGCTCAGGCCGAGAACCGGAACGCGCCCTGCACCGAGTTCTTCCCGCTCAGGTCGATGTCGGAGGTGCCGAGTAGAGCGCCCGTCCGGCGGTAGACCGGCGCCGTTCCCGGGAAGGCGGGCGAACCGGGAATCGTGCTGAACACGGTGTCCCTGAGCTGCGTGGCCTGTCCGGTGGCACCCTGGAAGGGCGTGATCCGGGCCTCCACGACGTCGCCCACCTTCAGCGTGCCCTCGCCGCCCTCGGCGGTGAACGTCATGGGGGCCCGTTCCACGGCGACGATCTCCCCGATCAACGCGGCGAGATCGGCGACGGCCCCACCGAGCTGACCGCTGAACACGCTCAGCAGCGCCTGCTGCTGTTCCTCCGAGCACCGGTCGTCGACGTAGACCACGACCTTCCAGCCGCCTGCCAGCACGTTGCCCGGAATGGACGCGGACAGCACCACCCCGCGGTCCGAGACGTCCACACCCTGCACGGTGCCCTGGTCGACCCACCAGGCGACGACCCCCTCGCAGCTCCCGCCGTCGGGGTCCATGCCCACCCAGCACGGACAGACCGCCGCGCAGGTGCAGACCTCCAGCAGCCGGCCCTCGATGGTGTAGGTGGTGGTCTCGGCCGGTGCGGTCGCGGTCATGATCGCCCTCCTCGTCGGCGGTGGTGCCGACAGGTGTAGGGCAGGGGACCGGGGCCGCGGTATCGGGAGAACCATGTAGGGCGCTCAGCGGGAGCCCTGAGTGGCGATCCACGCGGCCACCTCGGCGCGGCTGCGCGCGCCGAGCTTGCCGATGATGTGGTGCACGTGCACCTCGGCGGTCTTCTCCGCGATGCCCAACTCCCGCCCGATCTGTCGATTGGTCCGCCCGGTCGCCACCAGCCGGGCCACCTCGCGTTCACGGCGGGTCAGCGGGCTGGACGGAATCCGCACGGTGGGGCGCACCGGCTCGGCCGCAGCCTGCTCGGCGAGATCGATCGCGCTCGTCCAGGCCATGGACCTCCCGGCGTGCAGAGCGCGATCCGCCTGCTCCGCGCCGAGGTGCGCGCGGACCGCCGCGGTGACCACGGCAGGGACGTCACGGTCCTCGGCCGGCAGCGGCGCGGCGATGCGCACCCGCAGCGCGGCGGCGGCCCCGACCAGATGCCCCGCCGTGCGGTGGGCGCCGCGGGCGCACGCCAGCTCGGCAGCGGTCTCCAGGCACTGCGCGATGCCGCGCCGGTCGTCGATCGCCCGGTGCCCCCGCAGCGCCTCCCGCAGCAGAGCCGCCGCGGCGTCCGGCTCGCCCCGGCGCAGCTCGACGTCGGCCAGCGCACCCGCCGTGCACCCGATCGCCCAGGGGTACTCGAGCTCCCGGAACCGGGCGAGACCCTCCCGGAGCAGGCTCGCGGCCTTGGCCAGCTCGCCCCGGCTGCGAGCGAGCAGACCGAGGTCGTAGCGCGACCACACGACACCCGTGTCGTTGCCCAGCTCCTCGTACAGCGCACCGGCCCGGCCGTAGTGGGCCACCGCGGCGCGGTGATCGCCGCGGACCCGGGCCAGGTGGCCCAGGAACGCGGCGCCGATGGCCCGTCGATGTGGAGTGCCGCCCCGGTCGTTGACCGCCATCGCCCGGGCCAACAGCTGTTCGCTGCGGTCGTGCTCGCCGCGGCCGAACGCCATCACACCGGCCTGGATGAGCGCACCGGCGAGTGCGTCGTCGGGAGGGGGGACGGGTGCCGCGGCCGCGGCGGTGAGCGCCCGGTCGAGTGCTGCGGCCCCCTCACCGAGATGGCCACGGGTGTAGGCGTACCAGCCCAGGGCCGCGGCGAGGGGGAGCGCCGAGGCCATCTCGCCGGCCGCCTCGCAGTGTTCGAGCGCGGCCTGCAGGTTGCCCCGCTCGACCCCGACGGCGTCCACCGAGGCCGTCTCGGCCACGGTGCCGATCAGCGCCTCGGTCCGCGCGGCCAGCCCGGTGAAGTAGCGGGCGTGCCGGGCCCTGGTCGCCGCCGTCTCGTCGTGGCGGTCCAGCATCTCCGCGGCGTACTCGCGCAGGCTCTCCAGCATCATGAAGCGCCCGACCGCCGCCGGCCGGGCGTCGCGGCTCAGCAGCCCCTTGTCGATGAGGGAGCCGACGGTGGCGATGGCGTCGATGCCGTCGCCGGGCGCGGAGCAGACCGGCTCCACCGCGGCGGAGCTCGCGCCGCCGACGAATACCGAGAACCGGCGGAACACGGCCCGTTCGGGCGGGGCCAGCAGGTCGTGGCTCCAGGCCAGCGCAGCGCGCAGGGTGCGGTGCCGCTCGGGCACGTCGCGGGCGCCGTCGGTGAGCAGCCGCATCCGGTGCCGCAACCGGAAGGTGAGCTCGGCGGGGGTGAACAGCCGCAGCCGGGCTGCCGCCAGCTCGAGAGCCAGCGGCAGACCGTCGAGGCGGACGCAGATCTCGGCGACGGCCCGGGCGTTCCCGACGGTGATCGTGAAGTCCGGTGCGAAGGCGTGCACCCGGTCGAGCAGCATCGCGACCGATGCCGTCGCGAGCAGCCGTTGCGGATCGGTGACGTCGCCGGGCCCCGGCAGCGCCAGCGGGGGCACCGGGAACTCGCGCTCGGCGCCGAGGTGCAGCCGCTCGCGGCTGGTCGCGAGCAGCCGCAGCCCGGGGCACGCGGCGAGGGGCGCGACCAGCTCGGGCCCGGCGTCGATCACCTGCTCACAGTTGTCGACGACGAGCAGCAGGTCGCGGTCCGCCAGGGCCGACACGAGCCGGTCGCCCGGCCGGGCGTGGCCGGTGTCGGCGTCGAGCCCCAGCGCCCGGTCGATCTCCGCGGGCACCTGCGCGGGGTCGCGGACGGCCGTGAGGTCGACGAACACCACCTCGGCGCGATGGCGCCGGGCGGCCGCCACGGCGAGCCGGGTCTTGCCCACCCCGGGTGGGCCGGTCAGCGTCAGCAGCCGCACGTCGGGCATGCCCAGCAGCCGGTTGACGGCGGCGAGCTCGGCCTCGCGGCCGATGAGCGTGTTCGGGGCCAACGGCAGCAGCCCGACGGTGCGTGCCGGCTCGCCGAACGGCTCGCTCACCTGATCACACCCCCAGCCGGGCCGCGGCCGCCGGACCGGCCCGCGACGTCGAGGTGTCGTGGGCTGCCATTGGAGCGTGCCGGTACCGCACGACGCATCTGACCGAACGGACGCCGGGGATGCGCCGATCAGCCGTTACCGGGCCGGTGGCGGCTCGACGCACGTCTGGACGGTGCCTGCCGGACCGTGCAACCCGTCGACACCCTGCTCGGGTGGACGGCGTAACCGTCCGGTTGGCCGGGCCGTTCGAGGTGCTGCGGGCCGGCTCAACGGTGGGTAGCGGCGAGTCCGGCAGTCGCAACGCCCGGCGCCTGCTATCTCTGCTCGCCGTCCGCCGCGGACGGCTGGTGCCCGCGTGGCAGATCGTCGACGTGTTGTGGGGCGACCGGCCGCCGCGGCGACCCGCGCAGGACGTCGCGACGCTGGTCAGCAGGCTGCGCAGTGCTCTCGGCCCGACGGTCGTGCTCGGCGGGAGTCCGGGATGTCGGCTCGGCGCATCGACCGCCGTCCGGGTCGACCTCGACGAGGCCACCCGCCTCCGCCCCCGGGGCTCGCCGTCGTCGCCGGGGATCCGGGGCGCTGGAGCTGCTCGGCGAGGGATCGGTGCTGGCCGACGAACCGGAGCCGGACTGGGTGACCGAGGCCCGCGCCGAGTTCGACGCGCTGCTGCGCGAAGCCCGGCATCTCATGGCCGAAGCCGCGCTGCGGGCCTGCCTCGCCCGGCACCCGGACCTCGACTCAGCCCGCCAACGCCAGCGCGAACGGCAGCACCGCGGGTGCACCGGCGCGGCGCAGAGCGCGGGCGGCGACCGTCATCGTCCACCCACTGTCGATCAGGTCGTCGACGAGCAGCACCGGGCCGCCCACCCCGGACAGGTCGGGCAGCGCCGAGGTGTCGAAGCCGCCCCACACCGCGGCGAGCCGCTGCGCGGAGTTCTCGTGCGACGCCGGGCGCGGGCCGGCCGGTTCGAGGCGCCCGAGCATCGGCAGCCGGCCGATCTCGGCGATCCGCCGGGCCAGGTGCTCGAGCTGGTGCGGGCGGGTCCGCGACCCGATCCCGACCACGCCCACCGGACGCTCCGCCCAGCCCCAGCCGGCCAGCACCCGCACGCACGCGTCGAGGAGATCCTTCGGCACCGGCTGATCGACACCGTCGAGGTCGGCGCCGCCCGTCTCGGACAACAGCTCGCGCAGTCGGGTGCCCCAGCCGATGTCGGACAGCCGCCCGATCACCCGGCCCTCGGCCGCGAGCTCGCCCGCGGGGATCCGGCCCGACGCGGAGACGCCGAGCTCCTTCATCCCGGTGGGCCACTGCTTGCGCGGCGCCACCTCGACGCCCGGCCGGGCCAGGCGCTCCGCCGCCGCCGAGGCCGCGCCGCCGTCGACCTCGGCGGACCACACCTGACCTGCGCAGACGTCGCAACGTCCGCAGGGCGTCGCGTCGGTATCGTCGAGCTGACGGCGCAGGAACACCAGCCGGCACTCGTCCGTGTCGAGGTAGTCGAGCATGGCCTGCTGCTCGGCCTTGCGAGCGGCGGCGATGCGGCGGTGCCGCTCGCCGTCGTAGACCCACGGCTCGCCGGTGCTGATCCAGCCGCCCTTGACCCGTTTCGCGGCACCGTCGCTGTCGAGCACCTTGAGCAGCATCTCGAGGCGGGTCCGGGACAGGTCGACCCGCGTCTCCAGCGCCGCGGTGGACTGCGGGACCTCCGACAGGACATCGAGGGTCTGGCGGACCAGTGGCTCGGGTGGGAAGGCCAGGGAGGCGAAGTACGCCCAGATGTCGCGGTCCTCCCGGCCCGGGAGCAGCACCACCTCGGCGCGGTCGACCGCGCGGCCCGCGCGGCCGATCTGCTGGTAGTAGGCCACCGGGGAGGCCGGGGCGCCCAGGTGCACGACGAACCCGAGATCGGGCTTGTCGAAACCCATGCCGAGCGCGCTCGTCGCGACCAGTGCCTTGACCCGGTTGCCGAGCAGGTCGGCCTCGGCGGCCAGCCGGGCCTGCGGATCGGTCTTGCCGGTGTAGGACGCGACGGGGTACCCACGCTCGCGGAGGAACTCGGCGACCTCCTCGGCCGCCGCGATGGTCAGCGTGTACACGATCCCGGCCCCGGGCAGCGCGTCGAGCTGCGAGGCCAGCCAGCCCAGCCGCTGCGCCGGTGTCGCGTGCCTGACCACCGACAGCCGCAGGCTCGAGCGGTCGAGCGAGCCGCGCAGCACCAGCGTCCCGCCCGAGTCCTCGGCGCCGAGCCCGAGCTGCTCGGTGACGTCGTGCACCACCCGGTCGTTCGCCGTCGCGGTGGTGGCCAGCACCGGGATCCCGGCCGGCAGCTCGCCGATCAGCGCGCGCAGCCGCCGGTAGTCGGGCCGGAAGTCGTGCCCCCAGTCGGACACGCAGTGCGCCTCGTCGACCACGAGCATCCCCGCCGACGCGGTGAGCCGGGGGAGGACCCGGTCGCGGAAGTCGGGGTTGTTCAGCCGCTCCGGGCTGACCAGCAGCACGTCGACCTCGCCCGCGTCGATCGCCGCGTAGGTGGCGTCCCAGTCGTCGATGTTGGCCGAGTTGACCGTCGCGGCGTGGATCCCGGCCCGGTCGGCCGCCTCGATCTGGTTGCGCATCAGGGCCAGCAGGGGCGAGACGATCACCGTCGGGCCGGCCCCGGCCGCCCGCAGCAGCGCGGTGGCCACGAAGTACACCGCCGACTTGCCCCACCCGGTCCGCTGGACCACCAGGGCGCGGCGACGTTGCGCGACGAGGGCGTGGATCGCCGTCCACTGGTCCTCACGCAGCCGGGCACCCGGCCCGGCCAGCGTGACCAGTACCTCCTCGGCGCGCTCACGCAAGCCGTCGCCGTCGTGGCCGTCATCGCTGAGATCACTCGTCTGGGTCGGCCGGGTCGCTGTCACGTGCCCCATGGTGGCGGTCCACCCCGACAGTGCGCCGCTCGCCCCGGCCTGCCGGGGCGGACCACGGCGCCGTTTTCGGCCCGTCGGGTCCTGATCGTCGGCGCGCCGCGCTGCCAGCGTGGGCGCTCACGGGCAGCCGGATCGGCAGGAGGTGGGTGATGCGTCCGACGACCGCGGTCCGCGTGCTGCGCGGAATCAGCGCCGTCGCCGCCGTCACCGTGGCCGTGTCCGTAGCGGGGGCCTGTGGGGCGGACTCCGACCCGCCGGGTCCGCCCTATCCGCTGCCGGCCGGGACCCTCGGAGCCACCACCGTCACCGCGACCGATCCGGGGGGGACGCCCATCGGCGCGCAGGTGGTCACCGTGAAGCCGCGCAGCGCGGCGACCGAGGCCGGCTTGAAAGCCGGTGACGTCATCGTCGAGGCCGACGGGCACGAGGTCACCACCGCGCAGCAGCTGGAGGCGCAGATCGCGCGCCGTCATCTCGCCCAGGGTCTCCGGCTGACGCTGATGTGGCCCCCCGGAGAGACGCGCACGGTCAACCTCGACCTGGCCCGCTGAACGACCCGGCCCGCCGAACGACACCGGAGGCACCATGCTCACCGTGGACACGCTGCAGCGCATCACCGAGTTCAACGGTGACGGCCTGCCCGTCCTGTCGGTCTACGCACGGGTGAATCCCGCCAACCGCACCGACTACCAGAGCCAGGTGGGTTCCCTGCTGCACCAGATGCGGGCGGTGGCCGACGACCCCGACCTCAGCCACGAGGCCATGGTCTCGCTGCGCGACGACATCGCCGCGATCAAGGCGGCCTCCGAGCAGCCCCAGCCGGACGCGCTCGGCGTCGCCTACTTCTGCTGCTCGGGCCGCGGCCTGTTCGAGCAGGTGGAGCTGCCCCGGCCGGTACGCGAGCGGATCGTGGTCGACCAGACGCCGTGGGTGCAGCCGTTGACGCTCGTGCTCGAGGAGTACCACCGTCTCCGGATCGCGGTCGTCGATCGCGCCAACGCGCACTTCTGGGACCTGTACCAGGACGAGATCGAGGATCGGGGCAGGCTGCGCGACAAGCACCTGCGCAAGCCCGACTACGCCTACGGGGACCGGGAGTACGAGACCCGCAACAAGGTCGAGACGCTCGCCCGCAAGCACTATCGGAAGGTCGTCGAGCAGCTCGCCGAGGACGCCCGCAACAGGGAGTTCGACCTCCTGGCGGTCGGCGGGCACGAGGAGGAGCTGCCGGAGTTCGTGGACTTCCTGCCCCGGGACCTGCGCGACAAGCTGGCCGGGACGTTCCAGGTCGACCCGAACGTCGCGGCGAACTCCGACCGGGGTGTGCTGGTCGAGCGCGCCCGGGCCATCCTCGAGAAGTGGGAGCGCGCCGAGGAGGAACGCCTCGTCGCCGAGACCTACGAGCGCCGGGCGATGCGGGCGCCGGCCGCGATCGGGCTGCCGGAGTGCCTGTGGGGGGCGACGACGGCCGCGATCGACCTGCTGCTCGTGCAGGAGGGCGCGCAGGCGCCCGGCGTGGTCTGCGACGAGTCGGGGTGGCTGGGGCTCCGGGGCGACACGTGCCCGATCTGCGGGAAGCAGACCCGCGAGACCCCGGACGTCGTCGACGAGCTCGTGCAGGCGGTGATGGACGAGAGCGCGTCGGTCGAGCACGTGCTCGTCCAGGGGACCCGGTTGGAGTCCGACCTCGTCGCGGCCAAGCTACGCTTCCCGCTTCCCCCGGCGGAGTTCGACCAGGCGTGACGCGGTCGGTGTGAGGCGCGTGACACCCCGGTACGCGGTGTCACGGGGGCCGTCCCTGGGCGGATGGGCGCGCCGCAAGGCAGGATGATCCGCGTGAGCGCCTCCCAGTCCCCGCTGTTCGGCTCGGTTGCGGACGTGGCCGAACGGCTGGCCGAGGTCGGCTACCTGGCCTCGACCGCCGTCGCGACCACCGTCTACCTGGCCGACCGGCTGGGCAAGCCGCTGCTCGTCGAGGGTCCGGCCGGGGTCGGCAAGACCGAGCTCGCCAAGGCCGTGGCCGAGGCGACGAAGTCCGAGCTGGTCCGGTTGCAGTGTTACGAGGGCATCGACGAGGCCCGCGCGCTCTACGAGTGGAACCACGCGAAGCAGCTGCTGCGGATCACCGCCGGGCAGGGCACCCAGAGCTGGGACGAGACCCGCGACGACGTGTTCTCCGAGGAGTTCCTGCTGCCGCGCCCGCTGCTCACCGCGATCCGCCGCGCGGACCCGACCGTGCTGCTGGTCGACGAGATGGACAAGGCCGACGTCGAGGTCGAGGGCCTGCTGCTCGAGGTGCTCTCGGACTTCCAGGTCAGCATCCCGGAGATGGGCACCGTCACCGCCACCCGCCGCCCGTTCGCGCTGCTCACCTCGAACTCCACCCGCGAGCTCTCCGAGGCGCTCAAGCGCCGCTGCCTGTTCCTGCACCTCGACTTCCCCGACGCCGACCTGGAGCGCCGGATCGTGCTCAGCCGGGTCCCGGAGCTGGCCGAGTCGCTCGTCGACGCGCTCGTACGCACCGTGCGGGTGCTGCGCGGGCTGGAGCTGCGCAAGTCCCCGTCGGTGGCCGAGACCATCGACTGGGGCCGCACGCTGCTCGCGCTCGGCATGGACACCCTCGACGACGATGCCGTGCGCACCACCCTGGGTGTGGTCCTCAAGCACCAGTCCGACCAGGTCAAGGCGGCCGCCGAGCTGCGGCTGAACTAGGGGGACGGATGTCGATCACTGGGCCGATCGCAGCGGAGCACGGCCTGCCGGGGCACCTGGTCGACTTCGTCGGCGCGCTGCGCCGCCACGGCGTCGCGGTCGGCCCCGGGGAGACGGTCGACGCCGCGCAGGTGCTGTCCGTCATCGACCTGCTGTACCGCGATCAGCTGCGTGAGGGGCTGGCCGCCGCGCTGCTGCGCCGCTCCGGGCAGCGGCAGGTGTTCGACACGCTGTTCGAGCTGTACTTCCCCGCGGCGCTGGGCGCCGGGGCGGGGGAGGTCGAGGTGCCCCGCGTCGGTGACGACGACGACGGTGCGGTCGACGTCGAGGCGCTGCGCGACATCCTCGCCGACCTGCTGCGCGACGGGGACATCGCGGCGCTGACCGAGCTGGCCCGGGCGGTCGTCGACGCGCTCGGCCGGTCCGGGGCGGCCGGCAGTGGCAGCCAGGGGGCCGGCGGCCAACCGAGCTGGTCGGCCTACCAGGCGCTGCGGACGCTGTCGCCGGAGACGCTGCTGGCCCGGATCATGGACGATCTCAAGGCCGGGATGAACGGCGAGATCTCCGACTTCACCGACGAGATGCTGCGCCGCGAGATCCGCGACCGGATCGCCCGGTTCCGCAAGATGATCACCGACGAGGTGCGCCGGCGGACCGCGGAGATCCGGGGCAAGGAGCAGGTGGCCAAGACCGCCGTGCCCAAGCAGGCCGAGCAGGTCGAGTTCCTGTCCGCCTACGCCGACCAGCTCGCCCAGCTGCGGCGCACCGTGCACCCGCTGGCCCGGCGGCTGGCGAGCCGGCTGGCCGTGCGCCGCAAGCACGCCAAACGCGGCACGCTGGACATGCGGCGCACGCTGCGCCGATCGATGTCCACCGGCGGGGTGCCGATGCGTCCCGCGTTCCGCACCCGCCGCCCCGGCCGGCCCGAGCTCGTCATCCTCTGCGACGTGTCCGGTTCGGTGGCCGGGTTCAGCCACTTCACGCTGCTGCTGGTGCAGGCCCTGCGCGAGCAGTTCAGCAAGGTGCGGGTGTTCGCGTTCGTCGAGCGCGCCGACGAGGTGACACACCTGTTCGAGCCCGGCGCGGAGCTGTCCGGGGTGATGAGCCGGGTGCTGCGCGAGGCCGAGCTGGTGGCCTTCGACGGGCACAGCGACTACGGCGGCTCGTTCGGCAGCTTCGCCGAGTACTGGGGTGACGCCGTCACCCCACGCAGTTCGTTGCTGATCCTCGGCGACGCTCGCACGAACTACCGCGACCCGAACCTGACCGTGCTGCGGCGGCTCGTCGGGCAGGCCCGGCACGCGCACTGGCTCAATCCCGAGCCGCGGCGGCAGTGGGGCACCGGCGACTCCGCCGCGATGCGCTACGCCGACGTCGTGCCGATGCACGAGTGCCGCACCGCCGGGCAGCTCGCCGATGTGGTGGAGGCCCTGTTGCCGGTATGAGCACGCCCGCACCCGACCCGACACCGCCGGAGAGCCCCGATATCGCGGAGTTCTTCTTCGACCCGACCTGCCCGTTCGCCTGGGTGACCTCGCGCTGGGTGGTCGAGGTGGCCAAGCAGCGGCCGATGCGGGTCCGCTGGCGCCCGCTGTCGCTGAAACTGCTCAACGAGCCCATCAGCTACGCCGGCCGGCCCGCCGACTATCCCGACGCACACCAGCGTGGCCTGGAGATGCTGCGCGTGGTCCATGCGGCCCGGGAGCGGTACGGCGAGGACGTCGTGGGCGATCTCTACACGGCGCTCGGCGAGGAGATCTGGGAATCCCCCGCCCCCGACGAGGCCACCTTCGAGGCGGTACTGGCCGAGGAGGCGCGGCCGCGAGACCTGGCTGCGCTGCTGCGCCGCGTGGGGCTCGACCCCGAGCTGGCGGAGGCCGCGCACGACGACCGGCGGGACGAGGCGCTGCGCGCCGAGACCTGTCTGGCGGTGGACCGGGCCGGCGGCGGGGTCGGCACCCCGGTCCTGACCTTCGACCCGCCGGACGGACCGTCGTTCTTCGGTCCGGTGATCGAGGCGCCGCCGGCCGGGGAGGAGGCGCTGCGGCTGTGGGACGCGGTACGCACCCTGGCCGAACACCGCGGCTTCGCCGAGCTCAAGCGCGCTGTGCGGTCCTTCCCGCGTACGCCGATGAGTGCTCGCATCGCCGGTGAGGCCACCCGCGTCGGCTGATCCGCGGTGGTTCAGCGGCGGGTCGCCTCGCCTGTCCGTGGTTCCGGCGCGTGGGGTCCCTGCTGCACACTCGCCGTCGGCGGCGGGCTCGGGCGCCCGGCTCGGCCGGTCTGCGATGCCCCGCCGGTGCCGTCCGCTGCAGCGGTGGTGGGACGCGGAGTCCGCGCCGGCGGCCGGTCGGCAGTGTTCCGCACCGCGGACGGAGCCCCGGCGGATCCACTCGCCGTGGGCCCGTTGCGGGTCGGCCCGCTGGTGGCCGTCCCGTTCGTCCCGGACCCGCCCGGAGCGAATCCTCCCGCGGGCGGCCTGCTCGCCGTGGGCCGGTTCGTGACGTCCGCGGCCGGCCCGTTTCCGGTGGACCCGGTCGTGGCGGGCCCGGTCGTGCCGCGGTCGTCGCGGTCCTGCCGGCCCTGCGGTTGCCGGTTCCCGCCGCCGGTGGCGTCCAGCAGCCGTTGCACCGCGGATCCACGGCCGCCGTGCCGATCCGGTTCGATGGTGACCGACGGCGCCGGCGTGGACGTGGACCCGTCACCGGCGGCCGGCGCCGGGCCGCTCGGCCCCGAGCCGGATCGCGGTGCCGTCGGAGTGGCGCCGGCACCGGCGGAATCGGCGGTGCCGGGGGAGGCCCGGTCGGCGGGGGGACCGGACGGCGGTGTCGCCCCGGGCTGCGGACCGGGTCCGTGCACGCTGCCGGGCCGCGCGGGCTCCGATCGGGGTTCGGCGCGGGCCTGCGGCGCCGCGGTCGGGGCCGTGGCACCGGCGGCCTCGTCGTCAGGGGCGGGTCGTGTGGTCGGCCCGGGGAGGATTCGCGGGGGCCGGACGTCGACCGGCCCGCCTCCGGGCCCGGACCCCTCCGGGATCCGGGCGGCCGACGCGCGGGCCACCTGCTTCATCAGGGCATCGTGGCGGGACTGCAGAGCGCTGCGGCCGTCCTCGGGACGTACCCGCGCGAGACGGTCAGCGGCGGCGCGCAGGGCCGCTCGCGCCTCCTCGCCCCGTCCGGCCACCACGTCGGCCGTGCCGGCGTCCAGGATGTTCCGCGCGTCAGCGGCCGCCTCCACGGAATCGGCGTGCTGGCTGTAGAGCACCTGCGTCACCCCCCACAGCGCGTCCCCGGGCGCCGCGTTCCGGGCGCCGAGCCCCACCCCGAGGCAGACGGCGACCAGGGCGGCCGCGGCGACGCACGCAGCCAGCGGGATGCGCCGCCGTCGGGGGCGTGGCGCGGGGGTGGCTTCCACAGCTGCGTAGGCGACGTCCTCGTCGAGGGAGGCTGCGGGCGGCTCGTCGCTGTCGATGTCGTTGCGCCAGGCGAGCAGCAGATTCACGAGCCGGTCCTGCCCGGCGTCACCGGCGTGGAGGCGTACCGCCTCCTCGTCGACGTCCTTCTGCCCGAGCAGGTCCAGGAGTGCGTCGTCGGCCAGGATGCCGAGCAGGTCCTCGACCTCACCGGTGTCGGTGAAGTCGTCCCCGTTCCGGCCGTTAGGTGCGTCGTCGTCGTCCATGGCACCCCGTCCGGTGTCGACGCCATCCGGGCGCCGTCCGGCCCGCTTCCGCCGGAGGGCGCGCCACGAGCACCCGCGCCCGCGGCGCGTCGATTCCTCTGTCTGCTCCCGGCATCGACTCACCGACCTCTTCGTGACGCCGATGGCCGATCCGGTTTCGCGGTCGACCCCGGTGAGGCATCCTGTCGCGCCGCCACGGTAGTCGTGATTCAGGCCTTCATCACGTGGATCGGAGAACTGTGGCGCCCGCTCGGCGAGTACCCGGCGAACGGTCTCCGGTCGGTCGGGAGAACGGAGGACCGGCTCCGGGCACCCGCCGGATGACCGGCCCGCGCTCAGCGTGCGCCGATCATCCGTGCGGATCGAGCACGAACTTCTTGGGCACGCCCGAACCGCAGCGACACCGAACCGTGCCGGGCCGCCTCGTCCTTCGCACCGGGGTTCTCGGTCACGTCGAGGCCGGGGATGCCGATCCCGCCGGCGGCGCGGGTGACCCTCCATGGCCTGGTTCAGCACGGCCGCGTTCTGCTCGGTGCCGTCCTCGTGGCCCTTCGCCTCGAACCCGACGCAGTCTCGAACGCGATCCCGCCCATCCCGAACACCTGATTCCTGAAGCCGGCACGGGATACCGGTTCCGTGGCTGACCACGCGGAGCCGCCCTCACGCACGGGCCGGCCAGGACCGGGGCGTTGCGGGCGCTGGGTGTGGGCCGGCGCCGCACCGGCGGCGGGCGAGCGGGCGATCAACCGCGTGCCCGTGTGGCCCTTCCCGTGACCATGGCCCCGGCCGTGGCGAGCAGCGCGGCGAGCGCCCCCAGCCCGAGCGGCAGCGACGTGGCGGCGGCCACGGCGCCGACGAGCAGCGGGCCGCCGGCGTCACCGATCTCCCGGCCGACCTCGGCAGCGCCCATCGTCTGGCCGAGCCGCTCGGGTGGTGCGGTGGCGGCGAGGGCGGCGAAGGTGAGCGGGGTGACCGCGCCGACGCCGGCGCCGACGGCGATCGCGGCGGGGATCAGGCCGGGCAGGCCGGGCACCGTCGCGGCGAGGACGAATCCGAGCGCGGCCAGGAACAGTCCGGCGGCCATGCCGCCGCGTTCGGGCAGCCGGCCCGCGTCGCGGGCCCGTCCGGCCCACGGCTGGATCAACGCGGCCGCGGCGGCCAGGACGGACACGACGGCCCCGGTGGCCAGCGGCCCCAGGCCCGCGGCCGCGCCGCGGACGGGCAGGAACCCGACGCCGACCGACAGGGCGGCGGTGGTCGCGGCCAGGGTGAAGGTGGGCCGCAGGAAGCCCGGCTCTGCCAGTCGGCGGACCAGACCGAGCACGGTCTGGCGGGCGCGCGGCAGCGCGGCCACCGACGGCACGGTGATCACCGCCCAGACCGCGACCGCGGCGGCGAGCCCGGCCAGGGTGGTGAACAGCAGCGGGAAGCCCCCGATGTGGATCAGGACGCCCCCGAGCAGCGGGCCGAGGGTGTAGCCGAGGCCCTTCCACGCGCCGTAGCCGCCGAACGCCCGCCCGTGAGCCGTCCCCGGAGTCAGCCGGGCGACGAGCGCGGCGGCCGCAGGGGAGAACGCGGCCGCCGCGGCGCCCTGCCCCAGACGGGCCAGGCCGATCGCGCCGGCACTGCTGCCCGCGAGGACGAACGCACCCGAGGCGAGCGCGAATGCGACGAGCCCGCCCAGCAGCACCGGGCGGGGGCCGATCCGGTCGGCCAGCGACCCGAACACGGGTTTGAGCAGCACCTCGGCGCCGTCGTAGATGGCGAGCAGGATCCCCAGCGCAAGCAGTGAGGTGGGCGCGGAGCCGGTGATGCCGCCGAGGCTGGCGGCGATGCTGTGGGCGCCGAACGCGGTGACGAACCCGGCCGCGTAGAGCGGGAGCAGCCGGGCGCGGCCGGCCGGGGTCGTCGTGGGTGGCCCGGTGGGGGGCGGGTCTGCGGTCATCGGTCGATCACGACTCCTCTGCTCGTACCGGGGTCCGCGGGCTCACAGCTGGTGGAGAGCCGCGAAGACCTGCTCGGTGTAGCGCTCGAGCCGCTCGGTGCAGTGCTTGAGCTGCTGCTCGGCCTCGGCGGCGGGTGCGGCTCCGAACACGTCGCGGGCCCGGATGTCGCGGTACCAGCGGCGCAGCCGTTCCAGGCTCTGCTCCTCCTCCTCGAGCTCGGCCAGGGTCAGCTTCTGGATGTGCAGCTCCTTGTCGATCTCGGCGTCGAACTTGCCGCAGTCGGCCAGGAACTCGGTCCATTCCGCGATCCGGTCCGCGGTGAACAGCTCCTGCATCCGCGCCGCGTCCCGTGCGTCGCGCCCGGCCGCGGACAGCACGACCACCTCGCCGCCGCCGCGTTCGGCCAGTTCCACCGCCCGCGCGACGCCGTCGGCGAACGCCGGCACGTCCGGCACCGCCCAACCCCCCTGCCCGAGCGACACCGCCCCGATCCGTCGCAGCTCCCGCCACACCGCGACCCGGTGCCGGGACGGCTGCGCCGGGACTCGCACCAGCAGTACGAGCCACCGACTCACCGACTCGTTGGTCATGCCGCTGAAAGTAGCACCGGTTACATCATCGATGGTGATCGCTGCTGCGTCGAGTCGGGGATCGGCGATCCCCTGCAGTCGGGCCCGGCCGCGGCCCCGGCCCCGGGCGATCACCCATCGCGAGCAGAGATGAGCACGTCCCGCTCGGCGGCCTGTGGCTGACCGGACCGGCGGCTTTCGAACGGTCGGGGCCCACACGTCGGCATCGGGATACCCGATTCGGGCCGTCGCGACGACGACATCGGCTCGAACATATGTTCTATTCGAGCTATGCTCGGACGGTGGCCCCGGATCTCGCATGGCAGCCGTCGTTGTTCGACGCCGGTGCCGGCGCGTCGTACGAGGTGGACATCGGCTTCCACGGGATGCGCCGCCACGCGCTCTCGGCCGGGGCGTGGGTCGATCACCGGCCGGGCTGGCTCCGCGGCGCCGATGCGCTGTTCGAGCGGCTGCTCGAGCTGACGCCGTGGTCCCGGCGCGACATCCGGATGTACGAGCGCGTGCTGCCCGAGCCCCGGCTCACCCACCGCTGGAGCCTGCAGGCCCCTCCGGCCGCGGCGGCCGAGGAAGCGGCGGGGGAGCCGCCGCCGGTGCTGCGCACCATGGCCCGAGCCCTCGGCGAGCGCTACGGGGTGGAGTTCACGCAGGTCGGGGTGAACCTCTACCGCGACGGCGACGACAGCGTCGCCTGGCACGGCGACCGGGTGGCCCGGGAGTTGCCCTCGGCCGTGGTCGCGCTGGTGTCGCTGGGTGCCGTCCGGCCGTTCCGGCTGCGGCCGGCGGGTGGTGGCACCGGCGTCGGGTTCCTGCCGGGCGCCGGCGACCTGCTGGTCATGGGCGGCTCCTGCCAGCGCACCTGGCAGCACGCGGTGCCCAAGGTGCGGGCCGCCGGGCCCCGGATCAGCGTCCAGTTCCGGCATGTCCATCCGCGCTGATCCGGTCGGTCGCGCCTCCGCACGGAAGGACAGGTTCGAGCCGCCGTGCTGGCGCCCCCGGGTCGATGCGACCGGCAGGCGGTGGCCACGAGCATCGGGCGGAACCGGTGCGAGAGGAGCCCGCCCATGGAGACCTTCGACGTCGTGATCATCGGCTCCGGCCCCGGCGCCAAGACGGTGTGGGAGTCACTGCGCCGCGGCGACCCGGGCCGGAGCATCGCGGTGGTCGAGCAGGGACTCGTCGGCGGGAACTGCCCCTATCTGGCCTGCGTGCCGAGCAAGACCATGTTGCGCGGCGAGCACGTGTGGGGGCTCGCTGCGCACCCGGAGTTCATGCCGCTGTTCCTGGGCCCCGAGCCACCGGAGACGGCCTACCGGGAGACCGTGAAGCGCCGCGACCGGCTGGTGAACAACCGCGACGACGCCGAGGCCGCCGAGGCCCTGGTCCAGCAGCGCATCACGCTGTACCGCGGCCACGGGACCCTCGTGCGGCCCGGGACGGTGGACGTCGCCGGCGAGCGGATCGGCTACCGCGACCTGGTGCTCGACACCGGGTCCGTCCCGGTGATCCCGCCGATCACGGGGATCGGCGACGTCCCGGCGTGGACCACCGAGGAGGCGCTGAGCACCCCGGAGCTGCCGGGCTCGATGGTGGTGCTCGGTGGCGGACCGAGCGGCTGCGAGCTGACCGACATCTTCGCGCTGTTCGGTTGCGTCGTCACCGTCGTGGAGAGCGCCGACCGGCTGCTGCCGCGCGAGGAGCCCGAGGTCGCCGCGACGGTCACCGAGGCGTTCCACGATCTCGACGTGCGGACGCTGCCCGGCACCACCGCGGTGCGGACGGGTCCGCGGCCGCACGGCAAGGCAGGGGTGTACCTCGAGGTCGACATCGGCCGGCCGATCGAGGCCGACCGGTTGGTGCTCGCGGCCGGCCGGCTCCCGAACACGACCGACCTGGGACTCGGCGAGATCGGGGTGGAGGTCCGGGCGGGTTCGCCCGCCCCGGTGGACGACCACTGCCGCGTCGCGGGCACCGATCACGTCTGGGCGGTCGGCGACATCACCGGGATCAACTCCTACACTCACACCGCGGAGTACCAGGGCCGGATCGTGGCGGCGAACCTGCAGGGCCGTGACGCCGTCGCCGACTACCGGGCCATCCCGCGCACGATCTTCACCGAGCCCGGGGTGGCCGCCGTCGGGCACACCGAGGCGACGGCCAGGGCCGTCGGGATCCAGCCCGTCATCGCCACCGCCGACCTCGCCGGCACGGTGCGAGCCAAGATCGACGGCGTTTCGACCGGCTACGTGAAACTGATCGCCGACCCCGAGCGTGGCACCCTGATCGGGGCGACCGGCGTGGGTGGCCGGCCCGAGGAATGGATCTCACAGTTGTCGACGGCCGTGCGGGCGGAGATCCCGGTGCCGGTGCTCGCCGACGTGGTCCACCCGTTCCCGGCGTTCAGCGGAGTGCTCGACGCGCCGATCGCGGACCTCGCGGACCGGGTCGCCACGAGCCGCGCCGCGCGAGTCGTCCACGCCTGACCGGGTGCCCGTCGCGGTGTCGCCGATCACCGTCCCGGCCGGCCCGTTTAGGCTGCGCCGGTGCAGCGCAGGATCGGTGTGATGGGCGGGACCTTCGACCCGATCCACAACGGGCATCTGGTCGCGGCCAGCGAGGTGGCCGACCGGTTCGAGCTCGACGAGGTCCTCTTCGTCCCCACCGGGGAGCCCTGGCAGAAGACCGAGCGCCGGGTCAGCCCCGCCGAGGACCGCTACCTGATGACGGTCGTCGCGACCGCGTCGAACCCGCGCTTCCAGGTCAGCCGCGTGGACATCGACCGCGGCGGCCCGACCTACACCGCCGACACGCTCGCCGACCTGCACGCCGCCATGCCCGACGCGCAACTGTTCTTCATCACCGGCGCCGACGCGCTGTCGCAGATCCTGTCCTGGCGCAAGGTGGACGAGCTGTTCACCTACGCGCACTTCGTGGGGGTGACCCGGCCCGGCTACGAGCTCGGCGACGATCACCTGCCCGAGGGCGCGGTGACCTTGGTCGAGGTGCCCGCCATGGCGATCTCGTCGACCGACTGCCGCGAGCGCGTCGCCCAGGGTCGGCCGGTCTGGTACCTGGTCCCGGACGGGGTCGTGCAGTACATCTCGAAGCGCCACCTTTACCGCGACGAAAAGCCCTGACCAGCGGAAATGGCCAGCCGGGGTGGTCCGGGTACAACCCCGGTACAACCCGCTCAGGACCGCGCTTCGGAGACCACCCCCGTCGGACGTGCGCCGAGGGCGGAGTCGACGAGCGCACGCGTCCGGTCCAGAGCATCGGGCCACTCGTGCGCGTATGTGTTGAGCGTGATCATGGGCGAGCTGTGGCCCAGGGCGAGCTGGACCGTCTTGACCGCGGCACCGTTGTGGATGAGCAGGGTCGCGAAGTAGTGCCGCAGACCATGGAGGCCGAAGCCCGCAGGTAGCCCCGCACGGCGGACAGCCGTACGCCACACGGTGGACCAGTTGGACCGGTGCAAAGGACGGTGGTGGCTGGTGAGGAACAGCAGCCGAGCCCGGCGCTCGTGCACGTTCCGCGGATCGGTCCGGTCCTCGATGGCGATCTCGCGCACCGGGTACCGCTCGACGTGACGGGCGAGGGCGAGCTGAGCGACCTCCGGTAGCTCGACGGTACGCCGGCTGGTTCGAGTCTTGAGCTCACCCAGGTAAGCGGGCTGCCCAGGCATTCGCTTGAGCTGCTGGCGCACGTGGATCTCACGGGCGAGGAAGTCCACGTGGTCGAGTTCGAGCCCGAAGATCTCGCTTCCGCGTAGCCCGCAGCCCGCCGCGATGTAGGGGATGGGGGAGTACCGGTCCGCGATCTCGTCGACGAGCCGATGGATCTGCTCGGGCTCGGGGACGAAGTAGTCCCGATCTCCGATCTCGGGGAGCCGGATGCCCACGCACGGAGACGCCGCGATGAGCTTGTCCGCCGCGGCCGCCGCGAACATCGACTTCACGTAGCTGTAGACCAGGTGGACCGTGGACGCGGCGAGGTTCTCCGTCGTCGCCTTGACCCATCCACGGATGTGGCTGGCCCGAGCGTCCCCGAGCGGAAGGAGACCGAGCACGGGAACGATGTGCAGCCGGAAGGCCCGCTCGACCATGTCCGCGGTCGAGTCCCTGTGCAGCTGCTGGGCACGCCATTGCTCGGCGTACTCGGCGACCGTCAGCCGACCGGCACGAGGGTCGATGTATCGGCCGCGCGAGATGTCGGAACGCATGTCCGCGTCGTGCCGCTCGGCCTCAGCCTTGCGCTCGAACAACGCGGTTCTCGTCTCGCCGGTGTTCGGGTCGCTCCACCGAACACGCCACCGCTTGCCCCGCCCATGCCGCTTGGAAGGCCGTCGTTCGTCCGTCACGGGGTCGCGGCGACTGAGATACCAAAGGTCATCGACGGCCATCAGGCGACACGAGTTCCGAGGCTGTCGATCCACCGCTCAACGTCCGATGGCCGATAGCGCACGTGCTTGCCCATCTTCCGACCGGGCGGGCCGTAATCCCGCTTGCGCCACTGATAGATCGTCTGCACCGGCACGCCGAGGTAGTCGGCGAGCTGCTGCACCGTCCAGAGCTTGTCGGCGGTCATGGCCGGGTCCCTTCCGTGCGTCGGTGCTGTCTGAGATCCCGCTTGCGTTCGGCGATGGCCAGGGCCAGCTCGCGTTCGCCTTCGTTGCGGTGGCCGATGCCGACGAGCTGCCAGTCGTTGATCACGGTGATGGTGTCGAGGTCCGGCGGGATCCCGTTGAGGTCGTCGGTCTCGGTGGCGAGCCGGTCGAGCGTGTCAGTCAGGCGCCAGGTCCGCCGCTCCCCGCGGATCTCGCGGAAGGTGGTGCTGTAGCGCTGGGATTTGGTGAGGAAGTGGCCGCGGAAGCCGAGCATGTGCGCCCACTTGCGCAGGTTCAGCGCCTCGTAGCGGGCCAGGCCGCCCAGCTGCCACACGGTCTCGATGTGGCGCCGGTGGTGAGGCGAGACGTCGAGGTACTGCACGTGTTCGAGGGCGCGGATGGGGCGGTCGGGGTGGCCGTCGGTCTTGCCGGTGCCCTTGGTGGCGTACTTGGCGATGTAGCCGGCCAAGCTCGCGTCGGTGATCTCCCCGGCGTCGTCCTCCACCGTCGCCGCGCGGGCGGGGGTGATGGCGCGGACGTCGACCTGGCTGCCCCAGCCCAACACGAGCGGGGTGCCGTCCGGGCGGGCCACCTCGAGGCAGACCGACCGGGCCGCGGCCAGCACCGCATCCCGCAGCGCGCCATGGGTGAGTCCGGCCGGGGCGGGGTCGTGCGGGCCGTCGGGGCCGTCGACGCGCAGGGCGGCGTGGAAGTGGACCAGGCCGCGCCGCTGGTATTCGGCGACCTTGGCATAGGACAGCCGGGCGATGTCGCGGAACTCGCGGGCCGGGACCCCGAGGATCGCGGCCAGGGCCCGGCGGAGCGCGATGGCGAAGCGCTGCCAGAGGGCTCCGGCGTGGGCCTGCCAGAGCACGGCGCCGACGTAGTCGTAGCTGTCCGGGTCGACCGGGGTGCCGAGCGCGGGGTCGTGCTCGCGGTGGTGCGCTCCGCAGCCGCAGGGGATGACCCGCCCGCGGGCCGAGAGCCGGCGGGAGTGCACCGGCCCAAAGGAGGGGGCGGTGAGGGTGAGGAACAGCCGCGGCTTGCCGGTGACGGTCTCCGGGACGCCCTTGTCGCCGCCGGCGAGTCCGGCGCGGATGAGGTGGAAGGTGTCGGCGGCGTAGCGGTCGGAGCAGGCCGGGCAGATGGTCTCGCGGCGGTTGCCGCAGGGGGCGAAGATCTCCCCGGTCCGTTCGACCAGGACGGCGCCGTCGCGGTCGAGGATGCGGGAGGAGCCGCGGAGCCGGACCGGGTGGGCGCAGCCGCCGGTGGCCTCGACGTTGGCCCGCCACTGGCGGTAGTCGGGCGAGCGGAGTCGCTCGGAGATCATGGCCGTCACGGCGCCCTGGGCGTCGGTGAGCGTGTATGTGGTCACCAGAACTCCCGTTCGTGCTCGATCTCGACGGCGGTGGCGCGGTGGCCGTGGTGGCGGGCGAGGCGTTCGGCGCCGTGGCCGTAGGAGCGGGCGCGGCCGATGACGTCCCCGGTCTCGGTCTCGACCAGGTAGGACGAGCCGTCGCGGACGATGGCGCCGGACCAGTCGCCGTCCCCGCAGGTGACCAGGCCCTTGCCGGGGGAGACCACGTCGACCAGAACCCGCACCGACCGGGGCCCCTCGGGCTGCGTCGCGGCGGGCGCGGCGGGTTCGACGACGGTGGCCATCTGCGGTTCCGGCTGCTCGGCCACGACGGCGATGCGGTGGCCGAGGGTGAGCCGCCCGGCGGTGAGCAGGTGGTGCACCGTGGTGGCCTCGTCGGCCGCGACCGGCATCGCGCGTTCGGCGTCGCGGGTGTGGGTGGCGCGCTGGTAGACGGTGTCGGCCGGGCCGAGCAGGACGTAGCCGGGGTCGCGGGCCAACCGCAGCACGCGGTCGGTCACCAGGTCGTCGAACAACAGGCCTTGGCCGGCCACCTGCCCCGGCACCCGGTGCCCCTTCGTCTGGTTCATCGGGTCCACCACCACGAGCTGCGGGCCTCGGACTCCCATTCGGCGGCCAGCGCCCGGGCGGCCCACAGGTCAACCCACACCGCAGCGACGACGGCGACCCAGAACCACCCGGAGGAGGTGCCGAGCCACGCCCAGCAGCCCGCGACGAGCAGGGCGAGGGCGGCGGTGATTTTGAGCCAGGTGGCGAGCGCCCATCCGGTGACGGCCCACATCACGCCGCCCCCTCGTCACGCTGGTTCCGCTCGTCGTGAGGGAAGGGAACGATCCCGGCGCCCGTGGCCGGTGGGTGGATGGCGCACCGGTCGACCAGTTCATCGATCTCGGCGTCGTCGACATAGGCGGCGCGGAACCGGACCGGCAGCCGGGAACCGGTGTCGATGACGAACCCGATCCCGGCGTGCCGCGGGTCGCCGGGGATCTCGTCGGCCAGCGCGCCGCGTTCCCGGGCGCCGTCGCCGAGCACCATGTCCACGTGGGAGGCGGCGGTGACGCCCAGGCAGATCCGGGTGGTGAACAGCTCCCGGACGTCCACGACGTCCTTGGACGGCTCCTGCACATAGCCCCACACCGAGATCCCGCAGGCCCGGCCCTGGGTGAGCAGTTCGGCGAGTAGCCGCAGGGCCTCGCGGACGTCGGCGCGGTCGCCGTAGGCGGTGAGCATGGCCATCTCGTCGATCTGCACCAGCTCGAGCGGCCACTCCGCGCTGGCGTCCAGCGTGCGTAGGCCGTGCTCGCGCATGTGGTCCTGGCGGCGCTTCATCTCGTCCCGGGCTTCGGCCAGCAGGCGCAGCGCGTCGGCCGCGGTGGTGGCGTAGCGGTGAAACAGTCGGGCGCCGCGCTGGGTCTCCGCGCCGCCTTTGAGGTCGATCATCGACACCCGGACGAGCCGGTCGCGGATGAGTGGGCCCATGGCGCGCAGCGGGGACCAGATCAGCGAGCTCTTGCCTGCTCCGGAGGCGCCGGCCACCAGTCCGTGCGTGCTGCGTACGCGGATCGTGAACGGCTGGCCGTGCTCGTTGTCCCCGACGTCGAGCGCGCCCAGGTCCACATCGGTCGGATCGGAGGGGATCTCCGGGGCCGGGATGACGTGGTCGAAAGGCAGCTCCCGCTCCACCACGATCGCCAGCACCGCGGGGCGGACGCGGGTGATCGCCACCCGGTGCGCGATCAGCGCCTCGGCGAGGGCGTCGGCCCGTTCGGTCCAGGTGCGCAGGTCCTGCCCGCGGACCATCCGGACGTAGAGTGTGTCGATCGACGGCGAGGAGGACCGTACCCGCAGGACGCGGGGCACGGCGGCCCGGCCGGTGCGGCGGTTGTCCCGCACCAGGTCGCAGTCGGCCAGGGTGTGAGCCCAGCGGCGCCCGGCGTAGGCGGTCCAGCGCCGCCGTTGTGCCCGCAGGGTTGGGGCGGCGAGCCGGTCGAAGGTGGCCGGGTGCACCCGGGACCACCCCAGCAGGCCCAGCACCAGCACGCCGACCGCGAGAGCGACGGCGACCGGGCCGAGGGCGGCCATCGCCCAGACCAGCAGCGCGGGGATCAGGACGAACAGCGGATGCCGGGCCAGCCAGAGCAGGGCCCGCCACTCGGCCCCCGGTGGGCGGGACGAGGCCCGCATCGCCTGGGATCGGGGGGCTGGTCGGGGACGCGTAGGGTTGCGCATAGCCGCGCCTTCCTGTGAAAGGGGGGATTGCGGTGAAAAAAGGGGGCCCGCCGGTCGATTCCGCCAAGACTCAACCCGGCGGGCACCCTGCAAACTGCTACTTGCTGAGGGTCGAACGGGCCGCATCCAGCAGCACCGTCAGATGCGCGACGTTGCGGGCGAGGTTGTCGTGGGTGTTCTTGAACCCGCCCGCGCGAAATGGGATCCCGGACAGCGAGCGGCGCAGTTCCCGCATCGCGGCGTCGATGTCCTCGATCGTGCGATCCACCGTCCTGGACATGGCGCGATCACCTGCGCCATTCCCGGGAGACCAGCTCGGCCTCCCACTTCTTCGCCGACGCCGCCATCACGTGCAGCGCCTGTCCCGCCTTCTTCGCCGACGAGCGCAGCTCCTGCGCGGTCGGGGCCGACCAGTGCGCCGTCCCGCCGGCCGAAGCCCGAGCCGGTTGCGCGTCGGCCGCCTTTTGCGCCACCAGCTCCGCCTGCGCCAACGCGGCCGCGACGAGCTGCAACGACCGCCAGAACTCCCCGTACCGGCGCAGCGCCCGCCGATTCACCGGCTTCAGGTTCACCGAGGCCATGACCTCACACGCCCTTCCGGATGGCGGTCTGCGCCAGCCGCAGCCCCTCGGCGACCCCGGCCCGCCACGCCTGCTCGGTCGGCACCGTGGAGTCGACCCAGCGCGACCAGCGGCGCCGCTCGCACTCCAACCGCCGCACCAACCGGCCGACACCCGAGGTCTGCCGGACCCGCCCATTCACCATCCGACTCATCACGCACTCACCCGTTCCACTCCGCCGCCGACACATGCGGCGCAGATCCCGTCGCCGAAACACACGTCGCATTCCGGCCCCTCACCGACTGCATCCGGGGAGCCCGGAAGCCAGCCGTATCCGTCGCAGGCATCGCATGCGCCCGATCCGCTGCACTCGGTGCAGGTCATCGAGACACCGCCTTTCCATCTCGCCCCCGCCCGTTTTTCGGCATGGGGGAGCCAATACGGAATTGCAGGAAAGAGAAGAAATGTGCCCGGCGCAGCGGCCGGACCGTGCGGGACGGGAAAGCCCCGCGGTGCGGACTACTTGTCGGTGCGGGCTGGCTTGAGGCCCATCGCCTTGAACGAGACGCCCGAGATCGAGCGGCCGTCCGGGCTGTCGATCTGGTACGAGTTCAGCCGGGCGTCGACCAGCTCGACGCGGGTGTCCTCGGCGAAGCCTTCGCCCGGGTCGCAGGTCAGGGTGACCCGCAGCTCCTCGCCCTTCGGCGCCCGCTCGCCAGGGCCGACCTTGAGCTTGGCGAACAGTGCCACCACGAATTGCTGGACGCCGTTGCGGTCAACCACCGGCTCCATGGCACCGTCCTTGGTCTCGCGCATCTTCGGGGCAGGGGCCTCGACGACCGTGAGCTTGTAACCACCCAGGTTGACCGGGATGTCCTTCATTACTGCTCCTTCGGCATCGACCTAGCTTGGCTAGCCAGATCAACGTAGCACAGCTTGGCTAGCCAAGTGAAGCAGATCTCATGAGTTGGTCAGGATGGCTAGCACGCTAGGCAGGTGGCCCCATAGAGTCACTGCGTGCATGACCTCGACCCGGACGACCCGCGGCCCCCGTACCAGCAGGTGGCAAACGCCCTGCGGGCTGCGATCCTCACTCGTACCTTCCAGCCAGGGGAGAAGCTGCCGTCCGGTCCCGAGCTGTCCAAGCGCTACGGCGTCGCCCGGATGACGGTGCAGCAGGCGGTCCGTCTGCTGCGCGACGAGGGCCTCGTCGTATCGCGGCAGGGGAGCGGAGTCTTCGTCCGCGAGCGCACCGAGCGGCCAGTCGGCCTGCGCCCGCACATGGACCGCGCCTTCGAGGCACCGCAGGTGACTGTCGACTTCGCCGGCTTTTCCGGGGAGACGCTGCACGGCGCGATCGCCGAGCCGCTCGACAAGGTCCGCGCCGGCCGGCTGCGCCCCGAGTCGATCACGGTCCGGATCCTGGTGCCGAACCCCGCCGTGCCGTGGACGTTGCCCGCCCGCGTCGAGGACCTGGGCGACAGCCCGGCATTCCGGGAACGCGCCACGCAGATCATGCAGCGGCACACCCAGGCCATCGTGGACGCGGTGACCGAGTTGCGCGAGCTCGGCCTCGTCGACCACACCCGGGCCGAGGTTCGAGTCGCGCCGGCCGTGCCGATGTTCAAGCTCTACCTGCTCAACGACACCGAGGCGTTCTTCGGCTACTACCCGGTTCAGGAGCACGCGGTGCAGCTCGACGGCGAGTCGGTGACCATGTGGGACCTGATGGGCAAGGACGCCACCTTGTTTCACCACAGCGCCGATGTCGACCCCGACTCGATGGCCTCGCAGTTCGTCGCACAGTCGAAGATGTGGTTCGACAGCATGTGGTCCACCGTCGCTCGACCCGTCCGGCAATGAGCCTGGTTCAGCTCCTCGCCGAGCGGCGACACATCCTCCTCGACTTCGACGGACCTGTCTGCGCTGTGTTCCCGGGTCGAGGGAGTCAGGCCGCCGCGGACGCTGTTCGGAGGGCTTTGGGAGCGGCGGAGTGGCGGAAGATCCTTCCCGATCGGGTCGGCTACTCCGAAGACCCGTTCGACGTTCTGCGGTACGCATCCGACCGGCTCGACCGCGAGAAGGCTGAGCAGGCGGAGAAGGCGCTCACGCAGTACGAGATCGCGTCTGTCCGTCAGGTTCCGCCCACTCTGGGTGCACTCGACGCCATCGCGACTCTACGGGCCACCGGTCACACGATCACGATCGTCAGTAATAATTCCGAGGCGGCGATCGGCGAGTTCATCGAGCGGTATGGGCTCGGGCCAGACGTCGATGGCATCGCAGCGCGCGCCGGCTTCCAGGCCCGCAGGCTCAAGCCTGAGCCTTGCTTGTTGTACCAGGCGATTGAGCAGCTCGGCGCCAAGCCGGGGGAGTGCGTGCTCGTAGGCGACTCGATCACCGACATACAGGCAGCGCGGGCGGCCGACGTCGCCGTCATCGCGTTCGCGAACAAGCCCGGCAAGGATCGAGCACTTCGCTCGTTCGAGCCTGACGCGGTGATCGCATCGATGAGTGAGCTCGATACCGCGGCACGAATGAAGCATCAGAGCCAGGTCGACTAGACGGTATCGCCAACGGACCGGCGTAGGCCTGCATCTGCTGGTGGCGTGACCGCACGGCGGATCATCAGAACCAACGATGTTGGCTGACTGCGTCCGAAGAGCCGGTAACGGGCATTTTATGGGTGCCGATAGCGGGGTATGACAGCGCGACCGGAACCCGACCGGCAGCAGCCCTACCAGCAGGGTCAGCCGCCCTACGACTATCAGCAGCCGGCCGTGCCCTACGGCTACCAACAGCCCTACGGCTACCAACAGCCCTACGGTTACCAGCAGCCGACCGCGGGCTACGGAACCTACTCGCTTCCACACATTCCACAGCAGCCAGTCCCCTCTGTGCCGGTGCGCAAGCGGCGCAGGTGGCCCAAGGTTCTCGGCGGCGTGGTCGCCATGTTCGTCGCGTTGTTCGTGATCGCTGGCCTGAGCAGCCGCTCCACCAGCTCGGACAGTAGCAATGCTGCCCCAGCCGTCCTCACTCCGGCGAAGGCGATCACTGCGCAGGAATGGCAGCTCATCGCCAAGGATCCGGACGGGCACAAGGGTGAGCGCGTGGTTGTGTACGGCGAGGTCACCCAGTTCGACCCGGCTACCGGTACCAGCACGTTCCGCGCCAACGTGGACGGCGTCGAGCACAAGGTCGAGTACGGATACGCCGACTATCCGACCAACACCATCCTGACCGGCGACGCCAACGCGCTCCGCACTGTGGTTCAGGGCAACCTGTTCACCGCCGAGGCCACCGTTACTGGCTCGACCAGCTACGAAACAGCCATGGGCGGCAAGATGACGGTACCCACGCTGAACGTCACGAAGCTGACGGTGACCGGCTCGGTCTAAGCTGCTCGACCACGGACAACTCCACCATGGCCAATCCCGCCCTCCCGAAACCGCCCAACCAGGACGGCGTTAGCGAAGCTGATCAGGCCCGAACGTCAAGCATCAGGTGAGACCGGAACGTCAAGCATCAGCCGGGACCGGACAGTCAGGACTGCGGCGCGTGTGTTCAGACTTTCCATTCCTGATCAAGGCGGCGCCTGCGGCGCCGCGGCCGGGACTGTGTCCGATGCCGGGCGCCATGCGGCGCCGGGGCGTGCGGCCTCCGGCCGGTCCCCGTCGCCGCGCGCCCGGCAGGAGGGGCGAACCCGGCCGCGGCACCGCGAAGAGCAGTGCGCCGCTCGCGCTGAGAAGAACAAGGACATGTCCTCGCCGGACAGGCAGGTCTCCGGGATGTCGGGCACAGAGCGAGCGCGGGGAGGGGTGGGTGGTTGCGAGATGCGGCATCCCGTCGACCTCCACAAGGGCTATCACGCCGCGGACGGAGGGCAAGCCTGGCGTCGTGGTCGGGGGCAGGGCCGGCTTCGCCGGACACCTGTATGTGGTCGATCTTCGCGGGCAGGTTGCCCTCCGTCCGCGGCGTGATCGGGCTGGCGCCAGGTCGACGGGATGCCGCACAAGCCCACCTCGTTGAGAGACGATGATGCGACGGTCCTACGGCGTAGCTACTTGTCGAATAGCAGCTTGTACTGCTCGATCGCCTTGGCCGATTCGCCATCGAGGTCGAATTCCTTTGCCCTCCTCGCTCGTGTGACTGCTGTAGCCAGCTTCGAAAGCGCGTCATCGCGTTTGGAGTCGGACGAGTATGCGGTGAAGCGCGAACCTAAGCCGGTCGGGTCATTCATTGCTGCGAGCTGAATATCCTGCAGCCGAGCAAGATAGCGGTGGAGCTCAATCGGAAGGTGCCATGAGGTCTCGCCGTCGGCATACTTCGCCGCTCTCATCTCGAGATAGCAGGACGAGACAGGGACGCGGCGCCTATACTTCCAAACCTTAGCGAGTCGTGCCAGCTTCTTCGCCCCGCCCGCATGCTTCTTGTTTACGTCGTTGACGTAGCTGTTGTGGTCTTTCGGGTGCGTCTTCATCCAGCCGCCAGTCGGATCTGGTATCCAGTATCCGGAGTCAGCCGCGAATGCGGGTACAACCTCTACGGTTTCTTTCCCGTCTGCAAAGTCGCAGACTACCGCGGGGCGTCGGATCTTCACGACAGTCGATTTGAAGCGGTCGGCAAGCTCTGCCTTTACGTTGTTCAGGGCGGTGGTTGAGGTTGGCCGTTCGCCCTTCAGAGAGACCAGGTAATCAGCATCGCTCCAATAGGCGACACCAGTACCGTGACGCAGAGAGCCTGTCTCGAACATCTCTCGAACGCCGAGCTTGAGGTCTAACCGCTTCTCGATCGCGGAGCGATGCTGCCGCGCGGAGTCAAAATATGTGCTCGAGGGGGTGTAGAAGGCCAGTAGCTCGTTGAGGTATGACAAGGCTGACTGTGCCAAATTGTCCTCCTAATAGTTGATCGTTGCATGATTGCAGTCGAAGTCTGGCGCATATATCTGTGCCAGTACGTGCGGATGTCCGCCGGCGATGGTTCGCCCCTTAGTGGTCCGTTCTACCCATAGCCGTGCCGCTTGGCTTGCAGGACGCGATCGGCGACGCTCGCACGCATGACCGCTTCATTGCGCTTGTGGAAAATAGAATCTAGCCAGTCTGGCACGTAAGCATTCGCCTGTCGAAGCGTGAGGATTTTGTCTTGGATTGACCGAAGCTTGCTTTCGTCGGGGACGATATTCTCGAACATTCCCTTCTCCCAAACTTCGCTCAATGTACGTTCGGCCGACTCCTTGGTGCTGGACGCGTCGAAGTTTGAGCGTATCAGGTTGGCAAGCTCCTTCGCGGGTGCCAGAAATGGCACGAATAGGGTCAAAAGCGCAGCATCAGGAGGTAGGCGGAGCACCACCCACGCGGCTCCGAGTACAGCTACCGCTACGGCGAACATGCCGACGAGAAGCCATGCCCAGAGGCGGTGCATGGTAGCGCCCCAGCCCAGATTCGTTGCTTGACAGATGAGGACATCGAACGGCCGATGAGTTCCGGCAGTGTCTTCGTACCAGTTCGCATCTCGGCCGCCCCGATAGCATTTCGCAGCTTTCGCAATCGCGATCGCGGGAGGTCGAGCCGCATATAGGGAATTCCATTCAATCTGAAAAATGCGAGTATCAAAAAGCTCTTGCGTTGCTGCGGCTTGAAGTCGCTGCCGCTTTTCGATGCTCTCGATTATGAACGACCCCCCGAACAGGAGGAGGCCTCCACCGCCGCCGATCAAAACGCGAGAGTCGGGCCAGACTGCGGAAGTCGCCATCGCAGCGACCGATAGAGCGAATACAGCGACAATCCGGCCGTAGAAGAGCCGCTTAGCGTCCGAGTACATCCGAGCTTGTGCGGCAACCAGGCGGCGGGCATCTTGAGTATTCTCCGCTTCAAAGATCGGCGGAGCCGTAGGTTCGGGCAACGGTCGTCCATTCAGGAGAATCACCACGCGATGACAGCGACGGCGCCGGGTCCGAGAGGTGTGAGCAGCCGGCCGTGACTCGCGGCTGGAGCTGGCAGCTGGCTCGGCCTTTTAGGACGGTGCGATCGTCCACTTTCCGGAGGACGTCACCTGGACCACTGCGGGCGCGTCCAGCGGCACGGTGCCTTGGTAGCCGCCGATCTCGTTGACGGCTAGGTCGGGGTAGCCGGAGGCCGGGTACACCTTCACCACGAAGTTGGATTCGCCCTTGTTGGTGATGCGTGCCTTGGTCGCGGTGCCGAGCATGAGCACCACGTCGTCGCCGGTGCCCGACACGGGGTTGTTGCCGGTCGCGGTCGTGGCCATGCCCAGCCCGGAGGCCACGGTCACCTTCCACGCGCCGGAGGCGTTGATGGTCAAGGTCGAGGTGATGCTGGTGTCGCTGATGTCGATGAGGTGCTTGCCCTTGTAGGCGCCGATTTCGTTGACGAGCAGGTTCTCGGCACCGTCGGTCTTGAGGACCGTGTTGCTGCTGCACTTGGGACACTCGAACTGCAGCACCGCGACGCCGGGGTCTTTGGTGATCGTGACGACGTCGTCGCCGCGGCCTTCGTACACCGTGGGCGGCGACGCCGGTTTCGGCGCCGTCGTGGTCGGCGCTGTCGTGGTCGGTGCGGCTACGGCCGGCGCCCTGAAGGCCGATGAGAACGGTGTGGTTGGCGAGGCCGCCGTCGGGGCGGAGCTGCCCCCGCTACCGCTGTTCGCGGTCCCGATGATGATGGCCAGCAGCAGGACGGCACCGCCGGCGATCCATGGCCACTTCTTGCGCTTGGGCTTCGGTGCCGGTGGAGGGCCCCCGGTCGGCGGCTCACCCTGGCGCTGGGTTGGTATCTGGAGGTTGTGTGGCGGTAGCCATTGCTGGGTGGGCTGCTGCGGGTTCCATGGCTGCGTCATCGTTGGTCCGGTTTCTCGCGCGATGGGTGATTTGGTGGTCGCCGCGCGTGGCCGGTCTGTTACGGAGTGCGTCTAGGCCATTCGGGCGAATCTATGCCGCTGTAGGCGCGAGGCTGGGAATCTGGCGCGGCGCAGCACGCCAACAGGCGTCTGACTGGGTAGCTCCGGCAGACCACGGCTCTGCCCTGGGCCCGACGTTCGCTTCGTGAGGGCCGGCTCTCCGTCACGGCTCACACCGCTGGGCTATGAGAAGCAGGGCCGGGGCACCGGTCGATCGGTGGTTGTCTGGCAACCTTGGAGCCCCCGCGCCCTGAACGTCGGTAGACGAGGCAGCAGGGAGGCCTGACGAGAAGCGGAATGGTCAGTCGCTGGATGACACGCAGCAGCACCACGGGGCCCGCCGGGGGAGTGCCTGACGGCGGCCGCTCGCACCCGTGATCAGGGATCAGGGCGAAGAGGTCATGTCGCCGTGTGCCGGCCTTCGGTACAGATCGGGTACAAACCACCTCACCGCAGGACGACCAACGTCGACCAACGTCACCTGACGTTTTGGCAGGTCAAGGAGGGCGCGGGTTGCTAGAGACCTGTTCGGCATTCTCCCAGCGGCGCTACATCTCGAAGCGGGGGCCGTACGCCGACGGCCCGGCCGGGGAGCCGGGGGACCCGGTCTGAGCGGAGCCGGAGCCGCCCGGACCCGGGGCCGTCGCCCACCGGGCCCTCCTGGCTGAGTGAGGTGCGGGGCGAGCTGGGACAATCGGGTATCGCGGCGGTGGAGTACCGGTCCGCGGAAAGGGGAGCGGTGACGGCAACGGATCAGGCGCTCGAGGTGGCCCGGGTGGCAGTGGCGGCCGCCGCGGACAAGAAGGCGCACGACATCATCGTGCTCGACGTCTCGGACCAGCTGGTGATCACCGACTGCTTCGTGATCGCCTCGGCGCCCAACGAACGGCAGGTGCAGGCGATCGTCGACGCGGTCGAGGAGAAGCTGCGCGAGCGCGGCGTCAAGCCGACCCGGCGCGAGGGCGCCCGTGAGGGTCGCTGGGTGTTGCTGGACTTCACCGATGTCGTGGTCCACGTGCAGCACTCCGAGGAGCGTGGTTTCTACGGACTCGACCGGCTGTGGAAGGACTGCCCGCGGGTCCCGTTGCCCGAGCTCGACGACGCCGAGCACGCCGACGGGTCCGACGCGGAGCCGTTCTCCCCGCCCGCCGGCGCCGCCGGGTGAGCCTGCGCCGGCTGATCCTGCTGCGGCACGGACAGACCGACTACAACCTCGCCGGGCGGATGCAGGGCCATCTCGACTCGAAGCTCACCGACGAGGGCCGCACCCAGGTGGCCCGCGCCGCGCCTGAGCTAGCCCGGTTCGCACCGGACCGGCTGATCAGCTCCGATCTCAGTCGTGCCGTCCACTCGGCCGACGAGGTCGCCGCGATCACCGGGCTACCGGTCGAACTCGACCCGCGGCTGCGCGAGACGCACCTCGGCCAGTGGCAGGGCCGCTCCGTCGACGAGATCGAGGTCGACTGGCCGGGCGCGATCGCGACCTGGCGCTCCGACCCCACCTGGGCGCCGCCGGGGGGCGAGTCCCGGGTGGAGGTGGTGGCCCGGTCGCTGCCGGTAGTGCGCGAACTCGACGTCGCGTACGGCGATCCCCGCTCCGACCGCCAGGGTCCCGACGGAGAGGGGGCGACGGCGCTGCTCGTCGCGCACGGCGGGCTGATCGCGGGCCTGGTCTCAGGACTGCTGGGCCTGCCGGAACCGGCCTGGCCGTCGATCGGCGGGCTGGGCAACGCCCGGTGGGCCGTGCTGGCCCGGCGCCCGGACCACCCGCGCTGGCGGCTGGCCGGTTACAACGTCGGCGCGAACGGATGACCACGCGAGGGCCGGTGCTGCTGGTCCTCGGCGACTCGCTCGCCTTTCACGGCCCCGAGCGCGGCGAACCGGCCGACGAGCCGCGGCTGTGGCCCAACGTCGCCGCGGCGGCCCTCGGCGGCCGCGCCGAACTCGTCGCCGGCATCGGCTGGACCGCCCGGCACGCCTGGCACGCGGTGACCCACGACCCGCGGGTGTGGGCGTTGATGCCCCATGTCGACGCGCTGATCCTGGGCATCGGCGGGATGGACACACTGCCCTCGCCGCTGCCCACCGCGTTGCGCGAGCTGATTCCGACACTGCGGCCGGACCGGCTGCGCCGCGCCGTCCGCGCCGGATATCAGCGGGCGCAGCCGCGGCTGGCCCGCGCGTTCGCGGCGCTGCCCGGCGGCGGTCCGGTGGCGCTCCCACCGCGGCTCACGGTCGGCTACCTGGAGCAGTGCCGCACCGCGGTGCAGGCGATCCGGCCCGGGATCCCGGTGGTTGCGGCGCTGCCGTCGGTGCACCGGGCGGAGATCTACGCGCGCGTGCACGCCGGGCGGCCGGCGGCCGAGCGGGCGACCCGGGAATGGGCCGCGGGCGCCGGGGTCGCGCTGCTGGACCTGCCGGCACTGGTGGGCGAACACGTGCTCTCGGGACAGGGAAATCCCGACGGCATGCACTGGGGTTGGCCCGCTCACGCGGCGGTGGGTGCGGCGCTGGCCGATCTGCTGCGGCCGGTGCTGGAAGGCTGACGGTGCCGTGGCGCGGTGTGCCGCGCCACACCGACGCGTCCGACTTGTCCGGGTCCGTCGCGGCCGCATGCCTTAGGGTGCGTCGTCGTGCGCGTCGCCGTGGTGACCGACTCCACCGCCTACCTCCCGCCCGGCGTCGCCGAGCAGCGCGGGATCCGGGTCGTACCCCTGGAGGTGCGGCTGGGCGACCGGGTCGGCCGCGACGGGCTGGAGGTCGGAGCCCGGGAACTGGTCACCGCGCTGGCCGATCGGCACCTGGACGTGCAGACGTCCCGGCCGACGCCTGCCGCGTTCGCCGCCTGCTTCCGTGATGCGCTGTCGCAGGGCGCCGACGGAGTGGTGTCGGTGCACCTGTCGCGCGAGCTGTCCGGGACCTGGGACGCCGCTCGGCTGGCCGCCGAGGAGGTGGGCCCCGACCGGGTGCGGGTGGTCGACTCGCGTGCACTGGCGATGGGGCTGGGATACGCGGTGCTGGCGGCGGCCGACACCGCCGAGGCGGGGGCCGACGGTCAGGCGGTCGAGGACGCAGCGGCCGACGTCGCCGCCCGCTGCCGGGTGTTCTTCTCGGTGGACAACCTCGACCGGCTGCGCCGGGGCGGCCGGATCGGTGCGGCCGCGGCGCTGTTCGGGACGGCGCTCGCGGTGAAGCCGCTGCTGCACCTGGCCGAGGGGCGGATCATGCCGTTGGAGAAGGTCCGGACCAGTGCTCGCGCGGCGCAGCGGCTGGTCGACCTCGCGGTGCGTGCCGCAGACGGCGGACATGCGGACCTGGCCGTACACCACCTGGGTGCGGCGCAGCGGGCCGAGGAGCTGGCCGATCGGTTGCGCGAGCGGTTGCCGGACGCGACCCGGCTGCTGGTGTCCGAGGTGGGCGCGGTGATCGGCGCCCACGCCGGGACCGGGCTGCTCGGGGTGGTCGTGGTGCCGCGGCGCTGAGCCGGGCCGGACCGGGCGGGCTGCGGCGCTGAGTCGGGTCGGGCCCGCCGGGCGGAGGTGCGGAGCCGGTGGCCGGTGGTCCGGGCGCCCCCGGCCACGGTGCCAGATCGCTCCGACATCCCGGCGTTCCGGGACCACGGGTGCCCCGGGTTGTCCCCAACCGGATCCGTCCGTCCACAGCCCGCGCCCGAGTCGGCCGAGGCGGGTCCACGCCGCCCTAGCGTCGAGGACGTGGCGCGTGCGGATCCCCACCCGGTCCCCGGACGGCGTCTGGCGGCCGTGCTCGGCACTCCCGTCGGACGGCCGTACGACGCCGCCGTCGTGCCGACCGCGGCAGGAGGGCATCCTGGGGCGGTATCGGGCGGCGACCCGCCGACGGTGCCGCTGCCCGTCGCCGCCTCCGTGGGATCCGGCTCCGGGTGCGACGCGCCGGACGCCACCGGACCGGGAGGCCCCGAGCGGCCGGCCGATCCGCCGGACCGGCCCGGTGCGCAGGTACGGGCGAGGTTCGCCGGACGGGCCGCGACCGCGGTGCGCCGCTGGGTCCCGGAGGGATGGCGCGGCGCCCGGTTGGATCCGGGCCGTCGCGGGGGGACCGCGCTCGCCGTGGTGGCCGCGGTGTCGGCGGTGCTGGCCGCGGTCGGTGTGTGGTCGGACCGGCCCCGGGCGGAACCGGTGGCCGCCCTGCCGAGCGTCGCCCTGAGCCCGGCGGATCCCACGGCCGTGGCTGCCTCCGCACCGCCGGCGCCCACTCCCGGGCCGCTCGTCGTCAGCGTGGCGGGAAAGGTGGTACGGCCCGGTCTTGTGCGGGTCCCCGACGGAGCGCGGGTCGCCGATGTCATCGAGGCCGCCGGAGGCCCGCTGCCCGGCACCGATCTGAGCGGGACCAACCTCGCCCGCCGGGTCGGTGACGGTGAGCAGGTCTCGGTGGGCGTCGCGCCGGCCCCGGACGCCGGGGGAGGGGCGACGGCCGGACCGGGCGGCGGCCCCGGGCCGGGTCCGGCGGCGGTCCCGGGCGGCCGCATCGATCTCAACCGGGCCACCGCGGAGCAGCTCGACGGGCTGCCCGGCGTCGGTCCGGTCACCGCCCAGCGCATCCTGGAGTGGCGGACCCGCAACGGGCGCTTCGCCCGGGTGGAACAACTGCGTGAGATCGAGGGCATCGGCGAGCGCCGCTTCGGCCAGCTGCGCGAGTTGGTGACGGTCTGATGAGGGCGGGTCGGGCCGGCCTCGGGTCGCGGTCCGTGGTGGACGAAGGCGGGGACGACGGCGAGCCGCGTAGCCGGCCCGATCTCCGGTTGGTGCCGGCTGCCCTGGCCGCCTGGGGCGTCGTACTGGTCGGGCTGCTCGCGGGTCCGGCCGGTGCGGTGCTCGGGACGGTCGCGGCGGTGGCGGCGCTGGTCGTCGCTCTGCTGCCGCGGCATCGGGCGCGGCCGTGGGCCGGCGGGACCCTCGCCGCCGCCGGCTGTGCGGCGGCGGCCGGGATGATGATCACCGCCCACGTCGTGCAGGTGAGCGGGCACCCGCTGGCGCGTGCCGCCGAGCGCGGCGCGGCGGCCACGTTGCGCGTCACGCTCACCGACGACCCCCGGCCCATCCGGGGTTCCGGCTACGGTTCCCGGCCCGGCGGGACGAACCAGGTCCTGGTGCCGGCCGAACTGCGCCACGTCCAGGTCGACGACGGTTCCTGGGATTCCGGAGGCCGGGTGCTGCTGCTGGCCCCGCCCGCGGGCTGGACCGGCCTGCTGCCCGGCCAGGCCGTCACCGTCGAGGGGCTGCTCGCGCCGGCGCAGCGCAGCGATCTGACCGTGGCGGTGTTGCGGGTGCGCGGCCCGCCCCGGGACGTCGGGCCGGCGTCGTGGTGGCAGGGCGGAGCCGGCTCCCTGCGCGACGGCCTGCGCGATGCGGCGGCAGTCCTGCCGGAGGCCTCGGCGGGGTTGCTCCCGGGTCTCGCGGTGGGCGACACCCGCAATCAGACACCGGAGGTCGAGCAGGACTTCCGGGCGGCCGGCCTGACGCACCTGACCGCTGTGTCCGGCGCGAACCTGGCGATCGTCGCTGGGGCGGTGCTGGGGCTGCTGCGGCTCGTCAGGGCCGATCCCCGGCTCGCGGCGGTGCTCGGCGGGGTCGCCCTGGTCGGGTTCGTGGTCCTGGCCCGGCCCTCACCGAGCGTGCTGCGTGCTGGGGTGATGGGTGGGGTGGCGCTGCTGGCGCTGGCCCTCGGGCGTCGCCGCTCAGCGGTGCCCGCGCTCGCTGCGGCGGTCCTGGGGCTGCTGTTCGTGGACCCGCGGCTCGCCGTCGACCCCGGCTTCGCGCTGTCGGTGCTGGCCACGGCCGCTCTGGTGCTCGTCGCTCCCGAATGGGCCGCCGGACTCCGGCGCCGCGGTGTGCCGCCCGGGATGGCCGAGGCACTCGTGGTGCCGGCCGCCGCCGGTGCGGCGACCGCGCCGCTGATCGCCGGGCTGAGCGGCCAGGTCAGCCTCGTCTCCGTCGTGGCCAACCTGCTGGTGATACCTGCCGTGGCACCGGCGACGGTGCTCGGCGTGCTCGCCGCGATCCTGTCCCCGCTCGGCGGCGGGATCGCGACGGCCTGTGCCTGGCTCGCCGGCCCGGCGGTCTCCTGGCTGGTCCTGGTCGCCGACCACGCGGCGGCGGTCCCGGGCGCGGTCGTGGGCTGGCCGGACGGCGTAGCGGGTGCGCTGCTGCTCACGGCCCTGGTCGTCGTGGTGCTGCTGATGGGCCGATCCCCACGGCTGCGTACCCTGCTGCTGGCCGTGCTCCTCGGGCTGCTGCTGGTGCTCGTGCCGACCCGGGTGGTGTCGCCGGGCTGGCCGCCCCCGCGCTGGGCGGTGGTGGCCTGCGACGTCGGCCAGGGTGACGCGCTCGTCCTGGCGACCGGTCGGCCGGGCTGGGTGGTGCTCGTCGACGCCGGCCCGGACGACGGCCTCGTGGACGCCTGCCTGGACCGGCTGGGGGTAGAGGGCCTCGCGCTGGTCGTGCTCAGCCATCTGCACGCCGATCACGTCGGCGGGCTCGCCGGGGCGCTGCGCGGCCGCCCGGTCGCCGGGGTCGCGTTAGGCCCGGCCCGGGAGCCGCGGTGGGCGCTGGACCAGGTCGCCAGGCAGGCCGCGGCGGCCGGCTCCCCACTGGTCGCGCTGTCCGCCGGGCAGCGGCTGACCTGGCCCGCGCTGATCCTGGAGGTGATCGGGCCGGTGCATCCGGCCGCCTGGATCGACGGTGAGGACGGCACCGCGGTCAACGACGCGTCCGTGGTGCTGCGCGCCGGCACGCCGGCCGGATCCGTGCTGCTGACCGGGGACGCCGAACTCGCCGCCCAGGCCGACCTGCTCGCGTCCGGGGCGCCGTTGCAGGCGGACGTGCTCAAGATGCCGCACCACGGCTCGCGCTACAGCTCCCCGAGCTTCCTCAACGCCGTCGCGCCGCGGGTGGCCCTGGTCAGCGTCGGCGCCGGTAACACCTACCGGCATCCGAACCCCGGCCTGCTCGACGCGTTGAGCAGGGCCGGGGTGACGATCCGGCGCACCGATCTGGCGGGCGACGTGGCCGTCACCGCCGCCGGCGACGGCCAGGTACCAGGGTCCGGGCCGGAGCTGGTCAGCCGGGGCGACCCGCTGCCGGCACGCCGGCGTCGTGGCCCGCGACGGGCCTCAGCCGCGGCCGGCCAGCGCGTCGCGGACGGCCTTGCTCGTGGACGGCACCGTCGCGGTCGGCCCGACCTGGCCGGAGACCGCGTCGAGGGTCTTGAGCCCGTCGCCGGTGATCAGCAGCACGGTCTCGGCGTCGGGGTCGAGCCGGCCGGACTCGATGAGCTTCTTCGCGGTCGCGACCGTCACCCCACCGGCGGTCTCGGCGAAGACGCCCTCGGTGCGGGCGAGCAGCCGGATGCCCTCGACGACCTCGGAGTCGGTGACGTGTCCGACCGCCCCGCCGGTGCGCCGGACGGCGTCGAGCACGTAGGGCCCGTCGGCCGGGTTGCCGATGGCCAGCGAGCGGGCGATCGTGTCCGGCCGGACCGGCTGGACGACGTCGTGACCGTCCTCGAAGGCCTTGGCGACCGGCGAGCACCCGGTGGCCTGGGCGCCGAACACTCGGTACGGGGTCGGCTCGACCAGGCCCAGCGTCCCCAGCTCGGTGAAGCCCTTGTCCACCTTGGTCAGCTGCGAGCCGGACGCGACCGGGACGACGATCTGCTCGGGCAGCCGCCAGCCCAGCTGCTCGGCGACCTCGTAGCCCAGCGTCTTCGAGCCCTCGGCGTAGTACGGCCGGACGTTGACGTTGACGAACGCCCAGTCCTCGTGCTCGGCGGCGAGCTCGGTGGCCAAGCGGTTCACGTCGTCGTAGTTGCCGTCCACCGCCAGCAGCGTGCCGCCGTAGACCGCGGTGGTCAGTACCTTGGCCTGTTCCAGCGAGGACGGGACGAGCACCACCGAGTCCCAGCCGGCGCGGGAGGCGGCCGCGGCGACGGCGTTGGCCAGGTTGCCCGTCGACGGGCAGCACAGCACGGAGAAGCCGAGCTCGCGGGCGGCGGCGAGGGCGACGGCGACGACGCGGTCCTTGAACGAGTGCGTCGGGTTGCCGGTGTCGTCCTTCACCCACAGCTTGCGCACGCCCAGCTCGGCGGCCAGCCGATCGGCCTTGATGAGGCGGGTCAGGCCGGGTTCGGTGTTCGGGTGCGACTGCACGTCCGACGGCACGGGAAGGAGGTGACGGTAGCGCCAGATCGACTTCGGTCCCGCCTCGATCGACTCGCGGGTCACGCCGGCGAAGTCGTAGGCCACCTCGAGGGGGCCGAAGCACTGCGGACAGGCGAACTCCGCGGCGAGGGGGATCTGGTGCCCACACTCGCGGCACGAGAGGGCGCGGGCGGGCCCGAGGTCGAGCGAGGTGGTCGCCGGGACGTCGGCAGTCAGAGTCATCGAGAGATCTCCTCATCTGCCCCGCACTGTGCGGGTCGGAATTGGCACCGTGATCGTCGACAGATCTCTGCGCGGACGCGCTGGTCGTTGTTCGACGCCGGTTGCCGGGGCTTCGTCGGGCCGTTCCCTCTGCCCCTCTGGATGAGCCATATTCGGTTGTCCCCCGGCGCGGTGCCGTGAGGTTGCGCTCACGTTACGACACGGCCGTCCATTCTGCCCAGCCGCTGTCCGTCATCTGGGAGGCGGGTCACGATCTGTCGTGGCTGTGCGCGACCATGACCGGCATGGCTCCATCCCCCCCGGCACCGCTGCAGCTCATCGTCGGTGAGGAGGAATTCCTGGTCGAGCGGGCCGTGCAGGCGGTGCTCACCGCGGCGCGAGCGGTCGACCCGGATACCGAGGTGCGCCGCTTCCGTGTCACCGAGCTCACCCCGGGTCAGCTGGCCGAGCACCTGAGCCCGTCGCTGTTCGCGGAGGGCCGGGTGATCGTCGTGGCGGGTGCCCACGAGGTCGGCAAGGAGCTGGCCACGGCGATCACCGAGTACGCCGCCGCGCCGACCGACGGGATCGTGCTGGTCGTACTGCACGCCGGAGGTGCCCGGGGCAAGTCGCTGGCTGACGACCTGCGCAAGGCGGGGGCCACGCAGACGAAGTGCGACAAGATCACCCGCGCCGACGACCGGGCGGATTTTGTCCGCGGCGAGGTGCGTCGGCTCGGTGGCAAGATCGTGCCCGCCGCGGTGGGGGTGCTGCTCGAGGCGGTCGGCTCCGACCTGCGTGAACTCGCGGCGGCGACGGGCCAGCTGATCTCCGACACCGGCGGCACGATCGACGAGGCGGCCGTGCGCCGCTACCACCGCGGCAGGGCCGAGTCGTCGGGCTTCGCGGTCGCCGACAAGGTGGTCGCGGGGGACCGTTCGGGTGCGCTGGAGGCGTTGCGCTGGTCCATGGCCCTGGGAGTCCCCGCAGTCCTGGTCGCCGACGCCCTCGCGGATGCGGTGCGTACGCTGGCGAAGGTCGGGGCGGCTGGACGGGGCGATCCGAACCGGCTGGCCGGCACCCTCGGCATGCCCCCGTGGAAGATCCGCAAGGCCCAGGGGCAGGTCCGCGCGTGGCACCCGGAGGCGCTGGCCGTGGCGTTCGCGGCCGCCGCGGAGGTGAACGCCGAAGTCAAGGGTGCAGCCGCGGACCCCGACTATGCCCTGGAGCGGGCGGTGCGACGGATGATCGACGCCCGCGAGGCGCGTTGATCGAGGGGCTCGGCCGGGGAATGCCGAGCGGCGCGGCCGCTCCGACGGTTGCCACGGGCCGCTCCGACCGGTTCTCCGCCGACCCGGACGTCGTCACCCGCTACGCCGCGGCGTGGGTGCCTGCCCATCCGGCTGGGATGGCGGCGGATCCGGTCAGCCCGGAACTCGCCGCCGGCGGGACGCAGCCACTCCTGACAGCCAGACGGCGCTGCCCCGCGGGAGTGGGCAGCGCCGTCGGTCGTACAGGATCGGCCCAGCCGCCTCCCGTAGGGAGAGTCGGCATCGGGCCAGAGGTTCGTTACAGGCTGTTGAGGCGGTGAGCCATGGCCGACTTGCGGTTCGCGGCCTGGTTGCGGTGGATCACGCCCTTGCTGGCGGCCTTGTCCAGCGCCTTCGCAGCGGCGCGCTGCAGCGCGGTGGCCTTCTCGGCGTCGCCGAGCTCCGCAGCCTCGCGGAACTGACGGATCGCCGTGCGCACGGACGACTTGACCGACTTGTTGCGCTGCCGGCGCTTCTCGTTGGTCTTGACCCGCTTGATCTGGGACTTGATGTTGGCCACGCGTATGCCTCGAGTTCTTCCTGCCTGGACTGCACGCTTACTGATCTGGGGGGCTCCGGCGACCTGGATCAGGGGACGACCCAGATCAGGTAAGTATGCCGAGCACTCGGCTGACCATGCTAACAGCGGTCTCGGGAGCGGGCGAAATCGCCCCGGCCCAGCGGCAGCAGGGCGAGGAACGCCCCGGTCGCGCAGACCATGGCTCCGGCGATCGACCACCGGTAGCCGCCGGTGGCGTCGATGACGAGCCCGGCGAGCGGCGCGCCGATCAGCGCGCCGATGCCGCCCGCGGTGTAGACGAGCCCGACCAGCCCGCCGAGCCCACGTAGTCCGAAGACCTCGGCGACCACCGTCGGCTGCAGCGCGATCCAGCCGCCGTAGCCGATCCCGAGCACGATGGTGAACACCAGCAGCAGCGGCAGCGCGGTCGTCGGGGAGGCGAACAGCCAGGCCAGGAAGCTGACCGCCAGGATCGCGAAACTGAGCTGGTAGGTGCGGATCCTGCCGATCCGGTCGGCCAGGCCACCGATGGCCAGCCGGCCGAGCACGCTGGCCACCCCGATCACGCCGACGAGCGTCGCGGCGAGCACCGGCGACACCCCGGCCTCGACGGCGAAGGCCGGCAGGAAGACGAACGGCACGAACAGCGCCAGCGACGCGAGCAGCGTCGACACGTACAGCGAACGGAACGCGCGGGTGCGCACCACCGCGCGCAGCGGCAGCGGGGCCGCTCCCTCGGCCTCCGGCGGTCGCCGGGCCACGAGCGCGCAGCAGAGCAGGAGCGCCGCCCCGGCCACGGCGAAGATCACATTCGTCCGGCGCCAGCCGTAGGCGTCGATGAGCACTGCGGCGAGCGGTGCCCCGGCCAGCGTGCCGACCCCGATCCCGGCCACCGCGACGGCCAGAGCGATGGCCCGCCGCCGGTCGAACCAGCCTCCGACCACGGCGACCATCGGTACGTACCCGCACGCCACCGCGATCCCGACGCCGAGGCCGTAGGTCAGGTAGCCCACCCACAGCTGGGTCACCCGGGACGTCGCGATCAACCCGGCGGCGAGTGCGACCGCGCCGATGAGCAGCACCGGGCGGGGTCCGAACCGGTCCACCGCGCGTCCGCTCACCGAGCCGAGCAGGAACCAGCAGAACGCGGTGAACGAGAAGACGATCGACGTCGCGCCGCTGCCGGTGCCGAACTCGGCCGACATCGGGGCGAAGAACGCGCCGAAGCTGTAGGCGACCCCGAACACGACGGCCATCGAGACGAACGCGGCACCGACGGTGATCCATCCCGGAGTGGAGTCCACCGTGGAGGCGGGGGACGTCGTCGGCCGCTCCGGCGTCACTGCCATGACCGGAGCGTACGTCCTCTGTCGTCGTGAGCCCACGCGCCGACGCCCGGCCGGCGCGGCGGCGGGCCGGCGACGAGATCGTCGGATTCACGGGGTCGTTGCCTGCGCTCGTCTGGCTCGGCACCCCCGGCTCGGGTCAAGATGACCACTGTGAGCCGAGCAGCGGACCGGAGGAGCGCCTCGGGGCGAACGGGGCCAGCCGGTCAGAACGGGTCCGCGCTGTTCGACGGTTACCTGGAGCCCGACCGGCCGCATCCCGACGCGTTCGACGAGATGTTCGCCACCGACGGCACCGTCCGGGCCCCGTACCGCGCGCTGCACGGCGCCATCGCCCCCACCGCCGCCGCCGACCTGAGCGCGCGGTCCGAGGCGCTCGACCGGGCGTTCGTCGACCAGGGCATCACCTTCTCGCTGTCGGGCAAGGAGCGCCCGTTCCCGCTGGACATCGTCCCGCGGGTGATCTCGGCGGGGGAGTGGTCGCGGCTGCAGCACGGCATCGTGCAGCGGGTGCAGGCGCTCGAGGCGTTCCTCGCCGACGTCTACGGCGACGCCCAGATCGTCCGCGACGGCGTGCTGCCCCGCCGGTTGATCACCAGTTGTGAGCACTTCCACCGCGAGGCTGCGAACCTCAACCCGCCCAACGGGGTTCGCATCCACGTCGCCGGCATCGACCTCGTCCGCGACGAGAAGGGCACCTTCCGGGTGCTCGAGGACAATCTGCGCAGCCCGTCCGGGGTCTCCTACGTCATGGAGAACCGGCGGACGATGGCGCGGGTCTTCCCCGACCTGTTCGCCCGGCAGCGGGTGCGCCAGGTCGGCGACTACTCCACCCACCTGCTCCGCGCCCTGCGCGCCGCGGCGGCGCCGAACGTGGCCGATCCGTTGGTCGTCGTGCTCACCCCGGGTGTCTACAACTCGGCCTACTTCGAGCACTCGCTGCTCGCCAGGCAGATGGGCGTCGAGCTCGTCGAGGGCCGCGACCTGTTCTGCCGCGACAACTCGGTCTACATGCGAACGACCGAGGGCGAGCAGCAGGTGGACGTGATCTACCGCCGCATCGACGACGAGTTTCTCGATCCACTGCAGTTCAACCCGGACTCGGTGCTCGGAGTCGCCGGCGTGCTCAACGCCGCGCGGGCGGGCAATGTGGTGATCGCGAACGCGGTCGGCAACGGTGTCGGTGACGACAAGCTCGTCTACACCTACGTCCCGCAGATGATCTCCTACTACCTGAACGAGAAGCCGCTGCTGGAGAACGTGGAGACCTACCGCTGCTGGCTCGACGACGAGCGCGACCACGTGCTCGCGCACCTCGACGAGCTGGTGATCAAGCCGGTGGAGGGGTCCGGCGGCTACGGCATCGTGTTCGGCCCCGACGCGACCGCGAAGCAGCTGACGGCGGCGCGCAAGGCGATCCGCGAGGACCCGCACGGCTGGATCGCGCAGCCGGTGGTGCAGCTGTCCACGGTCCCGACCAAGGTCGGCGACCGGCTGGTCCCGCGACACGTCGACCTGCGTCCGTTCGCGGTCAACGACGGCGACGACGTCTTCGTCCTGCCCGGCGGCCTGACCCGGGTCGCGCTGCCGAAGGGCAGCCTGGTGGTCAACTCCAGCCAGGGTGGGGGCAGCAAGGACACCTGGGTGCTGGCCGCGGGGCGCGTCCCGGAGGCGGACCGGGAGCTGGGCCGGCGGGGACTGGCCTCGATCGCTCCCTCATCGCCCGCCGCGGAGCACGGGCCCGAGCTGACGATCGGCCAGCAGCAGCAGCAACAGCAGCAGGCGGGTGATCGCTAGATGCTCGCCCGCAACGCGGAGTCGCTGTACTGGATCGGCCGCTACGTCGAGCGCGCCGACGACACCGCCCGCGTCCTCGATGTCTCGGTGCACCAGCTGCTCGAGGACGCCACCGTGGATGCCGACCGGGCGGCCCGCAACCTGCTCGGCGTGCTCGGCGTCGAACCCGGCACCGACGAACCGCTCGACGCGTGGTCGCTGACCGAGCTCGTCGGGTACTCCGGCGAGCACCCGGGCTCGATCGTCTCGTCCGTCTCGGCCGCCCGCGAGAACGCTCGCGGTGCCCGCGAGGTGGTCTCCGCGGAGATGTGGGAGTGCCTCAACGCCACGTGGAACGCGCTGCCGGAGCGGCAGCGCTACGCCCGCTGGGTGGGACCGCACGCGTTCTTCTCCTACGTGGAGGATCGCGCGGCGATGTTCGCCGGGTTGGCGGCGTCCACGATGAGCCGCGACGACACCTGGCGCTTCTACCTGCTGGGCCGCTCGATGGAACGGGTGGACATGGTGGTGCGGCTGCTGATGTCGCGGATGTCGGACCGGATGTCGTCGCCGGGCTGGCTGACCGTGCTGCGCTGCGCCGGCGCGCAGGACACCTACCTGCGCACGTACCGGGGCGCGCTGGACGCCGCACGGGTCGTGCAGTTCCTGCTGATGGACCGGCTGTTCCCGCGGTCGGTGTTCCACGCCCTGCGGGAGGCGGAGAACTGCCTGCAGCAGCTCGACAACCGCCCGACGGTGCGGGTGGGCGCCAAGGCCGAGGCGCTGCGGCTGCTCGGCCGGGCCCGCAGCGAGCTGGAGTTCCTGCGTCCCGACGAGCTGCTCGACGACCTGCCCGCGCAGCTGCTCGGCCTGCAGGGGTGCATCCGCGACGTCGGCGAGGCCGTGTCGCTGCAGTACTTCCACGCCGCGCCCCGGGTGGCGTGGACCGCGCCGGAGGTCGTGTGAACATGGGCTGGCGTGTCCGGGTCGTGCACGAGACGGGCTGCCGGTACTCCGCGCCGGTCCACGAGTCCTACAACGAGGTCCGGCTGACCCCGCGCAGCGACAACCGTCAGAACGTGATCGTGAGCCGGATCGAGACGACGCCGGCGACCCGCTCCTACCGCTACACCGACTACTGGGGCACCACGGTCACCGCGTTCGACCTGCACGCCCCGCACACCGAACTACAGGTCGTCGGCACCTCGGTGGTCGAGACCGCCGACGCCGTGGCGCCCGCCCGGTCGGCGACCTGGGAGGAGCTGGCCGCCGAGCCGGTGCGGGACCGGTTCACCGAGACGCTCGAGTTCACCGAGTACGTCTGCGCCGACCGCGAGCTCGCCAAGGTCGCGGCGTCGCTGCGCCGGGGCCTGGAACCCGCCGACGCCGTGCTCGCCGCGTGCCGCTGGGTCCGCGAGCACCTCACCTACCGGGCCGGGACGACCGGCGTGCACACCTCGGCGATCGAGGCGTGGCAGGCCGGCAAGGGCGTCTGCCAGGACTACGCGCACCTGACGCTGCTGCTGCTGCGGTCGATGGGGATCCCGGCGCGCTACGTGTCGGGCTACCTGCTGCCGCGGGCGGACACCGAGGTGAAGGAGACGATCAGCGGGGAGAGCCATGCGTGGATCGAGGCGTGGACCGGGGACTGGTGGGGCTACGACCCGACCAACGACATCGAGATCGCGCACCGGCACGTCTGGGTCGCCGTGGGCCGCGACTACTCCGATGTCTGCCCGCTGAAGGGCATCTACTCGGGGGGATCCGCGGAGGCTCTCGACGTCACGGTGAACATGACACGACTGGCATAGCCCCCTGAGCGCATGACACCGACCTGGCGGTCGTGTCCACCCGCGGGGGACTACCAGACGCGGTAGGGCAGGAACTTCCCGTTCATGGTCATCTTGACCCGGTCTCCCTTGGGGTCGGCGACGCGCTCGAGATCCAGCTCGAAGTCGATCGCGCTGACGATGCCGTCGCCGAACTCCTCGCGTACCAGCTCCCGGATCGCCCCGCCGTAGACCTGCACCATCTCGGTGAGCCGGTAGACCAGCGGATCGGTGGTGTCGACGGCCTCCTTGCCCCGGATCGGCGGCAGGGTCAGTGCCTCGACGACGGACTGGTCCAGGTCGAGGGCGGATCCGACGGCGGCGGCCTGTTCGTCGGTCAGCGGCTGCTGGCCGAGCAGCGCGGAGGTGGACCACGGGGTGGAGCGGCCGAGAACCTCGGCGAGGTTCTCCCAGCGCAGCCCGAGCCGCTTCTTGGCGGCGAGTACGGCGGCCGCGGCCTGCTTGCGGTCGAGCGGTGGGATCGGCGTGACGCTCATTCAACGACCTCCCGGGTCTCCTGCGTCGGTCTCGTCGGCGACGTTACCCGCGTGGATCTTCCCGGGTGGGGAGGGCGGAACCACGGCCCACCCGGACGGGGCAGCGTGCTGCCTCGCGCGATGCATGGTCCCCGGCGCATCATTCGCGCCGTCGCGGCTACTTCAGAGGCCGGTGGACACGTCGAGAAGGGGTCGTCGTGAAAGGTCTGTGGTCGGGGTTCAAGGCGTTCGCGTTGGGCGGCAACATGTCGACCTGGCGCTCGGGTTCATCATCGGCACGGCGTTCGCCACGCTGGTCGACAGTCTCGCCAATGACGTGATCATGCAGTTCGTGGCGGCCGTCTTCGGCCAGCCCGACTTCTCCGCGTTGAAGTTCGTCCTCAACGACTCGGAGATCCGCTACGGCGCCTTCCTCACCGCGATGGTCAACTTCCTGCTCCTGGGTGCTGTGCTCTTCGCGCTGGTCAAGCTGCTGAGGAAGGCCGGCCTGGGCAGCTTCCGGGCGCAGGGCAGCCGGGAGTGCCCCTACTGCAAGGAGTTCGTCCCGGTCGACGCGCTGAAGTGCAAGTGGTGCACCGCCGACATCGAGCCGGCCCAGGCCGAGGAGGAGGACGCACCGTTGATCGCCGACCGCACCCGCACCGGGGAGTGAGCTCCGGCCCGTAGGGTGGCCGGACGTGATCGATGCGCTCACCCAGCCGCTGTCCTGGCCGGGGTTCGGACAGGTCAGTCCGCTGGCGTTGCTCGTGCTCGTCGTGGCGGCGCTCGCCGCCGGGCTGGTCGACGCGATCGTGGGCGGTGGCGGGTTGATCCAGCTGCCGGTGCTGCTGCTGTTCCTCCCCGGCGACCAGGTGATCTTCTCGGTGGCCACGAACAAGCTGGCCGCGGTGGTGGGCACGGCGTCCGCGGCCGTGGCCTACGCCCGGCGGGTCCGGATCGACTGGCGGCACAGCGGCCCGATGGCGGTCGCCGCATTCGTCGGAGCCCTCGGCGGGGCGCTGCTGGCGGCGGCGCTGCCGTCGCGGGTGCTGTCGAGCGTGGTGCTCGTCGCGCTGGTGGGGGTCGGCCTGTACACGTGGCGCCGCCCGGGGCTCGGCGCCGAGCACGCCCCCCGGTTCGGCCGCCGCGCCCAACTCGCGGTCATGCTCGCGGGCGGAGCCGGGATCGGGTTCTACGACGGCCTGGCCGGGCCCGGAACGGGGTCGTTCCTGGTGTTCCTGCTGGTCGGGGTGGTCGGGTTCGCGTTCCTGGCCGCGTCGGCGACGGCCAAGGTCGTCAACACGGCCACGAACATCGGGGCGATTCTCTACTTCCTCCCCGCAGGGGCGGTGCTGCTCGGCCTGGGTGCGGTGATGGCGGCGGTGAACCTCACGGGCAGCGTGCTCGGGGCCCGGCTGGCCGTGAGCCGCGGGTCGGCGTTCGTGCGCCGGGTCTTCCTCGTCGTCGTCGCCGCCCTGGTGGTGACCCTCGGTACGCGGTTGTTGACGGGCTGACCTCGCCCTTCGTGGCGCAGACCGATCGGTGCCGAATGTTCACGGGGCCGAGGTGATTACGGTGGAGCGCATGGATGGCGACGACGTCCGGGTGGCCGCAGCATCCTCGCGCGCGGCGCTGGAGCCGATGACCGGACGCGACTGGACGGCGGCGGCCGGGGACCTGCAGCTGAGCGTGGCCGAGGTGGTCGCGCACGTGGGTGAGACGCTGCTCCGGTACGCGACCGATCTCGCCGCGGGGCCGGCCGCGGTCCCGACGATGGAGCTGCGGGTACGTCCGTCGGCCCCGCCGGCCGCCCTGCTCGCGACCGTGGTGACGGCGGCCGACGTGCTCGCCGCCGTCCTCGACGCCGCACCGCCGGGTGCCCGCGGCTTCCATCCGGCCGGTACGGCCGACACCTCCGGTTTCGCCGCGATGGCCTGCGACGAACTCCTGGTCCACACCGACGACGCCGCCCGCGGTCTCGGTCTGGTCTTCGAACCCGACGTCCGGCTGGCCGGGCACACGCTGCGCCGGCTGTTCCCGTGGGCACCCACCGACGGCCGGTCGTGGCCCGCCCTGCGCTGGGCGAACGGCCGCGCCCCACTGGGGGAGCGGCCCCGGTTGTCGGAGTGGTACTGGCACTGCGCCCCGATCGAGGAGTGGGACGGCACGGCTCCGGGGTTCCTCGGCCGGTAGGCGCGGCTCACTCGACGATCGTCGCCGCCCGCTCGACCTTGCGGTGGTAGCGCTCACCCGCCTTGCCGCCGAGGACGGCGGCGGCGAGGCTGGCCAGCGTGACGGCCGTCAGCGTGACGACGCCGCCGATGGTCAGCGCGGTCGTCGGGATCGACATGGCCGGCACCTGGATCTGCTCGAGCAGGTTGTACCGGGCGCCCGCGATCGCCCCGACCGCGGTGAGGGCCGCGGTGACCAGCAGTCCCAGCGCCCAGACGCCGAAGCCGTTGCGGGCGCCGTCGAACCGGGCCAGCCGGCCCGCGACGTAACCGCCGCCGAAGTAGGACAGCGCCAGCACCGCGAGGAGCAGCGCTCCGCCGATCAGGCCGACGGTCTCCGGCGGAGGGCCCGCCGCCTGCGCGGGGGACGAGGCCAGGTCCAGCGAGACACCGGCCGCGGCGGCCACCCCGGCGACCGCCGCGCCGAGCAGCACGGTCAATCCGACCGCGACCAGCCAGCCGAAGAACGAGGCACCGGCCTTGAGGCCTCCGAAGCGCTCGTGCTGGCGTTCGTGCGCGGCGGCGAGGGCTCCGCGCTCGGCGTAGTGGCGGTCGAGGTCCGAGCGCACCTGCGCCGTGGGCTCGCCGTCGGGCGCCACCGGGGCGGTGCGGAAGGCCCCGCGGTCGACCGGCACGGCGACCCCGCGCTCTCCGTGCGCGGCGGCGCCGTCGAGCGGAACGAGGCGGCCGCCACCCCTGCGGCTCTTCACCACGCCCCAGGTGGGCGGGCCGCCGCCGTCCGAGGGGAAGACGCGGGTCAGCCGCCCGAGCTTCACGCCACCGCGGCCGTGCACCGTGCGGCCGATCCAGGATTCCGTTTCGTGCCCGGCAGTCGTCATGTGAGCCTCCTGCCGGTATGTGCCCATCGGTGTCCGGGGTTACACCCGCTGCTGCGCTCCGCCACGCAGCGATCACGAGTCCGGGTTCAGCGGCGGCCGTGCCGCCGGTCCGAGGCCCGAGATCGACGTGCCCGCGAGGGCACCTGCGCGAACGTGGGACGATGGAGTTACCCGCATCGAATGGATCTGTGAGTGACGACGTACGCCGACCGCACGTTCACCCCGCCGGAGCGCATCCGGAACTTCTGCATCATCGCCCACATCGACCACGGCAAGTCGACGTTGGCGGACCGGATGCTGCAGCTCACCGGGGTCGTCGAGGAGCGCGCCATGCGCGCGCAGTACCTCGACCGGATGGACATCGAACGCGAGCGCGGCATCACCATCAAGGCGCAGAACGTCCGGCTGCCGTGGCAGGTCGACGGCACCGACCACGTGCTGCACCTGATCGACACCCCGGGCCACGTCGACTTCACCTACGAGGTGTCGCGCGCGCTGGAGGCCTGTGAGGGCGCGATCCTGCTGGTGGACGCCGCGCAGGGCATCGAAGCCCAGACGCTGGCCAACCTGTACCTGGCGCTGGAGAAGGATCTGACGATCATCCCGGTGCTCAACAAGATCGACCTGCCGGCCGCTGACCCGGACCGCTACGCCGCCGAGATCGCGCACATCATCGGCTGCGAGCCCGGCGACGTGCTGCGGGTCAGTGCCAAGACCGGCGCCGGCGTCCCCGAGCTGATCGACGAGGTCGTCCGCCGGGTGCCCGCCCCGGTCGGCGACCCCGACGCGCCGCCGCGCGCCATGATCTTCGACTCGGTCTACGACACCTACCGCGGCGTCATCACCTACATCCGCGTCGTCGACGGCAAGATCACCCCGCGCGAGCGGATCAAGATGATGTCCACCGGGGCCACCCACGAGTTGCTCGAGGTGGGCGTCGTCTCGCCGGAGCCCAAGCCGTCCGAGGGGCTGGGCGTCGGCGAGGTGGGCTACCTGATCACCGGGGTGAAGGACGTCCGGCAGTCCAAGGTCGGGGACACGGTGACCTCGCAGCGCAGGGGCGCGGAGAAGCCGCTGACGGGCTACCGCGAACCGCGTCCCATGGTCTACTCCGGCCTCTACCCCGTCGACGGCTCGCAGTACCCGGAACTGCGCGAGGCGCTGGACAAGCTGCAGCTCAACGACGCCGCGCTCACCTACGAGCCGGAGACGTCGGCGGCCCTGGGCTTCGGATTCCGCTGTGGATTCCTCGGCCTGCTGCACCTGGAGATCACCCGCGACCGGCTGGAGCGCGAGGCCGGGCTCGACCTCATCTCGACGGCGCCCAACGTCGTCTACCGGGTGGTCCTCGATGACGGCACGGAGATGACCGTCACCAACCCGTCGGACTGGCCGACCGGCAAGGTCGCGGAGATCTACGAGCCCATCGTCAAGGTGACGATTCTGGCGCCGTCGGAGTTCATCGGCGCGATCATGGAGCTGTGCCAGAGCCGGCGCGGCCAGCTCGGGGGCATGGACTACCTGTCCGAGACCCGCGTCGAGCTGCGCTACACGATGCCGCTCGCCGAGATCATCTTCGACTTCTTCGACGCGCTGAAGTCGCGGACCCGCGGGTACGCCAGCCTCGACTACGAGGAGGCCGGCGAGCAGCAGTCCGACCTGGTGAAGGTCGACATCCTGCTCCAGGGCGAGGCCGTCGACGCGTTCTCCGCGATCGTGCACAAGGACGCGGCGTACAACTACGGCACGACGATGGCCACCAAGCTGCGCGAGCTGATCCCGCGCCAGCAGTTCGAGGTGCCGATCCAGGCCGCGATCGGTTCCCGGGTCATCGCCCGGGAGACGATCCGCGCGATCCGCAAGGACGTGCTCGCCAAGTGCTACGGCGGTGACATCACCCGTAAGCGCAAGCTGCTGGAGAAGCAGAAGGAGGGCAAGAAGCGGATGAAGACCATCGGTCGGGTCGAGGTCCCGCAGGAGGCCTTCGTCGCCGCGCTGTCCACCGACTCCAGCGCGGACAAGGCGAAGAAGTAGCGCACGGGAACCCGTTCGCGGCGGGCGGGGGCCACACGGCAGCATGCGGGATATGAGCACGCTGTTGGAGGGCCTCACCGTCCCGGTCGTCGCCGCACCGATGGCCGGGGGCGCCACCACCCCGGAGCTGGTGTCCGCCGTCGGTGACGCGGGCGGCTTCGGTTTCCTCGCGGGCGGCTACCTCGACGCCGCCGCGCTCGCCGATCGGATCGCCGCGCTGCGCGCGCTGTCGGGCCGGCCGTTCGGGGTGAATCTGTTCGTTCCCGGGCCGCGTCACGACGCCGGCGTCACGGAGTACCGGGAGCGGCTGGTCGCGGCCGGTCTGGAGCCGGGCGAGCCGCGCCATGACGACGACGGCTATCCCGGCAAACTCGCGCTGCTGCTCGCCGAGCCGGTCCCGCTGGTGTCGTTCACCTTCGGTTGCCCGGATGCCGCCACCGTGCGTGACCTGCACGCGGTGGGCAGCGAGGTCGTCGTGACGGTGACCGGCCCCGCCGAGGCCCGGATCGCGGCCCGGGCCGGCGCCGACGCGCTGGTCGTCCAGGGCATGGAGGCGGGGGCACACCGCGGGCTGTTCCGCGACGACGCGTCGCACCCGGCCGGTGGCGAGGCGCTCGGCATCCTCGCCGCGCTGCGCCTGGTCGCGGCCGCGGTGGACCTTCCGCTGGTGGGGGCGGGTGGCATCGCCGACGGAGCCGGGGTGGCCGCGGTCCTCGCCGCGGGCGCCGTCGCCGCGCAGCTCGGCACCGCCTTCCTGACCTGTCCCGAAGCGGGGACGAAGGCCGTGCACCGTGCCGCGCTGTCCGCGCCGGACGGACCGGGCACCGAGTTCACCCGGGCCTTCACCGGTCGGATCGCGCGCGGCATCCGCAACACGTTCCTCGACGAGCACACCGCAGCCGCCCCGGCCGCCTACCCGCAGGTGCACCACATCACGGCCCGCGTCCGCGCGCAGGGAGACGCCGACCGGATGGCGCTGTGGGCGGGGCAGGCCTATCCGCTGGTGCGAGGGTTGCCCGCCGCCGACCTGGTGGCCCTGCTGCGCGACGAGGCGGCCGCTGCGGCCGCCGCGCTCGCCGACCGGATCCGCACGCGGGCCTGAGCATGGACGGCGGACGGGTGGTCTCGGTCAATCTGGCGACGGCGGGCGTGCAGAGCGTGATCAGCCGGCACGGACGGTCGGGCATCGACAAGCGGCCCGCGTCCGGTGCGGTGCGCCTGGACGTCGACGGCGTCGAGGGGGACGTGATCGTCGACCGGAAGCATCACGGCGGCCCGGAGCAGGCGGTGTACGCCTACGCGGTCGAGGACCTCGCGTTCTGGGCCGCCGAGCTCGAGCGCCCGATGAGACCGGGGCAGGTGGGGGAGAACCTCACCGTGGCCGGGTTCGACTGCTCCGGCGCGGTCATCGGAGAGCGGTGGCGGGTCGGTGCTGCCGTCCTGCGGGTGACCGCTCCGCGCATCCCCTGTGCCACGTTCGCGAGCTTCGCCGGGGTGCCGGACCTGGTGGTGCGGTTCATGCGGGCGCGCCGTCCGGGGTGTTACCTGGCGGTGGAGCGACCGGCGGCGGTCCGGGCGGGCGATCCGGTGCGGATGCTCGACCGGCCGGCGCACGGCGTCACGGTCGCGGACGTACTGGCTGCGGTGGGGGGACGGCGCGAGCTGCTGGGACGGGTGGCCAGGGCTCGCGACGACTTCGGCCCGCGAGGCCGGGAATGGCTCGCCACGGCGGTAACCGCGGCGGCACGGACGTAGGACGCGACGGCCGCACAGGTGCCGGTGGTGCCGGGTCCGGTCGGACGGGTCGGCGGACGGTCGGTCAGCCGTGCCCGGCGCTGCGCTCGGTCAGCATCTCGAGCAGCTCGGCGAGTTGGGCGCGCTCCGGCGTGTGGGCGGACCCGATCGCGTCACCGACCCGGCGCTCCACGCGGCCGCAGACACGTTCCACGACCGCCCGCCCGTCCTGCGCGAGGTGCACCAGTACTCTCCGACGGTCGACCGGATCGTGGCGTCGGTACGCGAGTTGGCCGGCGACCAGCCGGTCGACCACGCGGGTTGCGGTCGGAGCAGGCAGCGCGGTGTGGGAGGCGATCTCGCCCATGCTGCGCCCGCCGCCGCGGGCCAGCATCAGCAGCACTCGCCAGCCGTCGCGGCTGACCCCTTCTGCCGAGGTGACGGGGGACAGCGCGGCAGCCACCGCACGGTCGACCTGGTCGAGGAGTTCGACCAGGCCTGGCACGCGCGGCGCCGGGACGGTGGACACCGATCCCGACGCCGTTCGACTGGATGGCTCAGACACGGTGCCTGACTGTACTTGCTAGGAGGACTAATTGCCCGGGTCTGCTGGCGAAATAGTCCACACTCGAAAGAGTAGTGTCAGCGAGTAAACACGATCTTGCCCGCTGTGTCCCCATTCAGCATTGCGCGGAAGCCTTCCTCGGCCTTGTCCATGGGCAACTCCAGACCGACCTCCGGGGAGATACCGGCGTTGTCCACGAAGGTGAGCAGATCGGCCAGCTCCTGGCGGGTGCCCATGGTGGAGCCCTCCACCCGCAGCTGCAGGAAGAACAGTCGCTGCAGGTCAGCGCCGGGGTTCGGGCCACTGGTCGAGCCGGAGACGATGATCGCGCCGCCCGGGCGCAGGGCCCGCATGGAGTGCGACCAGGTCGCCTCGCCGACGGTCTCGAACACCGCGTCGACCTTGCCGGGCAGCCGCTCCCCGGAGGGGAAGGTGGCGTGCGCACCGAGCTTCTCGGCCAGCGCCCGCTTCTCGTCCGTACGTCCGGTCACCCAGACCCGCATCCCGGCCGCACGCCCCAATTGGACCAGCGCGGTGGACACTCCGCCGGACGCACCCTGGACCAGCATGGTCTGTCCCGGCTTGAGCCCGGACTTGGTGAACAGCATCCGGTAGGCGGTCAACCACGCGGTGCCCATGACGGCGGCCTGCACGGACGAGAGGCCCGCGGGCTTCGGGATCGCGTTGCGGGCCGGCACCACGACGGTGTCGGCGAAGCTGCCCTGGTGCTTCTCGGTGAGCAGGGTGCGCTTCGGGTCGAGCGTCTCGTCGCCGCTCCAGTTCGGGTCGCCGATGATCGAGTGCAGCACCACCTCGGTCCCGTCCTCGAGCGTTCCGGCGCCGTCGCAACCGAGGATCATGGGGAACTGGTCGGGCTTGATGCCGACCCCCCGCAGCGTCCAGATGTCATGCATGTTGAGGCTGGCGGCGGTGACCTTGACCGCCACCCAGCCCTCGGGGACCTCGGGTTCGGGCCGCTCGCCCACGGTCAGCGAGTCGAGCGGAGCGTCGGCGTTGGGCTCTGCGGCGTAGACGGCGAACATGTCAGGGAATGTAGTCACCTGGAGCCCTGTCTACTGTGTGAGGCGTGCGGGCAGTGGCGGACTGGTGGGATGCGGTCGAGTTGTGGGTGACTCAGCTCGCGTTCCCGTTCCAGGTCGTGCTCGCCGTGGTCGTGGTGCTGCCCGTGTGCTGGGGGGTCGCGGGACTGCTCGACCGCGGGGTGGACGCCGCGGTCGCCCGCCGGTCGCGCCGCCCCGACGACCGCCGGCCCGCGGACGGTCCCTGACCGGTGCGAGCACGCTACGTGAGCTTCGTCGTCGACGACGTGGCTGCCACCGGGTCATGACCGGCAGCGTGCAGCGGTCGGGGCGGCCCGTCGAGCAGGTCGCCATGGAGGCCCGGCTGCGGGGCGCGACCGTCGGGACCGTGGGGTCCGTCGACGACCGGGCCGACCTGCTCGTCGCGGTCGCGCGGGCGCTGCGCTTCCCCGGCTACTTCGGACACAACCTGGACGCGCTGCACGACAGCCTGACCGACCTGTCCTGGTTGCCCGCAGGGCAGGTGGTGCTGGTGTGGGACGGGTCGGACACCTTGCGCCGGGCCGACCCGATCGGGTACCGGTCGGTGTTCGAGGTCCTCACGAGCGCCGTGGAGCACGCGCGCGACGGGCTGCGGCCGCTACGGGTGGTGCTGACGGAGCCGGCAGAGCAGTAGCGGCGCCCCGTTCTGGCCGGCCGTCGAGGTGGCCGCCCGGCCGGCGTGAGATCACCGAGGCGCTCGGAGCAGGCCCGGCCGGGCGCAGCACGGTGCGGCGGTGCGGTCCCGGCCCCCCACCCGGTAGGTCTGGAAGAAGATCCGCGGGTTGACCGCCACGACCTCCTCGATCGGCTTGCCCGCGACGGAGCTCAGCCCCTACCGGTGCCCGCTGCCGCGGCAGACCACACGGGCGCCGGAAAGCCATGGGGCCGGGCCGGTGCCGGCGGCGGCCCGGGCGCCCCCGGCGTCAGGCCACCGCGGACCCGGCAGCCGCCGCGGCCAGCACCGGGAGTACCTCGGAGCACCCGCCGTCGACGAGCACGGTGGCGAACTCGTCGCCGCGGGTCCGGCCGCGGTTGACGATCACCACCGGGATGCCGTGTTTGGACGCGTGCCGGACGAAGCGCAGCCCGGACATCACCGTGAGCGAGGATCCGGCGACGAGGAGCGCCCCGGCGCCGTCGGGGCCGGGGGCGAGGGCGTCGACCATCGCGTAGGCACGTGCCACCCGGTCCCGCGGCACGTTCTCCCCGAAGAACACGACGTCCGGCTTGAGCACCCCGCCGCATGCGGTGCAGGGGGCGATCCGGAAGCCCTCGACCGACTCCAGCACCGCATCGCCGTCCGGGGCCGTCTGCACCTCGGCCCCCGCCGTCGCGACGAAGCCGGGGTTGAGCACGGCCAACCGCTCCTGGAGCTCGTCGCGCGAGGTGATCTGCCGGCAGCCCAGGCAGACGACGTCGGCGATCCGGCCGTGCAGGTCGATGACCGAGCGGCTGCCCGCGGCCCGGTGGAGCCCGTCGACGTTCTGGGTGATCAACCCGTGCAGCGCGCCGGTGCGCTCCAGGTCGGCGAACGCGCGGTGCCCGTCGTTGGGCTCGGCACGGCGCATCCGTGCCCAGCCGACGTGGCTGCGAGCCCAGTACCGGCGCTGAGCGGGCTCGCCGGACCGGAACTCGTCGTACGTCATCGGAGTGCGGGGCGGGGAGTCCGGCCCGCGGTAGTCGGGGATGCCGGAATCGGTGCTCAGGCCGGCCCCGGTCAGCGCGACGACCCGCCGTCCGGCCAGCACATCCAGGGCGCGCTCGACCGGTGAGGTGGTGGTGTCGCTCTGCACGTCCTCAGGGTAGGTCGTCCGGCGTGGTGTCGCGTTCGTACAAGACTCGGCCGCGCTCCCGCGCCAGGCTCGGGGATGGACCGCTCAGGCCACCTCCCGCCGAGCATCGGCATCGCCGTTGCGGCGATCCGCGGCGCCCGCCCCGAGCAGTTCGGCGGCCCGAGCCCGTGCAGTGACTACACCGTCGGCCAGGTCGTCAACCACTTCGCGGTCGCTTCCTGCCCGCGCAGCGCTCCGGCGCCCGCGGTGGATGGGACGCCTCCTGGCCGGCCGACGACCGGGTCCCGTTCCTGATCGACGTGCCCGAGGACCGGTGGGCCGACGGCGAGTTCGTGATCCCCGCCCGGGACGTCGCGGCAGCCATCGGCCGGAGCATCGATCCCGCGCCGGGGCTGGGGGAGGCGGTCCTGGACGGGTGCGTCCGGCATCGCGCAGATGGGCCGCGAGGCGATTGGTCCGGCGCCGAAGTCGCCGTGGACCCGTCGGCGCCCGCGTTCGAGCGCGCGCTCGGCCTCACCGGCCGCGACCCGCGCTGGACCCCACCGCGTCCTGACCCGCCTGCGACGCCGCTCCCGACGCCGCGAGAGTAGCTGTCGCTGCATCCTCCGCAGCGGCTGCCACTCCCGCTCCTCGAGTCAGCCGGCCACCCACGACGGCGGGCGCTTCTCGGCGAAGGCGCGCATGCCCTCCTGGCCTTCCTCGCCGGCGAAGTACCCGGCGGAGAGCTCCTGCATCCGGGCGAAGTCCTCGGCCATCGTCGCGGGCCGCTCCCGGCGCAGCATCTCCTTGGTCCCGGCCAGCGCGCCCGGCGCGCCGAGGCGGAGCGCGGAGACGTACCTGTCGACCTCGGCGTCCAGCCCCTCCGCGGGCACCGCACTGTTGATCAACCCGATGGCGGCGGCGCGCCGGGCGTCGAAGGTCTCCCCGGTGAGGAACAGCTCGTGGGCGGCGCGGGGCAGCAGGCGGGGCAGCACCGTCACCGAGATGACCGCGGGGACGACCCCGATCCGGACCTCGCTGAACGCGAACGTCGCGTCCTCGGCGGCGACGGCGAGGTCACACGCCGCGACCAGCCCGACACCGCCCGCACGGGCCGGCCCGCTGAGCCGGGCCAGCACCGGCTTCGGGGAGGTCCAGATGCGTTCCAGGATCGCCGGGATCTCGTTGACCCCCTGACCCTGCGCGCCCGCGCCCCGCGACTCCTTGAGGTCCATTCCGGCGCAGAACACCCGCCCGGTGTGGGTCAGCACGATGACGCGAACGGCGTCGTCGGCCAGCGCGGTGTCGAGATGGGCGAGGAGCTCGCGGCGTAGCCGGGCCGACAGCGCGTTGCGGTTGGCGGGGGAATCCAGCGTGATCGTCCCGACGCCGTCGGCGACGTCGAGGTGCACGAGCTCCGGGGAGGCGTTGTCGGCGGGGGAGGTCATGACCGGAACCTAGCCGGTGGCGCGGCGCCCCCGGCACCTCCGGGCGGCGGGTCGGGCGGAGATCGGAGCGGCTCAGCCGAACCGCGAGCGCAGGTACCCCGCCGTCGCGTCGTCGGCGGGGAGGAAGGACTCGATGGCCACTTCCTCCAGCGTCACGTCGAGCGGGGCCCCGAGCACCGCGACGGTGCTGAAGAGGGTCAGATCCCCGTCGGGGTGGCGCAGCCGCAGCGGCAGCACGATCCGGTCGCGGGGCTGCGCCCCCGGGTCGAGATCCTGCGCCCGCAGATGACCGGTCAGCTCGGCGAGCAGCTCCTCCAGCGCAGGGTCCGCGGAGTGGGCCGCCTGCCGGCGCAGCCGCGAGACCAGGTGCGCGGCGTACTCCTCGAGGTCCACCACGTGCGGCGCGAGCCCGCGCGGATGCAGGCTGACCCGCAGCACGTTGACGGGCGGGGTGAGCAGCTCCGGGTCGACCAGCTCGGTGAGCAGCCCGACCGCGCGGTTGCCGGCGATCAGGTTCCAGGCGCCGTCGACCAGCACCGCGGGACAGGGCTCGTGCCCGGTGAGGATCCGGTGCAGCGAGCGGTGCACCTCGCCGAGTTCCGCGTCGTCGAGGCCGTGCTGGGTGTAGGCCGGGGCGAACCCGGCGGCGATCAGCAGCTCGTTGCGTCCCCGCAGCGGCAGGTCCAGCTCCTCGGACAGGTGCAGCACCATGTCCCGGCTCGGCCGCGACCGGCCGGTCTCCAGGAAGCTGAGGTGCCGGGCCGACACGTCGGCCCGGATGCCGAGGTCCAGCTGGGTCAGCCGGCGCCGCCGACGCCAGTCGCGCAGCAGCTCGCCGAAGCCGGGACCCCTGGCGGGGGCGCTGGGCACAGCCGTCATGGCCGTGACGCTAGCGACCGGTGCGCCGCCGATCGATGACCTCGGAGGTAATGGACGACGGATCGGACGGCGCGCCACGCTGGCGTCCGTGACCGACGATCTGACAGCGCAGTTACACACCGTGATGCCGTTCACCGCCGTTCTGGGCGCGACCGCACTGGCCGTGGGAGCGGACGAGGTGCGGCTGCGGCTGGAGTGGGACGCGACGCGCTGCACCGCGGGCGGGTTGCTGCACGGCGGAGCGATGATGGGGCTCGCCGACGCGGCGGGCGGCTGGAGCGCCTTCCTCAACCTGCCCGACGGTGCCACCGGCACGGCGACCGTCGACTCGACGACCCACTTCCTGCGCGGGGTGAGCGGTGGCCATGTCGAGGCCGCCGCCCGCCCGCTGCACGTCGGGCGCACCATGATCGTCGTCGACACCGAGGTGCACGACGCCGACGGACGGCTGGTCGGGAGGGTCACACAGACCCAGGCAGTGTTGCGCTGAGAGCCTGCCGGGGCAGAGGGTCCGGTCACAGAGAGTCGTCACCCGGCGCGGCCTCATGGCACGGTGGATTGGTCCGCTCCCCCAGATGAAGGACGACTGCGTTGATCGAAACACCGATGGCCACCTTCGAGGACTGGCTCATGTCCCAGACGACTGCCGACCGGCCGCGCGGAATCATCGCGCAGCTGATGTTGGATCAGCGGCTGCACGAGGTGGATTTCGGTTCCAGCGCGGTTCGTGACGAGTTCCGGCGGATGCTCGCCGACTTCGAGGCCGATACGCGCGGCCTCCTGGTCCGCAGCACACCGTTGCCGTTCCGGGCCCGCCGGCCCGGGCGCCGTCCGGTGCTCGACCTTCAGGACGACGTGGGTCCGTCCGCCTGATCAGGCGGACGGACCCACGGGCAGGCCGCCCGCCGGTCCGGCACCGGATGCGTGAGCCGCCCCGGATCCCAGCTCCGCGGTCACCGGCGCGCCCGGCGGTGCACGACTACGGTCGATGGCACGCCGATCGCCGACCCTGGGGGCGAGGATGAAGATCGGGCTGCACATCGCGGACTTCACCTGTCCGAGCGGTCCACCCGCGCTCGCGGAGGACCTGACGCGGATCGTCACGACCGCCGAGGACACGGGCTTCGCGCGGGTGAGCGTGATGGACCACCTGTGGCAGATCAGCGTGGTCGGCCCGCCCGAGCACGAGATGCTCGAGGCCTACACGACGCTGGGCTATCTGGCCGCCCGCACCTCGCGGGTCGAGATCCTCGCCTGGGTGACCGCGGTGACCTACCGCGAGCCCGGGCTGCTCGCGAAGATCGTCAGCACCCTCGATGTGCTGTCCGGCGGCCGCGCCTGGCTGGGCATCGGGGCGGGCTGGTACGAGCAGGAGGCCCGCGGGCTGGGGCTGCCGTTCCCGCCGACAGCGGAACGCTTCGAGCGACTGGAGGAGGCGCTGCAGATCTGCCTGCAGATGTGGAGCGACGACGACGGTCCGTACCACGGCAGGCACTACCGGCTCGGGCGGACGCTCAACTCGCCGCAGCCGCTGAGCCGGCCGCACCCGCCGATCCTCATCGGGGGTGGTGGGGAGAAGAAGACGCTGCGCTTCGTCGCCCGCTACGCCCAGGCCTGCAACCTGTTCCCCGGCCCGGAGCTGGAGCACAAGCTCGACGTACTGCGCCGGCACTGTGACGCCGAGGGCCGCGACTACGACGAGATCGAGAAGACCGTCATGTTGCCGCTGGACCCGGGGGCGGACGGGGAGAGGTCGGGCCCGTTGCTCGGCCAGCTGCAGAAGCTGGCCGAGCTGGGGGTCGCCGAGGCGCACGGCATCGTGCCGGAGGTGTACCGGATCGCGCCGCTGGAGATCCTCGGGCGCGACGTCATCCCGGCCGCGGCCCAGTTCTGACCCCGTACCCGCGCGGGCGCGCCGATTCGCACCCGGGATGACACCGACTCGCGCGGCGGTGCCGGTGCACGACCCACCACGATCCGTCGATCCGCTTGTAGATGTGGGTGACCCGGATCGTCATCGGCCGCGCTCGATGGTCCCCATGCCCCGACGAGGGTGGCGTCGTCGGAGTCGGCCCAGCACGCCGCGTGAGGAGCGGGGTCGCCCGTGCCCATCGCGGCGAGGGCACCCTTGGGTCGTGGCATGAGTGTGACGGTGTCCGTCCGCGAACTCGTGACCCATCCGGACCGCGGATCGGCGCTGGTGGGAGCTGTTCGGGAATGCATCGGGGGCGTTCGGCCCTTACAGTCGATGTGATGCTCTCGGCGACGCGCTCCCGGACCGCTCCGGTCGCGTCGTGCACGCTGTGGCCGGCCCGCCGCCGGCACGTCGACTTCTGCCGCACCAGCGCCGCCCTGTGAGCCGGACGGACCGTTCCGCCGTCCGTGCCGTGCTCCTCCGAGGGGGACCGATGACCACCACCCGTACCGGGATCGCCATCGTGGGTGCCGGACCGCGCGGCACCGGCCTCCTCGAACGCCTCGGTGCCAGCCTCGACGAGCTGTACCCCGACGGCGAGCTCGACGTGCACATGATCGACCCGTACCCGGTCGGTGCCGGGCGGATCTGGCGGAACGAGCAGTCGCCGTTGCTGGCCATGAACTCCATGGCCGCCGACGTCACCATGTTCACCGACGACACCGTCGTCTGCGCCGGACCCGTCCGCCCGGGCCCGTCGTTCGCGCAGTGGGCCGAGCTGCTCCGCACCGACAGGCTGCCCGGGGAGGCCGTCGACGACCTCGATCCGGAACTGGCCGGCGAGCTGCGCGACGTCACCGACACCACCTTCCCCAGCCGCCGGCTGCAGAGCGAGTACCTGGCCTGGGTGTTCCGCCGCGTCGTGAGGGGGCTGCCCGACCGGGTGCGGGTGCACGTCCACCGCGGCCGCGCCACCGCTCTGACCGAGGACGGCGAGGACCAGCTCGTCACGGTCGAGGGGCGATCCGAGCCGCTGCGGGTGGACACGGTCGTGCTCGCGTCCGGGCATCTCGACGCCACCCCCACGCCCGACGAGGTCGAGCTCGCCCGCCGGGCCGGTGAGCTCGGACTGCGCTATCTGCCGCCCGAGCAGACCACTGACTCCGACCTCTCGGTGATCGCGCCGGGCGAGACGGTGCTCGTGCGGGGGATGGGGCTGGCGTTCGTCGACCTGGTCGTCCTGCTGTTCTCCGGCCGGGGCGGCCGCTACGAGGAGCAGGGGAACGGCGAGCTGCGCTACGTCCCGTCGGGAGCGGAGCCGCGGCTGGTCGCCGGGTCGCCGCGCGGCGCGCCCTACCACTCCAAGACGCACTACCAGCTGCAGGCCGGGCGGCCGCCGTTGCCGCGGTTCTTCGGTCCTGACGTGCTCGACCCCCTGATCGCCGCCGGCCGCCCGCTCGAGCTGCGCTCCGAGCTGTGGCCGCTGATGGCCAAGGAGATCGCCTGGGGCTGGTACCACGAGCTGCTGCGGGGCCACCCCGAGCGGACCCGGCTCGACTGGGACACCTTCGCCGAGCGGTTCGCCGCGCTGGACTGGGACAGCCCGGAGATGGCGGCGCTGATCACGGAGTCGGTGCCGGACCCGATCGACCGGATCGACTTCACCGCACTCGACCGTCCGCTCGACGGGCTGCGCGCGGGCACCCTTGCCGAGCTGCAGCCACTGGTCCGTGCCCGGATCGCCGAGGACCTGCGTCAGCACGTCGACCCGGCCCACACCCCGCACCTCGGTGCGTTCGTCGCGATGCTGTCGGTCTACGGCGAGGTCACCCGGCTGCAGGGGGAGGGCGTGCTGTCCGACCGATCCCGTGCCCATGACGTGGGCTGGTGGCAGAGCTTCTTCAACTCGGTGGCCAGCGGGCCGCCCGGGTTCCGCGTCCGGGAACTGCTCGCGTTGTCCCGGGCGGGCTACATCGACTTCCTGGGCCCCGGGATGTGGGTCGACGTCGACGACGAGACGCGGGTGTTCCGCACCGGCAGCGCCGCGCTCGACGGCGTCCCGCCGGTCATGGCGTCCGTCTTCGTCGACGCGCGGTTGCCCGACCCGAGCGGCGACCGGACGGTCGACCCGCTGCTGGCCGGGCTGATCCGGGACGGCGGCGCGGCCGAGGACATTCTCCGCGACGACGACGGCACGGTCCTGCGCAACACCGGCCTGATCCGGGTGCGCCCGGCCGACGGCGCGTTGCTCGACGCCGCCGGCGAGGTCCACCCGCGCCGCTTCGCCGTCGGCCCGCACACTGTCGTCAAGGTCGCGGGTGCGTTCACCCGGCCCGGCATGAACGCGCAGAGCCTGCGCTACAACGACGCGGTCGCCCGCGCCGTCCTGGACAGTCTCCCGCCGGCCCGGCTGGAAGACGTCTCCCCAGCCGCCTGACG
>NZ_JAAXKZ010000159.1 GCF_012911875.1 Pseudonocardia bannensis | reverse complement strand
GTGCTGCCGCTGCTGGGGCTGGTGGTCCTCGTGACGCTGATCATCGCCCTGTCGCGCGCCCGGCTGGCCGTCGTGCTCGCGCTGTCGGTGGTCGGCTTCGCGCTGGCCGCGGTCTACGCGTTGATCGGGGCGCCGGACGTCGCGCTGGTCGCGGTCGTCGTCGAGACCATGCTCACGCTGGTGTTCCTCGCGGCACTGGCCCGGCTGCCCGACCACGGGCCGGACCGCGACCGGCGCGCGCCGGTCCGCGTCCGGAGCCGGCGCCGCGATGCGATGGCCGGCGTGGTCGCGGGCCTCGCCGTGTTCGTCACCGTCTGGGGATTCCTGTCCCAACCCGCTTCGACCACGGTCGCGTCCGACCACATCCGGCTCACCCCGGCCGCGCACGGCGGCGACGTGGTCACCGTGATCGTGGCCGACTTCCGCGGCCTGGACACGTTGGTGGAGATCACGGTGCTGCTCGCGGCGGTGGTCGGGGTGGTGGCCCTGCTGGGGCGGGGGAGACCGTGGTGAGCTCTGGCGAACCGGACCGGCCGGACGTGATCATCCGGGTCATCGCGCGGATGCTGCTCGGTCCGACCCTGATGGTCGCGGCCGCCCTGGTCGCCAAGGGGTACGCCGAGGTCGGCGACGGCTTCGGCGCCGGAGTGGCCGTGGCGCTGGCGATCGCGCTGACCTACGTCGCGCTCGGGGGTGCCCGGGCGGAGGCGGCCCTACCGGTGCTGCGACACGGTCCGAAGCTCGCCGTCGGAGGGCTGCTGCTCGCCCTGGCCACTGGCTTCTTTCCGCTGCTGCTCGGCGAGCCACCGGTGTCGCACCGTCCCGCCCCGGGTGAGCACGTGGTCAAGGTCGGCACGCTCGAACTCTTCACGCCGCTCGTCTTCGACATCGGGGTCTTCCTGCTGGTCGTGGGCGTACTGATCGTGTTGCTGCACCACCTGGCGGGCCGCGACGGCAGGGATGGATCGTGATCCTGGCCTTTGCCCTCGCCGCCGCCGTCCTGTTCGGTAGCGGGGCCTACCTGTTGCTCAAGCGCGACCTCGTCCGGGTGGTCGCCGGCATTATGCTGATCTCCCAGTGCGCGCTGGTGACGATCATCGGTTCCGGCCTGACCCGTGGCCGGGCGCCGATCGCCGTGCCGGCGGGCCAGGCCGTGAGCGATCCCCTGCCCCAGGCGTTGGCGCTGACGGCGCTGGTCATCGGGCTCGCCACGGTGGCGCTCCTGCTCGCGCTGGTACATCGGGTCGTCATGGTGTTCCGCACCGCTGAGCGTGACGACCTCGCCGCGGGTGAGGCCGAGCACGAGGCGGGGCTGGAGGCGCAGCGCCAGGCCGACCGGGAGGAGGCCTCGTGATCCTCTCGGTGGCGCTGCTCGTGCCGTGGGCGACGGGCGCGGTGCTGGTGGCGCTGGACGGGCGCCGCCGCGCCGTGGGCTGGTTGGCCGTGGCGGTGCTGGCAGCCACGTTCGCGTTGCTGGCCGTGCTCACCGCGCAGGTGCTGGCGGGCGGCAGCCAGGAGGTCGTCACCGGCGGCTGGCCCCCCGGGGTGGGCATCGTGCTGCACGCCGACATGCTCGGCGTCGTCTTCGCGCTGCTGTCGGTGCTCGTGTTGCTCGCCGCGACCACCCACGAGGTGCTGGCGGGGATCGAGGAACGGGTGTTCCCAGGCCTGGTGCTCCTGCTCGCCGGTGGGCTGACCGGGCTCTTCCTCACCGGCGACGTGTTCAACTTCTACGTCTTCTTCGAGCTGGCCATGACGGCCTCCTACGTGCTCACCGCCTATGGGGGTGGGCGGCGTCAGTTGCGGGCGGCGATGGTGTTCACCGCGGTCAACCTGCTGGGGTCGTTCATCTTCCTGCTCTCGGTCGCAGGCACCTACCGGGTCACCGGCACGCTCGCCATGCTCGACGTGGGCGAGCGGATGGCCGTCGTCGACCCCAATGCGGCGCTCCTCATCGCGACGGGCTTCTTCATCGCGTTCAGCGTGAAGCTCGGGCTGTTTCCCTTCCACTTCTGGTTGCCGACGGTCTACGCCGGGTCTTCCCCCGCCGTCGCGGCGATCCTCAGCGGTGCCGTGGCGAACATCGGCGCCTACGGGCTGCTGCGGTTCGGCCCCACGATGTTCCCGGCGCAGCTGCGGCTGGTGGGCGCCGCGATCGTCGTGCTCGGCGCCGTCTCCCTCATCTACGGCGCGGTGCTGGCGGTGGCCCGCGGCGACGTGGCGGAGTCGCTGGCCTACTCCGCCATCGGGCAGGTCGGGTACGTGCTGGTCGCCCTGGGCGTCGGCGGTCCGGTCGGGCTCACGGCCGCGGTGGTCTACAGCGTGGTCAACGCGTTGAACAAGACTTTGCTGTTCCTGGCGGCCGGGATCCGGGGGCCGCTGGTGGCCGGCGCGTTCGCGGTCGGCGCGCTCAGCGTCGCCGGGGTTCCGCCTGCCGCGGGCTTCGTGGGCAAGCTCGAGATGTTCCGGGCCGGGATCGTCGTGGGGAGCGTGCCGCTGATCGTGCTGCTCACTCTCGGCAGCGGGCTCTCGCTGGTCTACATGTTCCAGATGTACCAGCGAGCCTTCTGGCGGGCCCCGGCGCCGGCCGGACCGGCCAGCCCGCTCCCGTTGCGTCTGCTGACCACGGCGGTGGCGCTGCTCGTCCTCGCAGCCGGCGTGTGGCCGGAGCCGCTGCTGGCGGCCAGCGGCAGGGCCGCCGAGGGGCTGCTGCCAGGGGCGGCGGGATGAAAGGGAGGTCCGATGTGACCAGGACGAGCGCTTTGATGCGGGTCGTCGCGCTCACCGCGATCTACCTGCTCGTGTTGACGAGCCTGCACCCTGGCGACATCCTCACCGGCGTCGTGCTGTCGGGGATCTTCGTCGCGGCCGCCCGGCGGATCCGCCCACTCGGCCCGTCCCCCGCAGCGCCGTGGTTTCGACGGCTGGTCGGGGTGCCTGCGCTTGTCGGCGGGACACTCGTGGACGTGGCGGTGAGCACCTGGCGGACCGCACTGTGGTGCCTGAACCTACGCCGGACGCGCCCCGGCCTGGTCACCGTCCCGATCCCGGCCTGTGGCGCACCCTCCGCCGCGGCCTGGGGGGTGCGGGTCGGGATCACCCCGGACACCGTGGTGGTCGACCTCGACGAGGAGCGTGGCCGGATGCTGCTGCACGTTATCGACGCCCGCGATCCCGACGCCGTCCGCGCCGAGCAGCTCCGCTCGTACGAGCGGCGGCAGCGCCGCGTCTTCCCCTGACCGCCATGCCCGCCGCCGTCCTCATCCCCGCCATGGTCTGGGTGACACTGCTGTTGGTAGCCGGAGGGCTGGCGCTGGCGCGCGCCCGCGACGTGCACCAGCGCGTCATCGCCCTCGACGTGCTGGCGGCGGTGGTGGTCGCCCTGCTGGCCCTGCTGTCCTACTACTGGGACGTGGGGTACTACCTCGACGCCGCCGTGGCCCTCTCGCTCCTGTCCTTCGTGGCAACGATCGCGGCGGCGCGGTATCTCGCCTCGGGAGGACCGTTCGGATGATCTCGGTCGTGCTCGACGTCATCGGCGCAGCTCTCCTGCTGGTCGGCCTGACGCTGATGACGATCAGCCTGTACGGCGTTCTGCGGCTGCCCGACACCTTCAGCCAGTTGCACGCCCAGGGGCTCGCGACCGGGCCCGGGGTGCTCGCGGTCCTCGCCTCGTCGGTCGCCACCGAGAACGCCGCGATCATCACGTTCGCCGTGCTCGCGATCGTGTTCGTCACGCTCACCTCGCCGGTCTCGGGCCACGCCATCGCGCGGTCCGCTCGCCATCGCGGCCGCCGCAGGCAGGTGGAGTGACGGCTGCCGCGGGCTGGTCGACGACGCGGCCGGCGACTGCTCTACCGCGCGCTCGCGGCCGCGGCAGAGCAGCAGTTCTACGTGTTCCCGGTCGTGCCTCGAGGCACGACTCCCGCGCCCGCGCCGGACCATTGGGGGTCGTCGGCGGGTGCCCAGCCCGGTCGGCATGCGCGCCGGCCCTGCGCCGTGGTCCGGACAACGGATTTCGGCGATCCGCTCGCCGGTGCCGGCCGAGGCCAGAGGTCTGTTGCCTCCGTCGTCTGCTGCCGCCGGTGGCGCGGGCGGCTGTCGCGACCCTCCACGAGCCGCCGATCGGAGGTGTGTGTTTCGCTGTCCGGCCGATCGGTTATCAGTCGATATGCAGGAGTTGCTGTCCACGCGGACCAGCGGTCGGGCAGCTGACCTCATCGGGAACTACGTCACCGTCAGCCGCCCGTCCCGCGAGGACCGGCCATGGGTGTTGATCAACTTCGTTGCCTCACCGGACGGGTCCGTGGCCACCGGGGGACGGGTCGGCGGGTTGTCCAGTCCGGTGGACAAGGAGGTCTTCCGGCTACTCCGCTCCGTGGCCGACGTGATCTTGGTGGGTGCGGGGACGGTTCGTGCCGAGGGCTATGGGCCGCACCGGCCCTCCGCAGAGCACCAGGCCTCGCGCCGGGAGCGAGGCCAGCCCGCCAGCGCGACCATGGCCGTCGTGTCCGCCAGCCTGCGTCTGAACCTGCAGTCGGCGCTGTTCAGCGACGGTGCTCGCCCCATCGTCATCACCCCGAACAATGTCGAGGCCGCCGCGCGCGATCGGACGGCCGCTCACGCCGACCTCATCATGGCCGGAGAAGACGCCGTTGATCTGCAGGGTGCGCTGCGACAACTGCATGGGCGGGGTGTGCGCCTGGTCGTCTGCGAAGGCGGGCCGTTGTTGTTCGCGAAGTTGCTCGCCGGCGGGCTGGTCGACGAGCTGTGCCTGACGGTCTCGCCGCTGCTGGTCGCCGATCCGGTGCGGCTGCTCCCCGCTGGGGCCCTGGCCCAGCCCGCCGCGTTGCGGCTGGCACACGTACTGGAGGACGACGGCCACCTGTTCCTGCGCTATCTACTGGCATCGAGCGACCGGGGAGATCGATGAGCGCGTCCGAGCCGGAGCCGTTCCACGCTGCGGTGGGCCAGCTCGACTACCCGATGATCATCGTGACCGCGGCCGCCGGCGGCGAGCGCAGCGGCTGCCTCGTGGGGTTCCACACCCAGTGCAGCATCGACCCGGCGCGCTTCCTCGTCTGTCTCTCCTCGCGCAACCGCACGTGCGCGGTGGCGACCCGTAGCGATCGTCTGGCCGTGCACTTCCTCGATGAGAACGACTACGAGTTGTCGTCGCTGTTCGGCGAGCAGACCGGCGACGAGGTCGACAAGTTCGCGGCGTGCGACTGGCAGGAGGAGCACGGCGTGCCGGTGCTGACCGGGACGAGGGCGTGGTTCGTGGGACGAGTGCTCGAACGGGTGCCGTTCGGCGACCACGTCGGCCACCTGCTCGAACCACTCGACGGCCGGGTCGGCGAGCGACTTCGGCAACTGGCGTTCCAGAGGGTCAAGACGATGAAGCCGGGTCACCCGGCCTGATCGCCACGTCGACGTGCCGGGGCCCGGCTCCCCTGGCGCCTGCACCCTCATCGATATCCGCAGACTCGTCCGGGCCGGGTACCGAGACCAAGTCTGAGCTACCGCAGTAGCTCGAAGGTGTTCCGGCCGGCGCGGATCGCGGACCCGGCGGGCGCGCAGATCGAGCTCGTGGGGGTGCCGGTTTGGGCCTGACTACCGTCGGGGGCGTGAGCGAGCCGTCCTTCCTGGACACCACCCGTGAGGCCTACGACGCCGTCGCGGCCGAGTACGCCGAGCACTTCCGCGGTGAGCTCGACCGGAAACCGCAGGACCGGGCGATCCTCGGCGCGTTCGCCGAGCTCGTGCGCGCGGACGGGCCGGTCCTGGACGTCGGCTGCGGGCCGGGCCAGGCGATGGCCCACCTGCGCCGGCGCGGGGTGGCGGTGTTCGGCCTCGACCTCTCCCCGGGGATGGTCGACGTGGCCCGGTGGGCCAACCCGGGCGTGCGGATCGACGTCGGTTCGATGACCGCGCTGGACCGGCCGGACGGCGCCCTCGGCGGCCTCGTCGCCTGGTACTCGATCATCCACATTCCGCCGGAGGAGCTGCCGGGGGTGTTCGCCGAGTTCCACCGCGTGCTGGTCCCGCGCGGGCACCTGCTGCTCGCGTTCCAGGTCGGCGACGACCCCCTGCACCTCGACGAGGCGTTCGGCCACGCCGTCGACCTGGACTTCCGGCGGCTCCGGCCGGACCGGGTCGCCGACCTGCTGGCCGACGCCGGGTTCGACGTGCTCGCGCGGACGGTGCGGGAGCCCGTCGGGGCCGAGACGGTCGAGCAGGCGTTCCTGGTGGCGCGGAAGCGGAGCACCTGACCGCTCCCCGGAGGACCCTCGACGGTCCGGCGGAGGATCTCCGCGGCCGGCTCGACCGGCTCGACGCGCCGAGCCACCCCGCGACCGGCCCGAGCTGTGCCCGTGGCTGCGTGGACGGAGCCGGCGCAGCGGCGTGATTTCGCCCATGTACCGGTGTGGTTCCACCATCCACCCTGTGACCGGGCCCTGTCGGCATGCCGCAGGAAGTTGTCGACCTGCGAACACGGGGGATGACGTCTCCGCCCGCGTTCTCGTCTCCGCCGCTGCTTCCCGGGTCATCGGTAGTGGCCAGAACCGCCCGGTAGGGCATGGCGACCCAGCCGTCCTCGCCAAGGCAGGGCGTGCCCGTCGCGCGGCTCCTCAAGGTTTGTGGACAATCCGCCGATCGCTTTTGCGGCAATCCGCCGGCGATAGCGCGCGCAGCGTGGAACGGGACGGCGTGCTAGGCTTTTCGGCGGTACGGCCCATGTCGGGCCGTGCTTTTTTTGTGCATCCAGGTGTTGTCAACATTCGGCCCGCGTCGTTCGACACGGGTGGGCCGGGGGTTGCGCCTGGTGACTGTGAGGAGCATTGATCGTGACCGACACACCCCGGGTGTGGCTGACCCCCGCCGCGTACGAACGGCTCAAGATCGAGCTCTCCGGGCTGCTCGCGCAGCGTTCGGGCCAGGGCATGGGCGGCGAACCGCGACCGGGTGGTGATCAAGATCGGGACACGGCCGGCGAGCAGTCGATCCTGGAGGACCGGGATCGCGACCTGCGTATCAGGAAGCTCCAGGAAATGATGCGGAATGCGGTGATCGGCCAGGAACCTCCCGACGACGGGATCGCTGAACCCGGAATGGTGTTGACCGTGCGATACGCCGACGAGGCATCCACCGAGACATTTCTTCTGGCCGACAGGGAACCCGGGTCCGACGGCGACATCGAAGTCTGCTCACCCAGCTCTCCGCTGGGTACGGCTCTGTCCGGTGCGAAGCAGGGGGAGCAACGTCGATTTCAGCTGCCGAACGGCCAGATGATGACGGTATCTCTGGTGCGGGCTGTTCCTTATACGACGTCCAGCAGTCCTGATCGTTGACGATCCGCACCGAGCGCGGGCAGTGGGCTGCGGGCGGGGCTCGCAGAGCCGCCACGTCGAGAGGCGAGGAATCGCGGCCATTCGCTGTTCCGCGTCCCGGTTAGCGTGCGCTGCCGGACGGGTTCGATCCGCCCACCCGGACCGGTAGGGACAGCTCCGGTCAAGCCTGCGCGGGGGCCTGCCGGCCAGGCCCCCGCGCAGACCGGGGCGCCGGCGGTGGGGCGCAGTCGGCGGGGCGCAGTCGGCGGGGCGCAGTCGGTCTCGCCGGTCCGCCGTGGGGCTCGCGGCTCGATCAGCTCGGTCGTGAGCCACCCGGCGCTGACCTCGGCCGGCGCAGGGTGGCGCCCGGTCAGGCGTCGTGACCGGTGCCGGCCTCGAGTGCGCAGAGCTGGAGCTGGAGCGCGAGGCGGACCCGTGGCGAGGTGAGGTCCAGGCGCGCCAGCTCGCCGATCCGGCGCATCCGGTATCGCAGCGTGTTGGGGTGGATGTGCAGGGCCGCCGCGGCGGCCTTGGGCTCGCCCAGGTGCTCCAGCCACGCCGAGAGTGTGGGCAGGTACGCCGTGCCGTGCTCGCGGTCGTGCGCGACCAGGGCGGGTAAGGGCCCGCCGAGCAGACCCGACTCCGCCCGGACGGCGGCGCGGGCCCGCGCCACGACGAGGGCGTCCCAGGCGTCCTCGGTCTGCACCGTGTGGCCCGGTAGCTGCCCGGCTGCCATGAGCAGACGCAGCTCCGCGGCTTCGGCCCGGGACCGGGGCAGCTGGGTGCGGTCGGTGGCGAGACCACCGGCCGCCGCGGTCAACGCGGCATCGTGCGGGTGGACCGCGCCGATGAGCGCCCGCAGCCACCTCCACGAGCCCGCCGTGCGCGGCCCGCCGTGGGCGGTCACGAGTGCGAACACGATGCCGTCGAGATCGGCGAGCAACGGGTGCTGCCACCCGAACCGGCGCGTGATCGACTCCCAGAGGTCGAGCTTCTCGCCCAGGTCGCGGGTGATCGTGGGCGTGCCCAGCGCGGCGACGCGCCACGGACCTTCCGGCAGCCACAGGTCGGAATCCGTCTGCGGCGACGCGCTCCGCAGGGCGGCACGCAGCCGATCGGTCGATGCGCGGCGGGCCAGGCCGGCCTGGGCGCGCAGGCGCAACAGGTGCAGGGCGAGAACGGACGCGGCCCCGGCGAGCTCGTCGACGCGATCCGGCGCGACCGGTCCGGCGACCACGGCCCAGATCGACCCCAGCCACTCTCCTCCGGCACGGACCGGGATGACCAGCCGGGGCAGTGTCCCTTCCGGAACGTCGGTCACGTAGATCGGCTCGCTGGAGCGCGCGAGCTTGCGGAACACCCCGCGGGCGCGGAAGTGCGCGATGACCTCCTCGGGCACGCGGCGTCCGACGATGGTCGAGACCCGCGCCGGGTCGGTGAGCTCCTGTCGCACCGAGTACGCGAGCACCCGGGACTGCGCATCCTCGATCGTCACCGGCGCGTCGACGATCGCTGCGGCCGCGTCGGCGAGGGCGAACAGCTCGCCGTGGACACCGGCGTCGCCCAGCAGGGGGGACCCGGGTGCGGCGGCGCGGTCGATCACGCCGCGCAGCAGCCAGATGACGTGGGCCCAGGAGGCGTGGGGCGCCAACTCCACCAACGCGAGACCGGATCGCTCGGCGGCCGCGACGACCTGCGGGTCGCGCGCCTGCGGCGACCTGAGGACGACACCGCCGGCCCCGGCTTCTGCGGCCCGTTCGAGCAGCCGGGCCGCCTGCTCCGCGTCCGACATCCCCACGCCCAGCACGAGGTCTGCGGGAACGCCGACGACATCCTCGTCGGGCTCGGCGAGGGTCACGTCATCGACCTCGGTGCCGCTCCCGGGGACCACGAGCCGTAGCAGGGCAGCGCCGACCGCGTCGACCAGCGCAGGAACGGTGATCATCAGCGCGGACGGGCGGCGCGGCCTGGCTGCATGCGCGCATTGTGCCCGCCGATTGTGCTCGCTCCACCATCAGCACCCGCCGGATTGTCCCGAGCGCACGGAGACAATCCGATGCCGGGGCATCAGGATCGGCGTATCCCCGCACATCCGGAAGGAACCCCCGATGGTTGAGCTCGGCGCCGCGCGCCCCCCTGAACGTGTCGCCGTGATCGGCGCCGGCATGGTGGGTCTGGCCACCGCCTGGTTCCTCCAGGAACGCGGTGTGGCGGTGACGGTCCTGGACCGCGAGGGGGTCGCCGCCGGGTCGTCCTGGGGCAACGCCGGGTGGCTGACCCCCGGTATCGCCACGCCGCTGCCGGAGCCGGCGGTGCTGCGCTACGGGGTGCGCGCGGTGCTCAGCCCGTCGTCCCCGGTCTATGTGCCGCCGAGCGCCGACCCCCGGCTGATCAAGTTCATGGTCGGCTTCGCCCGGCACAGCACCGCCGCCCGCTGGAAGACGGCCATGGGGGCCCTGGTCCCCATCAACCGGCGCGCGCTGGAGGGCTTCGACGCGCTGGCCGAGGGGGGCATGACCGGCCAGACCCTCGAGGCCAAGTCCTTCCTCGCGGCGTACCGCACCGAGGCCGAGCGGACGGGGCTGCTCGAGGAGATCGAGCACATCCACGCCGCGGGTCAGGGCATCGAGTTCGACGTGCTCAACGGCGCCGAGGCGCGCGAGGTCGAGCCGTCCCTCTCCGACGAGGTCGGCTGCGCGATCCGGCTCCACGGCCAGCGCTTCATCGATCCCGGCAGCTACGTGCATCTGCTCGCCGAATCCGTGCGCAGCCGTGGCGGTGAGATCCGCGAAGGCAGGGCGGTCACCGGAATCCGCGACCGGGCGGGGGCCGTGGAGGTCGAGCTCGCCGCCGGCGCGGCCGAGCCCTTCGACGCGGTGGTGATCGCCACCGGGGCGTGGCTGGGTGATCTGGCCCGGCAGTTCGGCGTCCGCACCATCGTCCAGGCCGGTCGCGGCTACAGCTTCAGCATCCCGATCGAGCACGTCCCCGCCGGCCCGGTCTACTTCCCCGCCCAGCGGGTGGCCTGCACGCCGCTCGGGGACCGCCTCCGCGTAGCCGGGATGATGGAGTTCCGCGCCCCGGAGGCACCGCTGGATCCCCGCCGGATCCGCGCGATCGTCGAGGCGGCCCGCCCGCTGCTGCGCGGCGCCGACCTCGACGCCCGCAAGGACGAGTGGGTCGGCTCTCGCCCCTGCACGCACGACGGGCTGCCGCTGATCGGCGCGACGCGGTCCCCGCGGGTGTTCGCGGCCGGTGGCCACGGCATGTGGGGGATCACCCTGGGTCCGGTCACCGGACAGCTCCTTGCCGAGGCCATCACCACCGGCCGCCGCCCGGTCGAGCTGGCACCGTTCGACCCGCTGCGCTGATGGCGGCCGGCGCCGGCGGGGGGTACCTCCGCGCGTCCTGCACCGTGGATCTCGATGCGATCCGGGAGAACGTGGCGGCGTTGCGGGACCGGGCCGGGACGGCCGAGGTGATGGCCGTCATCAAGGCCGACGCCTACTCCCACGGCCTGGTTCCGGTTGCACGCGCGGCCCTGGACGGTGGGGCCGGCCGGCTCGGGGTGGCCGTGCTCGAGGAGGCGTTCGCCCTCCGGGCGGCCGGGGTGAGCGCCCCGGTGTTCGCTTGGCTGGCCACCCCCGGGGCCGACTTCCCACGAGCGATTGCGGAGGGCATCGACGTCGCCGCCTACAGCGTCTCCCAGCTGGAGGAGATCTCGCGGGCCGCGGCGGCTGCCGGCGCGCCGGCCACCGTGCACCTCAAGGCCGACACCGGGATGTGGCGGGGTGGAGCGACCGGCGAGGACTGGCCGGAGCTGGTCACCGCGGCCTACCGGGCCGAACGCGAGGGCCTCATCGACGTCGCGGGCGTGTGGTCCCACCTCGCGTGCGCCGACGAGCCCGGCCATCCCTGCACCGGTCGGCAGCTGGCCGTCTTCGCGGAAGCCGTCGACGTGGCGACCCGGGCCGGTCTGCGGCCCCGGCTGCGCCACATCGCCAACTCGGCCGCCACGCTGACCCTGCCCGAGAGCCATTTCGATCTGGTTCGGCCGGGGCTGGCGATCTACGGACTCGACCCCATGGGCCCGGATCAGGAGCTGTCCGGCTCCGCGCTGCGGCCGGCGATGACGCTGGCGGCGCGTGTCGTCCAGGCCAAACGGGCCCCCGGCGGCGCCGGCGTCTCCTACGGCCACCGGTACACGACCGCCAGGGAGACGACGCTGGCCGTCGTCCCGCTCGGCTACGCCGACGGGGTGCTGCGAAGCGCGAGCGGGCTGGGGCAGGTGATGGTCTCCGGTCGTCAGTACCGGATCGCCGGCCGGATCTGCATGGACCAGTTCGTCATCGATGTGGGCGACGATCCGGTGGCGCCCGGCGACGACGTCGTGCTGTTCGGTCCCGGTGACCACGGCGAACCGACCGCACGAGCCTGGGCGCAGGCAGCCGGAACCATCCCCTACGAGATCGTGACCCGGATCGGTGCGCGCGTGCCGCGCGTCTATGTCGGGAACGGCGCTGCCCCAAGCGGCTAGTAGGGCTTTGTTAGGTGTGTCGTTCCCGCTGATCCGGCGTTCCGTGTGATCTTGTTCGGGTCGTGACTCCGGAGGAGATGGCGCGGATCAGGCCGCGGCTGGAGGCGTTCGCGGCCGGGATGCTCGGTGGTCTGGCGCGGTCGGATCAGCGGGCCAAGGGCGAGCTGTATGTGCGTGGGTTGTTGCTGGACGGCAAACGCAAGTCGATGCAGCCGATGG
>NZ_JAAXKZ010000158.1 GCF_012911875.1 Pseudonocardia bannensis | reverse complement strand
GGACGCGGGACGCCGGGACCGTGATCGTTACGCCGTTCTGGTGGCGCCCGGCGAGGCACGTGACGTCGGCGCGCTCCGCTCGTTGAGCGAGCAGGATGCGGCGCCGTCGTGTCCGGGGTCCGGGTGCGTGGAGGCAATGGGCGATGACGGCTCCGTCGGTGGAGAGCATGGACGTCACCCGGGTCGCGCCCTCGGGGGAACCGGTCGACCTCAGCCTGCCGGCCGCGCTCGGCGGCTACCGCTGGTACGGCAACACCCGCTTCGTCGGGCCGCGCGTCGCCCGGCAGTTCTTCCTCGCCCCGGCCGGTGAGCACCGCGCCATCCCGAACAACATCCTGCGGGGTGCCCGCGAGAGCCGCCGCACCTTCCGCGGCTACGACGCCGTGGTGTTCGAGGCGCCGGACCGGTCGGACGCCGCGCTGGTGCTGGCCGGCCCGTACCACGAGGCCACGACCTGGTTCGGCGGGCCCGCGCCCGACGCCGAGGGGCTGAGCCGGCTGGTGAACACCTTCAGCTTCGTCGACTCGCCGTCGGGCGCGACCCTGCGGCCGGCCTCGGACCTGCTCGTCCAGCAGCCCGACGTGACGCTGATCGGCCGCAGTGCCGGGTCGATCCTGATGGTGCGCCGCTCGGCCGAGGCGCTGCCGACTCTCCCCGACTGGGCCGGCCTGCCGCTGCCCGGCGGCGAGCTGTGGCGCGGCGAGCGGGTCCTCGACCCGGCCCAGGCCGCGCTCGTGGAGGGCACCCCGCACCAGTGGCGCTACCTGCTGGCCGGGGAGAGCGCCGTCATGGACCTGGTGCTGCTCGGGCCCGAGTCCGGTCGGCCGGCGACCCCGCTGGGCGAGGAGCAGATCGTCGCCGCGCTCGCCGCGCTCGGCGCGCGCTGGGGTGGGTGAGTGGTGTCGCCCGCCCTGGCGGTCGCCCTGATCGCGTTGCTCGTCGCACTGTTCGCGGTGGCGGCGCTCGTGGCCGTGTACGCACGGGTGCGGGCGCTGGAGTCGGGGCGCAGCGCCGAGCTGTCCGGGTACGCGGCGCTGGTCGGGCGCCCGGCCCCGGCGGCGGTGCGACCCCGTCCCGGCGAGGGGCTCGCGATCGTCGCCGTCCTCGATGCCGGCTGCGCGTTGTGCCACGGGGTGTGGGAGGCCATCGGCGCGGTCGCCGCCGAGCGGGCCGGGGAAGTTCCCACCCGCTACGTCGGTCTCGTCGACCGTCGCTCGGACATCCCGGAGGCCGGCGCGGGTGAGGCCGGCGCCCGCACGGAACTGCTCGCCGACATCACCGCCCGCGCCGATCTGTTCGAGGGTTATTCCCCGACGATCCTCGCGGTGGACGCGACCGGAACGGTCGTCCACCGCAGCTTCGTCTATCCCGACACCGATGTGCGCGCGCTGCTGCTGGACCTGACCGAAGGACAAGAGGTGAGCCGGGCATGACACGCCTGGACGACATCCCCACCACCGTGAACCCGCCGAAGCACGCCCGGCCCAGCGAGATGGTGGCGCGCATCCGGTCGTACCGGCCGAGCCGGCGCACCGTGGTGCGCGGTCTGGTGATCGCCGCCGCGGCGAGCACGCTGGTACCGCTGGACTGGTGGCTCACCCGCCGCGGGGCGACGGCGGCCCCGGACCGCAACACTTCGGGCGACGACAGGTCGGAGCACGGCGCGTGCGCGCCGGACAACTACGACGAGGTGTCGAACAACTGGTGGACCGGCGGCCCGGCGGTCTGCTACGGCGGCTGGCGGCGCGGGAGCTACCCCTGCTCGTCCGGCTACCACCGGGAGGGCTCGCACTCGTCGGAGGGCGAGACCTATACCTCGACCCGGTTGACCACGAACTGCCACGGCCGCAACGCGTGGCGCTGGCGCGGCTACCGCTGCTCGGACGCGGTGACCACCGCGACCTTCGCGGACGGGTCGGAGTACACGAGCCTGACGATCGCGGCCTGCGAGCTGCCCGCCGACGCCCAGCCGGCCCAGGACCCGGCCCGGCCCCGGCGCAAGAAGCTGCTGGGCGCGGTCGGCGACTAGCCGGATGGCCTCCTCGGCGCGGTCCCGGCCCCGGTGGCCGCTGCATCCGCTGACAGCGGCGCTCGTGTTGCTGGGCGGCGGTCTGTTCGCGGCGATGTCGGCGCTGACCGCGCAGCGCGATCTCGCGACCGCTGCCTCCGGGCTGCTGCTGGTCGCGGTGGCGGGGGCGGCCGCGGGGTTCGCCAACTCCGGATCCACTTGAAGCCACAACTCGGCGTTCCTGCTGAGCGCGTCGGTCTGGCGCGACAAACCCGTCCTCGGGTACTTCGGCGGCGGCCTGTTCCTCGGGGCGACCGCGGTGGCCTTCGTGGCCGCGGTCGTCGGTGCGCTGCCGCAGGCGCTGCTGCCCGCCCCCGTGCGCTGGGCCGTGTTCGGCGCGATCGCGCTGGTCGTGCTCGGGCGGGAACTGGGCCTGTGGCAGTTCCGGGTGCCGGAGAACGCGCGGCTCGTTCCCGAGCGGGTCCAGCACCTGGGGGAGTGGGGTGCCCTGCAGTTCGGTTTCGAGATGGGCACCGGGATGCGGACGTACTCCCCGTCCGCGCTGCCGCACCTCGCGCTGCTCGCGATCGTGCTCGTGGTGCCGTTCCCGGCGGCCTTCGTGGTGGGTGCGGGGTTCGCGCTCGGCCGGCTCGCGATGCCGCTGCTCAGCAACGGCTGGAGCGACGACGGGTCGTGGACCGGGCTGTGGGCACGGGCCGAGCCGGTGGTGCGGCCGGTGCTGGCCCTGACCTGCATCGGCACGCTGACGGTTGCCATGCTGCATACCTGAGCGAGCGGGCGAGCCGGGGCAGAGCAGAGCGAGGAGCGTGTGTGAGAGTCGTCGAGGTCGTGGTCGTCTATGACGTGGGCTGCCCGAACTGCTCACAGATCGCCCGGGAGCTGCCTGACTGCCTGCGGGTTCCGGTCAAGGTGCGCTCGTGCCGCGACCCGCAGCTGACCCGGACCTACCCGTCGCTGCGGTCCCGCACGTGGGCCACCGGCTGCCGGGCACCCGCGATCGGGACGGTCCGCCCGGACGGCTCCGTGCGCTGGTGGCCGGGCCTGACCGGCGCGGTCGGGCTGGCCCCGGTGCTGCGGTGGCGCTCGGCGCGGGAGGCGATCGGACTGCTGCGCGACGCGTTCCGGACGGCCCGCGCCCGCTAGCGTGGGCCGGGTGACGATCTCGGAACGCCCCTTCGGATCCTGGCCCACCCCCATCACCTCCGAGCTGGTCGTGGCCGCCGCGGTGCGGCTGTCGGAGGCGCGGGTCGACGGAGCGTGCGTGTACTGGTCCGAGGGACGGCCCGCCGAGGGCGGCCGCACCCAGATCGTGCGCCGCTCCCCGGACGGCACCGTGACCGATCTGCTGCCCGACGGGATGGACGCCCGCACCGCCGTGCACGAGTACGGCGGCGCCGCGTGGTGGGTGCATGACGGCGTCCTGTGGTTCACGAACTGGGCCGACCAGCGGCTCTACCGCCTCGATCCCGGTGGTGCCCCGGTCGCGGTCACGCCCGAGCCCGCCGTGCCCCGTGGCGACCGGTACGCCGACGGCGAGGTCGGCCCGGACGGGGCGTCGATCGTCGCGGTCCGCGAGCACCATCCCGTCGGCGGGCGGGGCGCCGTCGACGTGCGCAACGAGATCGTCCGGCTGGCCGCCGAGGGCGGGTCGGAGCCCGAGGTCCTCGTCTCCGGCCCCGACTTCGTGGTGGCCCCGCGGCTCAGCCCCGACGCCGGGCGGCTGGCCTGGGTGTCGTGGGAGCACCCGTCCATGCCGTGGGACGACACCGTGCTCACGGTGCGCGAGCTCGTGACCGGTGCCGAGACCGTGGTCGCGGGCGGGCCGGGTGAGTCGGTGGCCGAGCCGCGCTGGCAGCCCGACGGGTCGCTGGTGTTCCTGTCCGACCGTTCCGGCTGGTGGAATCTCTACCGCTGGGCTCCCGGCAACGACATCGAGCCGCTGGTCGAACTGGACGCCGAGATCGGTGTGCCCGGCTGGCAACTCGGCACCTCCCGATACGCGGTACTCGACGACGGCAGCGTGGTGTTCGCGCGCTGGCGCGACGGGTACGACGGCCTGGCCGTGCGCCGTCCGGACGGCGCGGTGACCGACCTGGATCTGCCGTTCTCCGCGGTCACCACTGTGCGCGTGGCCGGCCCGGACGCGGTGGTCGTCGTGGCGGGCACCCCGACCGCCGAGCCGGGCGTGTACCGGGTCACGTTGCCCGGCGGCGGGGTCGAGACGCTTCGGGCGCCCCGTGACATCGGCGTCGACCGCGGCTACCTGTCGGTGCCCGAACCGGTGTCGTTCCCGTCGGTCGACGGCGCGGGCACCCCGCGGACCGGGCATGCGCTGTTCTACCCGCCGACCAACCCGGCGTACCGGGGGCCGGACGGAGAGCTCCCCCCGCTGCTCGTGGTGATCCACGGCGGCCCGACCGGTTCGGCGACGCCGGTGCTGTCGGTCGGGACGCAGTACTGGACGAGCCGCGGCTTCGCCGTCGTCGACGTCAACTACGCCGGGTCCGCCGGGTTCGGCCGGGCCTACCGTGACCTGCTGAAGGGCGCGTGGGGCGTCGTCGACGTGGCCGACTGCCTCGCCGCCGCGCGCTGGCTCGGCGAGCAGGGCCGGGTCGACCGGCAGAGGCTGTGCATCCGGGGCGGTTCGGCCGGCGGCTACACCACGCTCGCCGCGCTGGCCCGCGAGGACACCCCGTTCGCCGCGGGCGCCGACCACTTCGGCGTCGCCGATCTGGAGGCACTCGCCGCGGAGACGCACAAGTTCGAGAGTCGCTACCTCGACGGGCTGGTCGGGGAGTATCCGGCGCAGCGCGAGGTCTACGTCGAACGCTCCCCGATCCGCCACGTCGACCGGTTCCACCGGCCGTTGATCGTGCTGCAGGGCAGCGAGGACGCCATCGTCCCGCCGAACCAGTCGGAGAAGATCGTCGACGCGCTGCGGGCCCGGCGGGTGCCGGTGGCCTATCTGCTCTTCGACGGCGAGCAGCACGATTTCCGGCGCGCGGAGAACATCCGCCGCGCGCTGGACGCCGAGCTGAGCTTCTACGCCCAGGTGCTCGGGTTCGTGCTGCCCGCCGGCGAGGGCATCGAGCCGATCGAGGTGGAGAACCTCGGTCAGCCGTCGTGACGGGGCGCCCGCAGCGCATCGACGAACCACTCGAAGGCAGGCACGTTCGACGGGAACGGGTCCCAGCCGTTGAGCCGGCCGATCAGCTCCCAGTACCGCTCCACGCGACGATCGGTGAACGTCGCGATGCGGTCGGCGAGCTCGGCGCGGGCGGCCGTGTCCCAGGCGTCTCCGCCGTCTCCGCCGTCACTGCCATCACTGCCGTCACTGCCGTCACTGCCGTCACTGCCGTCACTGCCGTCACTGCCGTCACTGCCGTCACTGCCCGCCGGCAGGATCCGGTTCAGCACCTCCGCGGCCGCCGCGGAGGCCGGATCGACACCCGCTGCGACGGCGGCGCCGGCGTGCTCCTGGACCAGGGCCGGATCGAGATCGGCCGGGCCGTCCGCGGCGGCGCCGGCCACCGCCATCTCCCGGACCCGGGCCCGGAACGCCGGATCCGAGACCAGCTCGGCCAGCTCGACCCAGGCCTCCACCTGGTCGGTGGTCGGCTCGTCGGGGAGCTCGGCGGGCAGCGTGCGCATGGCGTCCGCGATGCCGGCGCCGGGCGCGGCCGGATCGGTGCCGGCGAAGGTGGCGTCGACGAACTCGTCGATCATCTGCTGGCGTTGTGCGGCGGAGAGCCGCGCGAGGTCGTTCATCAGGGTGGCCTCCCGTTCGGTGTGCGCACCGCGGGCGAGCAGCGTGCACACGGCGCGCTGCACCCGCAGGGCGCGGATCCGGCTGTCGATGGCGCGGACGTGCGCGGCGGCGATCTCGTCGACCCCGCGTTCGCGCAGCAGCACCCGTCGCACGTCGGTCAGCCCGAGCCCGAGCTCGCGCAGCGTGCGCACGAGGTCGAGCCGGGCCACGGCGGCGGCGTCGTAGCGGCGGTAGTTGCCCGCGGAGCGGTCGGTCGGCGGCAGGACGCCGGAGTCCGACCAGAACCGGATGGTGCGGACCGGCACGCCGGACCGCCGGGCGAGCTCGCCGATGGTGAGCAGCGTGGGTTCGGTCCGCGTGGTCATGGGGATACCTTCGACTCTCCAGCGGGGGGAGGGTCAAGCGATTACCCGGCGGGCCCACAGTGATCTGACAGGGTCCGCTGACACACTGGCCCCCGTGCAGGTGCTGTCGGCCGGATCCGTGCCACCGCTGACCGACGTCCTGCGGACCGCGCTCGAGACGGCGGCCGGCCGCCCGGCGGTGCTGGCCGCCGGTGTCCTCGCACTCGTCGTGGTGGTGTGGTCGGTGTCCTGGCGGCTCACGCGGACCGTGGTGACCATCGCCCACGAGGGCGGACATGCGTTGTCGGCGATCGTCACCGGGCGCGGGCTCACCGGTATCCGGCTGCACGCCGACACCTCCGGCGTCACCGAGTCCACCGGTGCGGGCCGGGGGATCGGGCTGATCCTCACGTTCCTCGGCGGTTACCCGGCACCGCCGCTGCTGGGCCTGGCGGGCGCGGCCCTGGTGGCGGGCGACCGGTCGCGGGTGATGTTGTGGATCGCGGTGGCGCTGCTGGTCGCGACGTTGATCCACATTCGCAACCTGTTCGGCGCGTTGGCGGTGCTGCTCACCGGCGGCGTCGTCGGATCCGTCGCGTTCTGGGCCGCGCCCGACGTCCGGGCCGGTTTCGCCGCGGCCCTGTGCTGGTTCCTGCTGTTCGGCGGCCTGCGGGCGGTCCGGGAGCTGCAGCGGGGACGGCGCCGCGGGCTGTACCGCAACTCCGACGCCGACGCGCTCGCCCGGATGACCGGCGTGCCCGGCGGCATGTGGGCCGCGCTGTTCTGGTCGGTCGGCGTGGCGGCACTGATCGCAGGCGGATGGGTGCTCCTGCTGTAGATCCGGTGCCGACCGAGCACAATCACTGCCGGACATCGCCGCCGAACCGTGAGGAACCGGAGCCTTGAGCAGCATCACCCTGGAGCAGGCCGAGACGATCGTGAAGGCCGCGCTGGCGCACGGCACCGAGCAGGGGTTCAACCCGCTGACCGTGGCCGTCCTGGACCCCGGGGGCGTGACCGTCGCGCTGGCCCGCCAGGACGGTTCGGGCAACCTGCGGCCGGACATCGCGGTGGCGAAGGCCTGGGGGGTGCTCGGGATGGGGATGACGAACCGGGCGATCGCCGCGCGCGCCGCCGACTCTCCGGAGTTCTTCACCTCCGTCGCGAACCTCGCGGGCGGGCGCATCCTGTCGGTGCCCGGCGGTGTGTTCGTGCTCGACGCCGACGGCCAGGTCATCGGAGCGGTGGGTGTCACCGGTGACGCGTCGCTGAACGACGAAGCCGCCGCGGTGGCCGGGATCGAGGCCGCCGGGCTGACCCCGGTGACCGGCGCCGAGAGCTGAACCGCCCGGTGCCGGGGGTACCGGCGCGGGCAGCGCCGGCGCTGCCGCTGGGTCTCGGCCTCGCGGTGCTGTCCGCGCTGTCGTTCGGGCTGTCCGGCCCGTTCGCGAAGGCGCTGATCGACGCCGGCTGGTCGGCCGGCGGCGCGGTGCTGGTCCGCCTCGGTGGGGCGGCGGTCGTGCTGGCGCTGGTGCTCGCCGCCGTCCGGCCCGGGGTGGTCGCGGCGGTCCGCGCCGACGGGCTCGCGCTGCTGCTCTACGGCGTGCTGGCGATGGCCGGCGTGCAGGTCGCGTTCTTCAACGCCGTGCGGTACATGCCGGTCAGCGTCGCGCTGCTGCTCGAGTACCTGGGGCCGATCGTGGTGATCGGCTGGGTGTGGCTGGTCCGCCGGCAGCCCCCGAGCCCTCGGACACTGCTCGGCGGCGTGGTCGCGATGCTGGGCCTGACCCTGGTGGTCGAGGTCTGGACCGGGGTGGGGCTGCGCTGGGAGGGAGTGGCCTGGGGGCTGCTGGCCGCGGCCTGTCAGGCGTCGTACTTCCTGGTGGCCGACCGGGCCGGGGCCACCACCCCGCCCCTGGTGCTCGCGGGGGTGGGCATGGGCGTCGGTGTGATGACCGTCGCGCTGCTCGGCCTGGTGGGGCTGCTGCCGGTGGTGGTCGACGTCGCCGCGGCGCCGGTGCTGCTCGGCGGGGCCGACATCGGGTGGCCGGCGGCGGCGGTGGTCCTGGTGCTGGTCTCGACGGTGTTCGCGTACCTGACGGGCGTGGCCGCGATCGCCCGGATCGGGGCGTCACGGGGGTCGCTCGTCGCCCTGCTGGAGGTCGTCGCGTCGGCGGTGGCGTCGTGGCTGTTGCTGGCTGAGGTGCCCTCGGCGATGCAGGTCGCGGGCGGGGTGCTGATCCTCGCCGGGGTCGTGCTCACCCGGTCGGCCAGGCCCGCGGCGGTGGCAGCGGTCTGAGGGCAGGTCGGCCTCCCGGCAGCGAGATGGGCCGAACGGCGGTGGGACGAGACGCGCGCCGATCCCCGGCTGCGTCGTTCGAGAAGGACCGGATACGGGAGTCCTCCTGCTCCGGGGGGCGGTGCGCACCGCCCTCGCCGAGGGGATCCCACCCGAGTATCAGGCGATGGTCCGGTCCGCGCTCACGAACGGTTGATCAGGCCGCGCCTCAGGGGAACTCGCGTTCCAACGCCGCACGCAGGGCGGCCAGCCCGTGTTCGAGCCCTCGCAGCGCGGAGATGTCGATCAGCGTCAGCAGCCGGCGGCGGACCTCCTGCCCCGCGGTGGCGATGCGATCGATCAGGTCGACGCCGTCGGGGGCCAGCCGGGCCAGCCGGATCCGCCGGTCCCGGGGGTCCTCGGTGCGTTCGACGAGGCCACGGGCCACGAGGCGGTCGATCAGCCCGGTGACCGTCGCGAGGCCGACGTGCAGCCCCTGCGCGAGGTCGCCCTGGGCCAGCGGGCCGTCGGTGGACAGCAGCATGAGTACCCGTAGTTGCTGCATGGTCAGGCCGCTGTCCAGCACCGGGTTCGGGCCGAACCGGGTGAGGCTGCGGCGCAGCACCACCTCGTGGGACTCGATCGCCGCCAGCAGCGTGTCACGCTCGTGGTCGTCGGCCGCGGCGTCCGCAGGCGCTCCGTCGTCGGCTCCGGCGCTCACGTACCGCCCCCTCCCGGCCACCTCCGGTACCCGGCCACCGGGTACTCAGCCAAGTCTCAGCCGCAGGCTAATACTTTGGCTCGGACGTAGTATCTAATCGGTCTCCCCCAACCCGTCCGGAGGCCGACCCCATGACCTGGCTCGCTCGTCTCAGTCTCGCCAACCGAGCCATCGTCGGTCTGGTCACGATCCTGGTCATCGTCTTCGGCACGATCAGCACGACGTCGATCCGCCAGGAACTGTTCCCGTCGCTGGACGTGCCGGTCGCGTCGGTGCTCGCCCCGTACCCGGGCGCATCGCCCGACGTCGTCGAGCAGCAGGTCACCATCCCGCTCGAAACGGCGATCGGCGGTATCCAGGGGATCACCGACACCCGGTCGACCAGCTCGGGCGGTACCTCGGTGATCACGCTGAACCTGGAGTACGGCTCGAACCTCGACGAGCTCACCTCGCGCGTGCAGCGGGCCGTCCAGGGGGTGCGGCTGCCGCCCGACGTCACGCCGCAGGTGCTCACCGGCAGCACCGACAGCCTGCCGATCGTCCAGCTCGCGGTGTCCTCGCAGCTCGGCGACGATCAGGTCGCGGCGATCCTGCGGGACCAGGTGCAACCGCTGCTGGCAGGGCTCGACGGGGTCGGCGACGTGACGCTGTCCGGGATCCGCGATCCCCGGATCACCATCGAGGTCGACACCGCCGAGGCCGCCCGGCGCGGGGTGTCCCTCAGTGCGATCTCCACGCTGTTGCAGGCCAACGGCGTGCGGGTGCCGGCCGGGCAGCTGAACCCCGACACCGATCCGCTCACCGTCGAGGTCGGCAGTCCGATCACCTCGGTCGATCAGTTGCGGGATCTGTACGTCGGTCCGTCCGCCGCGCCGCCGGGCGCCGCGGCCGCGCCGGGTGCGGGGGCCCCGGTCCGGCTCGGCGACATCGCGACGGTCACGGCCGAGCCCGCGCCGGCCACCGGCTACACCCGGACCAACGGTGTGCCGAGCATCGGCGTCGGGGTCACGAAGCAGGCGGACGCGAACACCGTCGCGGTCTCCGACGAGGTCCGCGGCGCGTTGCCGCGCATCGCCGACCTGCTCGGCGGCAGCGCCCAGGACGCCCAGGTCACCGTGGTGTTCGACCAGGCGCCGTTCATCCAGCAGTCGGTGGACGATCTGACGACCGAGGGACTGCTCGGGCTGCTGTTCGCCGTGCTGGTGATCCTCGGGTTCCTGCTGTCGGTGCGGGCCACCCTGGTCACGGCGGTGTCGATCCCGCTGTCGGTGCTGATCACGATGATCGTGCTCGACCTCGGCGGCTACACGCTCAACATCCTCACCCTCGGCGCGCTGACCGTGGCGATCGGCAGGGTGGTCGACGACTCGATCGTCGTCATCGAGAACATCAAGCGGCACATCGGGTACGGCGGACACCGGCACCGGGCGATCCTCACCGCGATCCGGGAGGTGGCGGGCGCGATCACCGCCTCGACGATCACGACGGTCGCGGTGTTCGCGCCCATCGGACTCGTCGGCGGGCAGGTCGGGGAGCTGTTTCGGCCCTTCGCGGTGACGGTCACGGCGGCGCTGCTCGCCTCGCTGGTCGTGTCGCTCACGGTGGTCCCGGTGCTGGCGTCGATGGTGCTGCGCCGCCCGGCCTCGCCGGTCGCGGACCCGCCCCTCGCGGGGGAACCAGCCGGGGAGACGGCCGAGCGCACCTGGCTGCAGGCCGGCTACCTGCCGGTGCTGCGGGCGGCGCTGGGCCACCCGGTCGTCTCGCTGGTCATCGCGGTGGCCATCCTGCTGGGCACGCTGGCGCTCGTCCCGCAGCTGCGGACCAACTTCCTCGGCGACGCCGGCGGCGACACCCTGTCGGTCAGCCAGAAGATGCCGCCCGGGACCGGGCTGCCCGCGGCCGACGCGGCCGCGAGGGAGGTCGAGGCCGTTCTCGCCGGGACGGCCGGCGTGCAGAGCTACCAGGTCACGGTCGGCTCACCGGCCGGCGGATCGGGCGGTTTCGGTCCCCCTCCGGGGCTCGCCTCCACCACCGCCACCCGGTTCTCGGTGACGCTCGACCCGGATGCCGACGCCACCGCGGTGCAGGACGACCTGCGCGCCCGGCTCGACGGCCTGGGCGGGCCCGCCGGGGCGGGAACGCTCACCGTGCAGGCCGGCCACGGCGGGTTCGGCAACGAGTTGCAGGTCGTCGTCCGCGCGGAGGACCCGGACGTGCTCGCCCGGGCCGCCGACCAGGTGCAGCAAGCCGTCAGCGAGATCCCCGACGCCACCGACGTCCACAACAACCTGGCGGCCGCGCAGGCGAGCGTGAACGTCGCCGTGGACCGGCGCCGGGCCGCCGAGGCCGGCCTCACCGAGGCCCAGATCGGGCAGTCGGTCGCCACCGCGCTGCGCGGCTCCACCGTCGGCACGCTGACCGTCGACGGTGTCGAGCAGAGCGTCGTGCTGCGCACCGGCTCCGCCCCGGCCGACCTCGCGGCGCTTCGGGCGCTGCCGCTGCCCGGGCCGCGTGGCACGATCCCGCTCCGCGACGTCGCCACGGTCAGCCAGACCAGCACCCCGCCCAGCATCAGCCACACCGACGGCGCCCGCAGTGCGCTGATCACGGCCCGGCCCGCCGCCGACGACCTCGGCGCGGTCACCACGGCGATGCAGGACCGGCTCGACGGGCTCGTCCTGCCGGCGGGCGCGACCGCGGAGATCGGCGGGGTCAGCGCGCAGCAGGACGAGGCGTTCACGCAGCTGGGCCTCGCACTGCTCGTCGCCATCGCGGTGGTCTACCTGGTGATGGTCGTGACCTTCCGCAGCCTGCTCCAGCCGCTGCTCCTGCTGGTGGCGATCCCGTTCGCGGCGACCGGCGCGCTCGGGCTGCTGCTGGTCACCGGCACACCGCTGGGCGTCCCGGCGCTGATCGGCATGCTGATGCTCGTCGGCATCGTGGTGACGAACGCGATCGTGCTGATCGACCTGGTCAACCAGTACCGGCGCGCCGGCCGGGGACTGATGGTGTCGGTCGTCGAGGGTTCGGCGCAGCGGCTGCGCCCGATCCTGATGACGGCGGTGGCGACGGTGTGCGCGCTGCTGCCGATGGCCCTGGGCCTGACCGGCGGCGGGGTGTTCATCTCCCAGCCGCTGGCGATCGTGGTGATCGGAGGCCTGATCAGCTCCACGCTGCTGACCCTGGTACTCGTCCCGGTGCTGTACGTGCTGGCCGAGCGGACCCGCGGCCGGCTACGGCGTGGGGGAGGGGGCCGGGCCGGGGACGACGATCCGGCCGGGGCCGGCACGTCCGGTGCCGCGGCCGAGCCGGCTCCGCCCGCTGCGGGCGCCGGTGTGGATACCGGATC
>NZ_JAAXKZ010000157.1 GCF_012911875.1 Pseudonocardia bannensis | reverse complement strand
GTCATGGAGCCTCCTCGTGCGATCGAATCTGCCAGTCGACGGTCCGGCCGAGGGCTGCCGCATACCGCTCCAGGGTGGACAGGCGGGCGTCGACGTCACCCCGCTCCAGGCGGGCCACTGCCGACTGCGAGGTGCCCATCCGGGCAGCGATGTCGGTCTGGCTCAGGCCGCTCTCCCGGCGGGCCGTGACGAGCTCGTTCATCAGGGCCCGGCGGCGATCGAGCATCCCCTGAAGGCCGGGGAAGGACGTGTGACGCGACGGCGACATAACTTGAATGGTATCTCACCAACGCTATATTCGGTCGGTGAACCGGACAGGGCGGCAAGGGTCGTTCACGCCCGTCCGGGCGACAGTTCCCGCCCGGATCCGCTCCTCGGTAGGTGACGGGCGCCGTGGCAGGCATGCTCCCTCCAGAGCGTCGACACCCGGGAGGATCGATGGATCTCGACGATGCGCGAGCGGTGATGCGCGAACAACCGAGGGTCGTCCTGGCGACGTCGCGCGAGGACGGCACTCCACAGATGTCGCCGGTACTGGCTGCCGTGGGCGAGGACGGGCGCGTACTGGTCAGCACCCGCGAGGCCGCCTACAAGGTGCGCAACGTGCGGCGCGATCCGCGGGTGTGGATGTGCGTACTACCCGAGGAGTTCTTCGGGCGATGGATCCAGGTCGAGGGCCGGGCCGAGGTGGTCGAGCAGCCCGAGGCGCTGGACCTGCTCGTCGACTACTACCGGCGAGTGTCCGGTGAGCACCCGGACTGGGACGAGTACCGCGACGCCATGCGGCGGGAACGGCGGGTCGTGCTGCGAATCGAGCCGACGCGGGCCGGGCCCGACCGGTCGGGGTGACCACGAAGCGTTGACCCGTCCGGCCGACGAGCGTCGACGACCGGACAGTGGATGACAGTCACGGTGTGGACGCGGGCCCGCCCTCGGAAGGCGCGTTCCACGTCGGCAGGGTGAGCGTTTCATCCATCCGGCGCAGTTCGTCGCGGTGCAGGGCGCTGAGGCGCGCGAGAACCTGGTCCCCTTCCGGCGTCAGCAGCACTCGCACCGCCCGCGCGTCGTCCGGGTGCGCTGCCCGCTGCACGAGACCCTGCCGCTGCGCTCGGTTGACCAGTTCGACCACGCTGTGGTGACGCAACTGGAGCCGGTCGGCCAGCTCCCGCACGCTCGCCCACTCCCGGCCGGGAAATCCCTTCAACGCCAGCAGCAGCTGATACTGCTGCGGGGTGAGGCCGTGACCACGCACGGTCTCCTCACTGAAGCGCAGGTACGAGCGGATGCCGAAGCGGAACCGGGCCAACGCCTCGAAATCCTTCTTCGTCAGCGCTTCCCCACCCTCGTCCTCGCCCGCCATGGCCACATGACACCACGTCTGCCCGGCCCCTCGGCCGCCTGTCAGCCTTATATATCGTGCTACGATAGAAATTGCGCGGGCCGCACCAGGCCGCGAGGCACTCCAGGAGGTGGTGCGTCGTGCTCAGCGACCGTGAACGCAAGGTGCTGCACGAGATCCAGCGCCGGTTACTGATCGAGGACCCCGGCTTGGTCCGGTCCTTCGACGCCGTCGGGCCACGACCCGGCCGCGCGCCGACCGGACTGGAGCAGCGCGCGTACACGAGCCTGCTCGTGATCACCGCGACGTTCGCCGTGGTCCTGCTCGCGGCGGGATCGCTGACCGGCGCTCTGACCCTCGCCGCGATGGCCGCCCTGCTCTGGAAGGCCTCGCACCGATCGGACGACACCGCTCCCCCGGCAACCTGACGGTCCGGGCGATCACTGGTAGGCCGCGGAGGACCACATGATCGTTCTCTATGCACTGATCGCAGTGCTGGCATTCGGCGCGGTATGGCTCGGGACGAGCGTCCGGGTGGTGAAGCAATTCGAGCGGGGTGTCGTCTTCCGGTTCGGACAGGTCCGCGCCGAGACCCGGGGCCCCGGGCTGGCGATGATCGTGCCGATCGCGGATCGCCTGCAGAAGGTCAACATGCAGATCGTGACCATGCCGGTGCCCGCCCAGGACGGCATCACCCGCGACAACGTCACGGTCCGGGTGGACGCCGTCGTCTACTTCCGGGTCGTCGACCCGGTGCGCGTGGTCGTCGACGTCCAGGACTACGACTCCGCCATCCGCCAGGTCGCGCTGGCCTCGCTGCGCTCGATCATCGGCAAGAGCGAGCTCGACGATCTGCTGTCCAACCGCGAGCGCCTCAACCAGGGCCTGGAACTGATGATCGACAGTCCGGCCCTGGGCTGGGGGGTGCACATCGACCGCGTGGAGATCAAGGACGTGGCGTTGCCGGAGACGATGAAGCGGTCCATGTCGCGTCAGGCCGAGGCGGAGCGGGAACGACGGTCCCGGGTGATCATCGCCGAGGGCGAGCTGCAGGCCTCGGAGAAGCTGGCACAGGCCGCCGAGGTGATGGCCGAGCACCCGGCCGCGTTGCAACTGCGCCTGCTGGAGACCGTGGTCGAGGTGGCCGCGGAGAAGAACTCGACGCTCGTACTGCCCTTCCCCGTCGAACTGCTGCGCTTCCTGGAACGGGCAGCACCCTCCGCGGACCAGCCGGCCGACAGGACCACCGTGGGCGCGGCCGCAGCGCCGCCGACCGGCCCGGCGGCAGCGGCCGGCGTGCGCCCGCCCGGCGACCGCGGCCTCGGCGCGCCCGGGCCGAACGGCGCGCGGCCCGGCCTGTGAGCGGGCACCGGTGAACGCCTCCCGCGGACGAGCTCCCGTCGTCGTCGGGGTCGATGGATCCGGCTCCGCGCTCGACGCCGTGGACTGGGCGGCCGCCGAGGCGGCGACCCGCAAGCGCCCCCATGCACATCGTGCATGCGTTCTCCTGGCCCGCGGCCGTGGATCCGTTCGGGGTCGCCGCGGGAACAGGCGACTGCGGATCCCGAGAGGCGGCCGCGCAGGTCCTCGAGGGCGCCGTCGTCCGCGCCCGGTCGGTCACACCGGACTGTCGCATCACGCCGCGACTGCTGATCGGGCCCGCCATCCAGGTGATTCTCGACCAGGCTCGGGAAGCCGACCTGGTCGTCCTCGGCAACCGGGGCCTCGGCCGGCTGCGGGGCCTGCTCAGCCCGTCGGTCGGTGCGCACGTCGTCGCGCGCGCGACCTGCCCCGTCACCGTCGTCCATCCCTTCCGCAACGTGGCACCCGGACCCTCGGCAGCCCGGGTGGTGGTCGGCGTCGACGGCTCCTGGCCGTCGATCGGAGCGGTCGGTTACGCCTTCCAGGCCGCCGCGCAGCGGGGAATCGGCCTCACGGCGCTCCACGCGTGGACCCCGCGAGGCCCGGCCGACCTCGAGGGCACAGTGGATGACGAGAATGCGAACGAGGGCACCGAACGACGCGTACTCGACGAGGCCCTGGCGGTCTGGACCCGAGGTTTTCCCCACGTCGCCGTCGAACCCAAGCTCGTACGGGCCCACCCCGCACACGCGCTCATCACCGAGTCGGCCGGTGCTGCGCTCACGGTCGTCGGCTCTCGAGGCCGGGGTGGGATCCGTGGGACCGTCCTCGGCTCCGTGAGCCGGATACTGCTCCGCCACACCCACAGCCCGGTCGCCGTGCTCCGCGCGAGACCGGCCCGAACGGCCGCGGGCTGAGCTCCGGGACGTAGCTCAGCTCGCCGTGCGAGCAACCGCCTCGAGCTTCACGCAACAGCGGCCCGAAGCAGGATCGAGCCGGGCGCCCAACCCGGTGGGGGCGAGGCCGTCGAGGAGTCCGGTCAACACTCGCAGGTTCATCCCGCACACCAGTTCGGTGTGCTGCCGCACCAGGGCATGGAACGGACAGTTCCCCAGGGCGACGTCACTGTCGTGGGCCCGCGGTTCGTAGCCGTAGGCCTCGAGCACACGCCACGCGGTGGCTCGACCGTCCTGCCCCCCCGCGGCAGCCCGAGCCGACTGGGCGAGTTGAGCGCCCAACTCGTAGGCACGACGGTCGAGCACGGCGCGTGGCGAGACCCCCGAGCGGTCGGCGTCCTCGACCGTGGCGGCCAGGAGCTGACCGGCCAGGTCGTAACGACGCTCGGGAAGCGACACCGTGATCTCGCACGTCGCCCGCCGGTACAGCTTGGCCGGTCGACCCGCGCCCGGACCGGTGCGACCGGTGCGGCGCTCGAAGACGACGTCGAGCAGCCGCTGATCGGCCAGCCGGTCGAGATGGAAGGCCGCGGTCGTGCGGGGCAATTCGAGCGCCGTGGCGGCCTCGTCGCGGCTCACCGGCCCCGGCTGGCGCACCACGTAGTCGTAGAGCCGGCGACGGGTCGGCTCGTCGAGCGCGGCGACGGCGGCGACCTGGTCCCCCTCGCACTCCTGCATGACCCCACTCTATAGACAGCTTCTATTGACGAAAAACGTCCCGGGGGTCTACGTTCCTTCTATCAAAGGTCGATGTTGTCTTTAGAGGAGTCATCATGGCCACCGATGTATCGAAGGTCCCCACGGGCCGCAGCGCCGACCGGTCCGACCCGGCGTATCGAGCGTTCCTGCTGCTGCGCACGGGGTTCGCCGTGGCGCCGATCCTCTTCGGTCTCGACAAGTTCACGAACCTGCTCGTCGACTGGCCGCAGTACCTCGCCCCGTGGATCGACGGCGTCGTCCCCGGTACCGCGCAGCAGGCGATGTATGTCGTCGGCGTCGTCGAGATCGTGGCCGGGGTCGTGGTCGCGGTGGTGCCGCGGTTCGGTGGCTGGCTCGTCGCCGCGTGGCTGTTCGGCATCATCGTCAACCTGCTGACCCTCTCCGGCTTCTACGACGTCGCGCTGCGGGACTTCGGCCTCCTGCTGGCCGCGGTCGCGCTGGCCCTGCTGGCCTCCCGGTACGCGCCTGGCCACCCGTGGTCCCGGCGGGCGTGATGGCCTCGGGACCGTCGGCCGGCCAGACCGAGATGAGCGAGCCGGGTGCCCGGCGGTACGGGCGACCGCCGGGCGCCCGGCACCGGAGCTTCCGGGTGGTTGTGTCTCATCGAGACGGTGTGGACCTGCCCGCCGCCGAGCGGGCGGTGGCAGACCTTCTGGTGGCCCTCGGCAAGGACCCCGCCGCCGAGCACCTGACCGACACGCCGCGCCGCGTCGCTCACTGTTTCGCCGAGCTGCTCACCCCGCGGGAGTTCGACCTGACGACGTTCCCGAACGACGAGGGTTACGACGAGCTGGTGCTCGCCAAGAACGTCCCGCTGCAGTCGTTGTGCGAACATCACCTGCTTCCCTTCCACGGCGTCGCCCACATCGGATACCTGCCCGGCGCGCGCATCCTCGGGCTGTCGAAGCTGGCTCGCGTCGTCGAGCTGTTCGCCCGGGACCTGCAGGTCCAGGAGCGGCTGACCCAGCAGGTCGCCGACCGGCTCCAGGAGGACCTCGGACCCAAGGGCGTCGGAGTGGTGATCGAGGCCGAGCACCTGTGCATGTCGCTGCGCGGCGTGCGCGCCACCGGATCCCGCACCGTCACCTCGGCCCTGCACGGGGTGCTGCGAGAGGACGCCCGCTCCCGGCAGGAGTTCTTCGCCCTGACCGGCGTCAGCGGCTGACCCACCCCCGAGGCAAGGAGCAGCCCCATGACCACCGGATCGACCCACCTGATCGTCGGCGCGGGCCTCGCCGGGGCGAAGGCCGCCCAGACGCTGCGCGAGGAGGGCTTCGACGGCAGAGTCGTGCTGATCGGAGCCGAGACCGAACGGCCCTACGAACGGCCGCCGCTGTCGAAGGGCTATCTCCTCGGCACCGAGGACAAGGCCAAGTTCTACGTCCACGACGAGGGCTGGTACCGCGACAACGACGTCGAACTACTGCTCGGCTGCCGCGTCACGTCCCTCGACCCGCCTGCGCACCAGGTGGAGCTCGACAGCGGTGAACGACTCGGCTACCGCAAGCTGCTACTCGCCACCGGCGCGTCCCCGCGCCGCCTCGACGTCCCCGGCGCGGACCTGGGCGGCGTGCACCACCTACGTAGCGTCGGCGACTCGGAGCGGCTGCGCGCCGCGATTCGCGGCGGCGGCCGGGTGGTCGTCGTCGGCGCGGGGTGGATCGGGTTGGAGGCCGCAGCTGCGGCCCGCGGTTACGGCTGCCACGTGACGGTCATCGAACCGCGGCCGTCACCACTGCACGCCGCGCTCGGACCGGAGATCGGCACCTTCTTCGCCGATGTCCACCGGCACCACGGCGTCGACCTCCGACTCGGGCGGAGCGTCACCGATCTTCGCGGCAGCGGGCAGGTCAGGGCACTGACGCTCGACGACGGCAGCGAGATACCCGCGGACGTCGTCATCGTGGGCGTGGGTGCCCGTCCCCGCACGGAGCTGGCCGAGCGCGCCGGGCTGGCCGTCGACGACGGGGTGCTCGTCGACCAGACGCTGCGGACCGCCGACCCCGACGTCTACGCCGCCGGCGACGTGGCGAGGGCGTTCCACCCGCGTTACGGCGCCCCCATCCGCGTCGAGCACTGGGCCAATGCGCTCGGTACCGGGCCGATCGCGGCCAAGAGCATGCTCGGCCGCCACGTCGTCCACGACCGCATCCCGTACTTCTTCACCGACCAGTACGACATCGGGATGGAGTACGCGGGGTGGTATCCCCCGGGGGGCTACGACACCGTCCTCATCCGCGGCGATGTCGGGTCTCAGATGTTCTACGCCTTCTGGCTCGCGGCGGACCGGGTCGTGGCCGGGATGCACGTCAACCAGTGGGACGAGGGCATCGCCCCGGTGCAGGAGCTGATCGGATCCGACGCCCCCGTCGACCTCGACCGGCTTGCCGACCCCTCCGTTCCGCTCCTGCAACACAGGGGCTGACGGCAGTGGGCGCGAGGTCCTGACCACCCGTCGATGCGCCCGCCGGTGGGGTACGGCCACCGGCGGGAATCCGCGCTCGCCCCGCAGGTCGGCGCTGTCGGAGGCTGCCAGCGGATCCTGGAGCTGCCCCGCGACGACCACTGGGAGGCCCTCGCGAAGGGAGCGCTGCGCGACTCGCTCTACGCGGTGCACGCCTCGCTCACCGCCGAGGTGCTCCGAACCGGCGAGCCCGGGACGAACGCCCAGGACCGGGTGCGCCGTTGGCTGGGCCGGAGCGCGGCCACCACGAACCGCTGCGTGCGCGTCCTCGACGACATCGCCGGCGGCGGACGGGCCGACCTCGCGGCCCTGACCGTCGCCCTCCGGGAGGTCGACGCCCTGGCCCAGGCAGGCCCGCCCGGACACCGTTGACGAATGTCGGACGGGGCGAGACGCTCCCGCTACCCGATGGCCCTTCCTGCGACCTGCTCGCGCACCGCGATGGGCGCCCCCGCCAGGTCCTCCTCGTTGCACAGCAGCTTGACGTCGTAGTACGGCGACCCGTCACGCTCGTCGTAGTCGAGGTGGATCGCGATCACGTCCACGTCCTCGCCCAGCCACGCCTGGGCCTCGCGCAGCCACGCCGCCGCCCGTTCCAGGGCACTCGGCAGGTCGTCGTCTCGGAACTGCACCGGCCGGTAGGGGACCTGCTGCACCTCGTCACGCGGGTGCAGGGGTTGCGGGAGGCTCCTCGCCACGCCCGCGTCGTCGAGATCGAGTTCGATGGGCTTGTCACTCACCGGCCCAGGGTGTCCTGGCGGGCCTCATCAAGCAAGTACACCGGGGTGTGTGCCGTGTCCAGGCGCTCAGCCTTCCCTCCCGGACGTGAGGAACACGTCCAGGCCGTCGACGCCCTCGCCGACCGGTCCGGCGCTCTCGCCGCGACCACGCGCAACCCGACCGCGACGGGTTGGGCCTGCTAGGCAGCCGGCGAGGCGATCTCCGGTGCGGACCCGGACCGCGCGATCGACCTCCTCGAGCGCAGCCGCAGGCTCGCAGCGTCGGTCCGCAACCGCTACCTGGCCGGCGTCGAACTCGCCTTCGGCGCCGCCGCCGCACGGCTCCACCGGGCCCGGGGCGTTCTCCAGGAGCGACTCGGGGCGGGCGCGTTCGACGTCGCCGTCGATCGCGGCACCGGGCTCTCGGTGTGCAGCGCGTGGGAGACCCAGACCATCGTCCCCGTGCCCTCTGCCACACCGTGAACCGACGCGACGATGGCGATCGACGGGCTAGGCCGAGCAACACCAGGGGCAGGGTGGACGGGCCGCGACGACACCGCAGCCGTTCCCGGTAGCGGCTGACGGTGCCGTCGCGACCGGCACGCGGATGACGCGGAGATGGTCCGGTGAGCGACGCCCCCGGCCGACCGCTACCTGTTCGTCCTACCTGTCGGCCCGGTGCCAGTCATGCGGGCGGGAGGCAGGATCGAGATCGTCTTCTCGGGGCTCGCGGGGTTGCGGCAAGGCGATCGGCGATTGATCCGCCGTCGATGTCTCCGACTCCGCCGCCTGGGCGCCCGCGGTCATGTGCGCGGCGATCCACTGGTAGACCGCGATCCAGGCCGAGCTCAAGGAACCCGTGTACCCCTGTCCGGACACATCCCGCACGGCCCGGGTCAGAGCGTGGCCGATGTACTGGTAGTGCTCGGGCTCGACCCGGAAGCGTGTGCGGTGATCGGCTCCGAGCCGGCGTAGCGCGACCTCCAGTTCCGCCGTGTCCGCCGTGTCGAGCTGCGCGACGGCACCCAGCAGGGTGTCGCTCATCTTCTGCATCTGCCCGGTCAGGTCGGGAGGGAACATCGCCCGCAGCTGCGGAGCCATCTCGAACAGGTGCTCGTAGAACGCCTCGGCCAGGCGCACCGGCCGGTGGGCCACCGCGTGGCACGACGCTCGCACGGCGGCGATCACCGCAGGTGCGGGCCGTGGCACCTCGGCCGGGGACGACGTCCCGACGGTCTGCGGGTGACTCATCGCTGCCACGCTGCGAGATGGCGGAGCGGATCGGAGCCGGGTTGCCTGACCAATGAGCTGCCTTTCGTCGACCAGAAGATCAATCCCCGGCGCACGCGCGGTGGCGGCACCGGCCCTTCCGAGTATCGGAGTCGGGTGCGCAGGTGTTGCAGGAAATCCCGATCCGATCGAAGTTGTGGCGTTCGATGTAGGCCACCGCTTCGCTCGACCAGGCCCGCCGCATCCGTCTTCGGCCCATTGAGGCCGTGATCGCCGGCTGTTACGTTCGTCGTGTGACTGCCGGGTCGGCCTTGGGCCACGAGCGAGACGGGTTCCCGGCAGATCTGTGAACACCGGGCGGGCCAGGGGCCCGCCGCCCACCGCGGACAGTGCGCGTTCCGCGGTGGAAGGAGGTGAAATCACATGAACACACCGCAGCACATGACGCCGGAGCCGGCGTGGCAGGAATTCCTCGTACGGCAGTGCTCCCGCACGCTGATCGAGGGGGTCGTCACCTCGGTCGTACCGTTCGGGGCCTTCGTCAACCTGCACGAGGGCGTCGAGGGCCTGCTGCACCGGTCGGAATGGTCCACCGAGCCGCAGCTCGGCGCGTCGGTCTCGGTCCGGATCCTGCAGCTGGATCTGGCCAACCGCCGGGTCAGCCTGGCACCGGCCTGACGACGCGTGGCCCGGGGGCGCTGAGATCGCCCCCGGGCCACCCCGCGAGCCTAGGACGCTGACGCGCCACCCCTGCCGCGCCGGCATCGGGAGCCGGGCGGACCCGGGCCGGTACGTGCCGGGATGTCTTGCACCTGACGTCGGGTGAGGTCCTGGCGTCGCTGCGGCCGCCGACACGGACATCGGCCAGCAGGCACTGGGTCGCGGCATCCCGTTCGTGGTGACCAGCTCGCCCGTCGGGCCGCCGGCAGCGGCAGATCGATTCGGTCGTTCCCTGCGACCGGTTGCCCAGGCCGGTGGGCGGGTATGCGCTGGAATGCAGATCCCCAAAGGCATGGTGGTGGAGCGGATCCGGAGCGCGGGCGATTCCGAGGCGGCTGCCAGGGCCGACGCGGAGCTGCCCGAGAAGGTCGACACCGAACGCGACGCCGACCTGCTGCGCAGCTTCGATCTCGACCCGCAGCAGCTCGCTGATGGTCTCGGCGGTCAAGCCCCGTCCATCGGCTGATCGGCGCCCGTGCTGAGCCGGCGCAGCGCCGGGACCACACGGTCGAAACGGATACGGCCGGCGCGAAAGCCCGGTGCACCGGCCGGCACCGTCTGACGGCTGGGCCGGGGCCCGGGTCGGCAGCCCGACCCTCGCCGCTGCACCACGCCGTGCCTCACCGCGTCCCGTCGAGGTTCTGGCTGATCTCCTGTCGTAGCTGGTCCAGGCCCTCGCCGGTCCGTGCGGAGACCTGGACGGCGTCCGGATAGGCATGGTGCAGGGCCTTGACCCACTCCGTCGGCGCGGCGTCGATCTTGTTGAGGACGAGCAGCTCGGGCCTGTCCGTGGCGCCGATCTCGCTGAGGACACCGCGCACGGTCGTGATCTGCTCCATGGCATCAGGAGCCGAGGCGTCGACGACGTGGAGGACGAGGTCGGCGGTGGCGACCTCGTCAAGGGTCGATCGGAACGCGTCGACGAGCTGGTGAGGTAGGTGGCGGACGAAGCCGACGGTGTCGGCGAAGGTGTGGGGGGAGCCGTCCGGGAGCTGGGCGCGGCGCACGAGGGGGTCGAGGGTGGCGAACAGGGCGTCCTCGACCAGCGCGTCGGCGCCGGTCAGGCGGTTGAGCAGCGCGGACTTGCCGGCGTTGGTGTAGCCCGTGATGGCCACCGAGGGCACGCGGTTGTGGGCGCGGCGGCCGCGGGTGGTCTCCCGCCTGCGCGCGAGCTGGGCGATCTGGCGGCGCAGCGTGGTCATCCGCTTGCGCAGCCGACGCCGCTGGGTTTCCAGGCGCTGCTCGCCCGGGCCGCGGACGCCGGTGCCGGCGCCGCCGGCCGTCCGGCCGCCGCCGATCCGGGACAGCGCCTGCCCGCCGCCATGCAGCCGAGGCAGCTGGTAGGCCAGCTGCGCGAGCTCGACCTGGGCCTTGCCTTCGTGGGAGCGGGCATGTTCGGCGAAGATGTCCAGGATCGATGCAGTCCGGTCCGCGACCCGGACTCCCGTCCTGTCCTCGAGATTGCGCAACTGAGCGGGGCTGAGCTCGCCGTCGGCGACGACCAGATCGGCGTCGGTCTGCTCCGCGAGCCGCGCCAGCTCCTCGACTTTCCCGGACCCCAGATACGTCGCGGGGTCAGGACGGTCCCGGGCCTGCCTCAGCTCCCCGACGACAGCCAGCCCGTCGGTGTCGGCGAGCCGGGCCAGCTCCTCCAGCGATGACGACCCGTCACCGTTTCCGGTACCGGCAGCGCCTCCGGTGCCGTCGGTGCGCAGCGAGAGCAGGATCGCGCGGGGTTCATCGCCGGACCGAGCGCGGGTGCCGCCGCCGCCACGGTCGACCGCCGCACCCGCTGCGGGACCGGTCCCGCGCTGTTGTCCCAGCAGCCAGGTTCCGGGCACCACAGCCTCCTCGCCACATGTAGCGTCGCGCCGAGCCACATCGCGGCCCGTACGTGCAGTGGCCCGGGCAGCTCGGCAGGCGAGTACCCAACGGCGGGCTCTTGACGCCTCGTTCCGTCGCGTACCGCGCCGTTCCGGCCGCGGTGCCGGCAGCGGGGAACAACGGATCCCCGGACCCGTGCGGACGCGCCGGGGGTGTCGCCAAATGAGACGGTTCACGATCTCCGGCGTGGAAGACTGCGCGCGCCAGGTCCGAGTCGTCGCCGACGTCCGGACGACCGCCGCGACTCCACCGCAACTCCACGGGAGGCTTCAGTGATTCTCATCGTCCTCAAGGCCCGGATCCGTCCCGAGAAGCGCGACGAGTGGCTGGCCGGGATCAAGCAGTACACGGCCGACGTGCGGCAGGAGCCCGGCAACGTCTCGTTCGACTACTACGAGAACGGCGAGAACCCGAACGAGTTCGTCATCGTCGAGACGTTCGCCGACTCCGACGCGGGATCGGCACACGTGGCCACCGAGCACGCCACGAAGTTCTTCGCATGGATGCCGGCCATGATCACGGAGCGGCCACAGATCAACTACCAGAACCTCGACGGTGAGGCGTGGTCGGAGATGGCGGAGGTCACGCCGGAGTGACGGTCACCCGGGTTCTCCGCCCGGACCCGGTGGGCGCGGCCACCACCGGCGCCTCCCCCTCGGGCGGTCAGAGCGCGGCCAGGAACGTCAGCCCCATCACCGCGTTCATCGCGGTGTGAGCTGCGGACTCGGCTCGCACGGCCAGTCGCCCGGCGTGGACCGCGGCGAGCCTGCGAGGCACAGCGCCGGCCGGCGCCGCGGCCATCGCGGCCTCGGCCCAGGTCCACGTCCGAGCGCCGAAGTAGCCGGTGAAGACGAGGGTGGAGGCTGCGCCGCGATGGCCGGTCCCTGGTGCGGATCGGCCGCGCCGGGGACGAGGTGCATGGCCACCATCGCGGCGCAGCCGAGGCAGAGGTGAGCTCCGGCCGAGCAGACGAGCGCTGCTGTCGTGTTCCACCAGGCCGAGTGCATGCTGCTCCTCCGGGCAGAAGGCGAGTGCGAGGCCGGCCCGGCTAGATGTGCTGTCCGGGGAGGTTGGTCGAGTCGGGGGGTGTGTGACGACACGATCTGATTGATCTTGTTGGGGAGGACCTCCTGGAGTGGTGTGGAGCTGTCTGACGGCATCCGCACCCCTCACGGGAGGT
>NZ_JAAXKZ010000156.1 GCF_012911875.1 Pseudonocardia bannensis | reverse complement strand
GGCTTCTACAACCGCCGTCGCCGACACTCCGCATTGGAGTGGATGAGCCCCATACAGTTCGAAACCATCGACCGCCCGTCGGGCCTGATCTCCTCACCGACGTGTCCGTGAAGCGGGGTCAACATCACAGTGTCCGGCGCTGGGGGCCAAGCTCAGACGCGGCTTGCACTCGTGACGACGGCAGCGATCGTCGCAGGTGTGCTCGCGTGGCGTGCGGTGGTCGACAGCGCGCTTGTCGGTGCAGTGGATCTGGCAGCGGCGGAGCTCGGCGTAGAGCGAGTCGAGGGCGTCGGCGTCGATCGCGCTGGCCTTCTGGCGGCCGATGAACGGCCGCACGTGCTTCTCCAAGTACTTCGTGTACATCCGGTGCGTCGTCCGACCGACGTCGAGGTTCTCGAGGTAGCGGTCGAGCAACTGGTCGACAGTCGCGCTCGTTCGCGGGTGCCGCTGCTCGTCGACCTGGTTCGCAAGCCGGCGCATGACCTTCTCGGCCTCCGCCAGCGCTGCAGGCCCGGGCGGCACGGTCTCCTTCAGGTAGTGCCGCCGACCCGTGACGGGATCGATCCCCGCGTACACCGAGACGCGGAGGGCCCCCCTCGGGAGCGCCTCGATGCTGCCTCGCTCGCGCTTGCGGCGCTGGGTCGAACCGGCCATGACGATCACGCTGGCAGGCAGTTTGCACCACGTTTGATCTCACGACGGGGCCCGCTCGATGGTGGCAAGACCGTTTCTGCTGATCAAACCGGTGGGCGCGGCAGGGTTCGAACCTGCGACCGCTCGGGTGTAAGACGGGTCGATACCCCCTCTCACGCCTCCTACCAGCAACAACGCTGACGGCAAATCCCTCTCCACCCCCTCCGGTGTCGATGGTCGACGACATTTCGCGTCACGTTCGATGTCACGGCATCCCCGCCTTGGATGCGCTGTGGCTACTCGGCTGCCGGGCACAGCGCGGAGAGGGCTGAGCAACCGACTGAGTCCGACCGCGCCCAGTGACGATGAAGTCGTGCTGGGCGTCGACACCCACCGTGACGTCCACGTCGCCGTGGTCCTGACCCCGCTCGGTGGGCTGCTGGCCGCCCACGACTTCCCGACAACGACGACGGGCTACCGAGACCTGATCGCCTGGGCACGCGGCCATGGCCGGCTACACCGGGCCGGCGTGGCGGGGACAGGTCCTACGGCGCGCGCTGACCCGGCTGCTGCGGGCTGACGGGGTGCACGTTATCGAGGTCAACCGTCCAGACCGATCCGCCCGTCGCCGACGCGGCAGGAGCGACGTGGTCGACCCCGAGGCCGTCGCCCGAGCAGTCCTGGCCGAAACCGCGACCGCCACGCCGAAGACCGCAGATGGCCCGGTAGAGGCCATGCGCATCCTCGAGCTCGCGACGGACTCGGCGGTCAAGGGCCGAGTCCAAGCGCTCAACCAGCTCGACGCGGTGCTGGTCAACGCTGATCCCGCCCTGCGTGAAGCCCGGCGCCACCTTCGCCCCCAGCAGCTCATCGCTCACTGCGTCGAGATGGACGCCGACGGCCGCGACGACGTCGCTGCGGCAACCGTCCACACGCTGCGCCAGCTCGCCCGCCGAATCCATTACCTCGCCGCAGAGATCCGGGATTTCGAACGCCGCATCGCCGCCGCTGTCGCATCCACCGCCCCGCAACTGCCCGAAGTCAACGGCATCGGTCCCGACGCTGCGGCCACCCTGCTGATCACTGCCGGCGCCAACCCACAGCGCCGCACCAGCGAGGCCTCCTTCGCCGCCCTCCGTGGAGTCAGCCCCGTCGAGGCATCATCCGGCAGACCCAGCGACGCCGCCTCAACCGAGGCGGCGACCGCCGAGCCCACGCCGCCCTCTACCGCGCCGTCCTGATGGGACTCCGCTGGAACCCGAAGACACGCGAGTACGCACAACGACGAACCGCCGAGGGACTCTCCAAACGAGAAATCATCCGCTGCCTGAAACGCTATCAAAGCTCAAGAGTTGGAAGATCCTCCGCAAGATCCGCGCCAGCCCCAGCCGGGCCACCACCCTCGTCCATGCCGTTCCGACCCTGATCCTCGCGGGCTGGCCGAACTGGAAAAGGCTGTGAGACTCGAGAGCAGCTGGCCTGGGGCTGGCTGGCAGGGTCGGTGGTGGGACCTCCGGTTCGGGCGTGGCTCCTGGAAAAGGTGGCGCCGCGGGGTGCCTTGAGTGAGAACTGCCCGCTCGAACCAGGGGACGCGGCGCCGGCCCTGCCGCTCTCCTTGGCGTGATCAGAAGCCTGTCCGACCCGTGCACGCGAGTCGTGACCCATCACAGTCCTGCCGCGAGAGCTCTTCTCCGCCCGGGCCGGCGCCCGTCACGGACGCCCACCCCGGAACAGGACGAACACCCGCATGCCCATCGTCGCAGACACCTACGCCCTGCTGGTCGGCGTGGACACCCACGCCGCCACCCCCACCTTCGCCCTGCTCGACGCCACCACCGGCGCCCTGCTCGACGACCGCGCGTTCCCCACCAGCCAGGCCGGGCTCCGCCGCGCCCGGCCTGGCTCCAGCGCCGCGTCGAGGACCGGTCCTGCCTGGTCGTCGTCGACGGCGCCGGCTCCTACGGAGCCATCCTCACCGAACCGCTCACCACCGACGGGCACGCGGTGGCCCAAGCCCCCGACCTCCCCGCTCCCGTGCGCCGCAACAGCGGCAAGACCGACAGCCTCGATGCCGCCGAGATCGCCCGCGCCACCCGCGGCCGGGCGATCTCGTGGGGGCCGATGCCTCCCGCTGCGGGTACAAGCTGAAGACCGCCGACCCCGCGTCGGCCTGAGACCACCCCGGACGAGGGCCTCGGGCACACCGCGGGAGCGCACCGGAAGGAGAACTACCTTGGAGATCCTGCCGAAGAAGCCGTCCACCGTTGTCGAACGAGCCTTCGCCTGGCTGCATGCCTTGCCGAGTTCGAGCGAGGCCTGGTCCGGGAACGGACCCTGGCCGGTCTGCAGGCCGCTCGCCGGCGTGGACGACAGTGCCCGCCCCCTACAACGGTTCTCGACGCTCGAATCTGAGCGGCACCAGCTGTCGGCGCTCGATGGCCCGTTCGGGTCTGACGGGGAGACGGGGCGCACGCGGGAAACGTGACCGGGTCGGCGCGGACGCGTCCGCGCCGACCCGGTCCACTGGGCGTCAGGCGAGCGAGAGGAAGAGCTTCTCCAGCTGGGCCCGGTCGGGCTGACCGTCCTCGCCGGCGGCGATGCACTTCTCCAGGCCGGAGGCGATGATCGCGAAGCCGGCCTTGTCGAGGGCGCGGGAGACCGCGGCGATCTGGGTGACGACGTCCTTGCAGTCGCGGCCGTCTTCGAGCATGCGGATGATCCCGCCGATCTGGCCTTCGACGCGGCGCAGCCGGTTGATGACGCCGCTGACGACGTCGCCGTCGAGCTGCATGTGATTCTCCTTCGACTGATACCCCCTGCGGTATCAGGGTCAACGTGCACGCTACCTCGGGAGATTCCTGGGCGGTGCCTCCCCCGGGAGCCGGGGAGGCACCGCCCGGGGGTCAGGGCCGCAGGGCGGCGCGGAGGGGGCAGCGCGACCAGATCGCGGCGCAGCCGCCCGCGGCGGTCACCGCGAGCGCCAGTACCGCGAGGGCGATCCAGCGCAGGTCGGCCGGCACCTGCTGGAGCAGCATGAACCCGCCCATGACCAGGACGAACCAGCCGAAGGTGCGGCGCAGCAGGTCCTGCGGGATCTTCGCGGCGAGCCGGCCGCCGAGGAGGGCGCCGCCCACGGCGGCGGCGGTGACCGCGAGGGTGAGCCCCCAGTCGATGGGCACGGTGGTCAGGTAGCCGGCGAACCCGGCGAAGGATTTCATCGCGATCACGACCAGCGAGGTGCCGACGGCGACCGGCATCGGCAGCCCGCCGAGCAGCACCAGCGCGGGGACCACCAGGAACCCGCCGCCGGCGCCGACCAGCCCGGTGACCAGCCCGACCACGGTGCCGTCGAGCAGCACCCGCCCGACCGGGAGGTCCGCATGCGCGCGGTCCGGGGCGGCGGGGCGTCGGCCGCGGAGCATGGCGACCGCGGTGGCGACCATCATCAGCGCGAACCCGATCAGCAGCAGTTCGCCGGGCAGGTGCCCGCCGAGCAGCCCGCCGCCGAACGCCCCGGCCATGCCGGCGGCGCCGAACAGCAGCCCGGTGCGCCACCGGACGGTGCCGCCGCGGACGTGGCCGACCAGGCCCGCGAGGGCGGTGACGGCGACGACGAACAGCGAGGTGGCGATCGCGACCTGGGCGTCCATCCCGGCCACGTAGACCAGCAGCGGCACGGTGAGGATGGACCCGCCGCCGCCGAGCAGGCCGAGCGCGAGCCCGGCCAGCACGGCCAACGGCACGACCGCGGCGAGCCCGGCGCTGATCATCGAGCTCACCTGCTCCCGGCGAGCCGGGCGATGGCCCGCTGCGGGTCGAACGCCGCCGTGCGGTTCCACGGCATCTTCGCCAGCAGCATGCCCATCGCGCAGGTGCCGGACACGGCGGCGAACACCAGTCCGGCACCGATCGCGGCGGAGAACCACTGCAGGCCGGGCACCAGCAGGCTGCCCAGTAGCCCGAGCAGGACCAGGAAGCCGGCGACGAACCGGACCTGGCGCTCGAGGTCCCAGCGCTGCCGGCCGCGGTTCACCGGCGCCCCGCTGGCCTGCCAGGCGGTGAGCCCGCCGGTCAGCACGCGCACGCCGGGCAGCCCGGCCTCGGCCAGGGCCCGCTCGGCCTGTCCGGCGCGCTGCCCGGAGCGGCAGACGAGCACGTCGTCGCCGTTCAGGTGGCGGATCAGCTCCGCGCGCCGCGCGCGCAGGGCGTCGAGCGGGACGTTGACCGATCCCGGGATGTGCGCCGCTTCGAACTCGGCGGGGGTCCGCACGTCGACCAGCCGAGGCGGATTCGCGTCGTCGAGCCGCTTGCGCAGCCCGGCGACGTCGACCGAGGTGGTGGGGGTGCTCATGCGGTGATGTCCTCGCTGGTCGGCGTGGTCAACCGGACGCCGGAGTCGGCGGCGTGGGCGAAGGCGTCGTCGACGGCGGTGACGTCCCAGCCGCGGGTGCGCAGCAGCGCGGCCACGATCCCGGCGCGGTAGCCGCCGGCGCAGTGCACCCACAGCGGGCCGTCGGGGATCTCGGCGATGCGGTCGAGTACCTGGTGGATCGGCACGTGCGCCGAGCCGGGGATGAACGCCGTCGCGCGCTCGGGGTCGCGGCGCACGTCGAGCACGGTCGGCGGTGTCTCGGTGTCGAGGGCGGCGGCGAGGTCAGCGAACGTGGCGCGCGGGAAGGAGGCCAGCGGGTCATCGCCGGCCCACTGCTGCGGGTCACCGGTCGCCATGGCCGCGGGGCGGTCGATGCCGATGCGGACCAGCTCGCGCTGGGCCTCCGCGACGTCGGCGGCGGTGTCGCCGAGGAGCGTGACCGGGGTGCCCCACGGGATCAGCCAGCCCAGGTAGGTGGCGAACTGCCCGCGTAGCCCGAAGTTGACGCTGCCGGCCAGGTGCCCGGCGGCGAACGCGGTGCCGTCGCGCAGGTCCACCACCCACTCCCCGGCGTCGATGCGCCGGCGTAGCTCGGCTGGGTCGGCGACCGCGGGCGGGGACAGGTCGGGCGCGCCGGGGCCGGCGGTGTTGGCCGGGCCCATGTGCGCGTAGTAGGCGGGGAACGCGTCCAGCCCGGCGAGCAGCTGATCGACGTAGTCCTGCTCGGCGTGGGTCAGCGCCGGGTTGGTGCGCTTCTCCTGCCCGATCGTGCTGGCCTCGCCGCTGGTCGGGGTGGCCGAGCAGAAGCTGCCGAACCCGTGGGTCGGGTAGACCGCGGTCGGGTCGGGCAGCGCCTCGGCCAGCCGGCGCGCGGAGTGCCACTGGGCGTGCACCAGCGTCTCGGTGTGGTCCGGTCCGAGCAGATCGGGCCGCCCGGTCGCACCGTAGAGCAGCGACCCGCCGGTGAACACCGCCACCGGCGCGCCGTCGTCCTCCCCGCCGATGCCGACCGCGTAGGACAGGTGGGTGTGGGTGTGGCCGGGGGTGTGCAGCACCCGCACCGTCATCGCGCCCACGGCGATCTCGTCACCGTCGCGCACCGGGGTGCGCGCGTAGGACACCTCGTCGTCGGCGTTGACCAGGTAGGCGGCGCCGACCTCGCGGGCCAGCGCGAGCCCGCCGGTGACGTAGTCGTTGTGGATGTGAGTCTCGAACACGTGCGTGATCCGCACCCCGGCCTGCTCGGCCAGAGCGAGGACCCGGTCGTAGTCACGCTGCGGGTCCACCACCAGCGCGACCTCGCCGTCATGGGCCAGATAGGTGCGGTCCCCGAGGCCCGGGGTCTCCAGGGGCAGAACAGTGATCATGCTGGTCAGCGCTCCTCGGAAGCGTCGGTCTCCACCGGGCGACCGGCCGCGGTCCAGGCCGCGGTCCCGCCGATCACGCTGTAGGCGTCGATCCCGGCCCGCCGCAGCAGCGCGGTCGCCTCGGTGCTGCGCCCGCCGGCCTGGCAGATCACGTACACCGGGCCGTCGGCCGGCAGCTCGGACAGCCGGCCGGCCAGGGCGGGCAGCGGAACCAGCCGGGCGCCGGGCACCCGCCCGGTCGCGTACTCGTCGGGATTGCGCACGTCGATCACCACCGCGCCGTCGGCGCCGGCCGTCGCGAGCCGCTGCAGGTCGATCTCGGGAACCACGGTCGTCTCCTGACCTCGATCTGGTACCCCCGGGGGTATCTGCCGGTTCCAACCGTAGCAAAGGTCCGGACATTCCGAGTGGTGTGTTGAGTCGTGGGATCGACAGTCCGGGTCGTAGCGTGGACCGCACAGCGGTACGAGAGGGGAACCACCGGCGTGCGGGACGACCGGCCACGGACCAACGACGCAGGAAACGGGCGGGAACCGGACTACCGGTTCACCCTGGCCAACGAGCGCACCTTCCTGGCCTGGCTGCGCACCGCGCTGGCCCTCGACGCGGCCGGGCTCGCCGTGGCGCACCTGCTCCCCGAGCTGGTCGTGCCCGGCGCTCGCGAGGCCGTCGCCCTGGCCCTGGTGCTGCTCGGCGCCGTCGTCGCGGTCAGCGGCTACCGGCGGTGGCGGGCCTACCAGCGGGCGATGCGCCGCGACGAACCGCTGCCGCCCACCCGGCTGCCGGGCATCCTCATGGCCGCGCTGACCGGGCTCGCCGTGCTCACCCTGGCGCTGCTCCTCGCCGGCCCGGGACTTCGGCCATGAGCCCGCGCGGCGCGCCCGGACTGCTCGACCCCGCCGCCCAGAGCGAACGCACCCTGCTCGCATGGACCCGCACCGCGCTCGCCGTGACCGCGGTGGCGGCATTCCTCCTGCGCATCACCGCCGACCAGCAGCAGGCGCCCCTCGTCGCCACCGCCGTCGTACTGCTCCTCGCCGGTGCCCTGCTCTACGCCGGCGGGCACCGCCGCTACCGCCGGCTCCTCCGCGACGTCCCCGCCGGCCGGGCGGTCACCGACCGCCGGCTACTCGCCCTGGCCACCGCCGTGGCCCTGCTCGGGGGCATCGCGTCGGCCGTCTCGATCGCCCTGTGATGACACACCGGCGCCGGCCTGGCTTCCGGCCCGAGCATCTCGGGGCCGCCGCGTGGTGCCGGAAGCGCCCGGCGTGTTCAGTTGCTCAGGCCAGGCCGCGCAACATCAGGTTCCAGTACAGCGCCGGGAGCCCGTAGCGCTTGAGGTAGTACATGTCGCGCCGCTCCTTGATGGTGTCGATGAGCGGGATGGACGGCGCCGGGCGCATCGAGTAGTCGAACTCGGCGAGCAGCATCGTGTGCCGCGATGTCAGGAACGGACACGATGAGTAGCCGTCGTAGTGCGCGCCGGGCGGCTTGCCGGATATGGCATCGAGCAGGTTGCGCACCAGGACCGGGGCCTGCTTACGCACGGCCGCCCCGGTCTTGGAGTTCGGGCTCGATCCGGCGTCGCCGAGGGCGAACACCTCGGGGTACCGGATGTGCCGCATCGTGTGCTTGTCGATCTCCACGTAGCCGGCCGGGTTGGCCGGATCCGCCAGCGCGCTCTTCTTGATCCAGTCCGGTGCGCTCTGTGGAGGGGTCACGTGCATGACGTCGTAGCCCAGCGTCGTTTCGGTGCCGTCGGCGTGGTTGGTGATCGTCACCTCCCGCCGGTCGGGGGCGACGCTGGTCACCTCGCTCTCGAAGTGCACCGTGATCTCGTAGCGGTGCGCCACGTCCTCCAGTATCCGGGCGAACTCCGGCACCCCGAACATACCCGGCGTCGGCAGCACCAGGTGGATGTCCATCCGGCCCAGCACGCCCTGTTCCCGCCAGTAGTCGGCCGCCAGGTAGGCGATCTTCTGCGGTGCGCCGCCGCACTTGATCAGCCCGCTCGGCATGGTGAACACCGCGGTGCCGGATCGGGTGTCGCGGATGAACTTCCACATCGCGGGGGCGAGTTCGTAGGAGTAGTTGCTGGCCACACCGTCGCGGCCCAGCGCCTGCTCGAGTCCGGTGATCTTGTTCCAGTCCAGCTGGATGCCGGGGCACATCACCAGGTACTCGTAGCCGATGGCGGTGCCGTCGTCGAGGGCGACCTCGTGGGCGTCGGGGTCGACCGCCACCGCCGCCTTCCGGATCCAGGTGGCCCCCGCCGGCATCACCGACGCCTCCGGCCTGGCGGTGATCTCGATCGGCGCTCGCCCACCGCCGACCAGGGTCCACAGCGGCTGGTAGTAGTGCGTCACCGCCGGATCGATCACCGCAACGTCGATCTGCCCCTTCCGGCGCAGGCGCGCGGCCACCGTGATGCCCGCGGTGCCACCGCCCACCACGACGATCCGGTGTCCGATCCGAGCCATCTCCGGCCTCCGCCCGAGTCTGAACCAGTAGCGCGACTGCCGAGGCCATGGCAGCACGGTGCGCCGCGCCGCGGAGGGGCCGGACGTCACCCCAGGACGGGACTTCCGGCGGGACGGTTCGCATACCCCCGGGGTTCATTGGAGGGACGGCATCACCGAAGCGACTCCCAGGAGGACGCCGTGTTGTTCACCCAGTACTACCTCGACTGCCTGTCCCAGGCCTCCTACATGATCGGTGACGGGACCACTGGGCAGGCTGTCGTCGTCGATCCGCGTCGTGACGTGGCCGAGTACCTCGCCGACGCCCGGGCGCACGGCCTGACCATCGTGGGTGTGATCAACACTCACTTCCACGCCGACTTCCTGGCCGGTCACCTCGAACTGTCCGAGGCCACCGGGGCGTGGATCGTTACGGATGGCGCGCCGAGGCCGACTACCCGATCCGCAAGTTGGCCGACGGGGAGCGCATCTCCCTGGGGGACGTGACGCTGCAGATCATGGAGACTCCCGGCCACACGCCGGAGTCGATCAGCATCCAGGTCTTCGAGCACGCCGACGATGCGGTGCCCTACGGCGTGCTGACCGGTGACGCCCTGTTCATCGGCGACGTCGGTCGTCCCGACCTGCTCGCCTCGACCGGAGTCGGCGCCGACGAGCTGGGGCGGATGCTCTACTCCTCGGTCCAGCGCCTGATGGCCTTGCCCGACCCGGTCAGGGTCTTCCCCGCGCACGGTGCGGGGTCCGCATGCGGCAAGAACCTGTCCACCGAGCGCTGGTCCACCATCGGCGGCCAGCGCATCAGCAACTACGCGTGCCGGCCGATGAGCGAGGACGAGTTCCTCGCGATCGTCACCGCAGGCCAGCCCTCCGCGCCGGACTACTTCAGCTACGACGCAGTGCTCAACCGCAAGCGCCACCCCGTCTTCGACGCCGCCACGGCGCCGGTGCCCCTCGAGACCACCGCTGTCCTCTACCTTCAGCGGGCCGGGGCGGTCGTGCTCGACGCCCGCGACCCGCAGGACTTCGCGGCCGGGTACCTCGCCGGGTCGGTCAACGTGCCCGCCGACGGCCGGTTCGCCGAGACCGCCGGCATGGTCGTGCGGCCCGATCAGGAGATCGTGGTCGTGGCCCCGCAGGACCGCGAGGAGGAGATCGTCGTCCGGCTGGCCCGCATCGGTTCGACAAGGTCCGTGGCTATCTGCGCGAGCCCGAGGGCGCTTTCCTGACGATCCCCGATCGGATCGCCCGGACGAGCCGGCTCACCGCGCCGGAGCTGGCGGCGGCCTTTACCGGCCCGATTCCGCCCACCGTGATCGACGTGCGCAACGGCGGTGAACTCGCCCCCGGCACCATCGAGGGGGCGCTGCACATCCCGCTGGCCGAGCTGCCGCGGCGTCTGGTCGAGGTCCCGCGGCAACGCCCGGCCGTGACCTATTGCGCCAGCGGCTACCGCTCCAGCGGGGCAGCAGCCATCCTCCGCAAGGAAGGCTGGGCCGACGTCTCCGACCTGCTCGGCGGCTACGCGGCCTGGGCCTCGCTGGCACCGCAGTCCGTCGGCTGAGGAGAGATCGACCATCGCCCGCGGGTGAAGGGAGACGGAGATGGCACAGTCGGTGTCGGCGCAGCCCGGCACGCCGGCCCGAGGACTGCGCAGAGCGATCCTCATCGCCGTTCTGGTCAGTGGCCTGTCCGCAGCCTGCGGGCAGGACGCAGGGAGTTCGGCTGGGTCCGGCGCGTCCACGAGCGTTCCGACGGCGGCGACCTCGGGACCGGCGGGAACTGATCTGCGTACCATGTTGACCCGTGCGGTCGAGGAGGAACGCGGCGCGAAGACGACGTACGACAACGTAGTCGCCGCTCTCGGACCGATCGCGCCGTTTCCGATGATCGCTCAGTCGGAGGCGCAGCACATCGCTGAGCTCGAGGCCGTCCCCGCGGCTCATGGCATCGTGCTCCCGACCACGGCGGCGCAGGGGCAGCCAGCCCCGTCCACCCGTGCGGACGCCTGTGCCGTCGGTGTCGCCACCGAGCAGGCCGATGTCGCTCTCTACGACGAACTCATTCCGCAGGTCCAGGCCTATCCCGACGTCGTGCGCGTGCTCGCGGGCCTCAGGGCGGCTTCCCAACACAACCATCTCCCCGCGTTCCAGCGCTGCGCTTGAACCGCGCTCGATGCCGCGGCGGCTGGTGCCGCGAGATCCCGAAGGCCACCGAGGTGCTGCGGCTGCTCTACCTGCACGGACTGTCCAGCGGGGACTTCGTGCCCACCCCGGGCCAGTTCCCGGGCAGCTCCGCGGGCCGGTCCGCGCCGGTGATCACGAAGCTAACCGAGACCGGGAAGGCCGAGCAGTGCACCTTCGCCGCCCGCGATCTGTCCGGCGTGGACCACGTCCATCCATGGGCACGCCCCAGCCCGCGCCCTCAGCGACGGCGCGCTCGGGTTCTGGGGTGCGCTGCGCGAGGTGTGCCCCAGACACGGGAACAACGCTGCTGGTTCCACAAGATCGCGAACGTCCTCGGTGCGCTCCCCACCTCCGCGCATCCCGGGGCGAAGAAAAACACTGGCCGAGATCTGGAACGCCGAGGACCGCCGCCATGCCCTCGACGCGGGGAACAGCTTCAAGGCCGCTCACGGGGCCAAGTTCGGCAAGGCCGTCGCGAAGATCACCGACGACCTCGAGGTGCTGTTGGCGTTCCATGACTACCCGGCAGAGCACTGGATCCACCTGCGGACCACGAACCCGATCGAGTCGACCTTCGCGACCGTTCGGTACCGCACGTCCAACGACCCGACGAGCTCCCTCAGCCCGGAGCCGCCTAAAGATCTTCATCCACAGGTCTTGACGATTGCTCCACTCGGCTCAACATGACGCGAAATGCCGAGGGACGAGGTGAACCGCTGGGGCACTGACTGCTCATCCCATTGACGTTTCCGCAGGCTAGATGGTGGGCGCGGCAGGGTTCGAACCTGCGACCGCTCGGGTGTAAGAGGTTATTTCACAATGACTTCGCCAGCTGGCGGTGGCAGATCAGGGGGCAGGCGAGCTGGAGCAGCCCGAGGTGGATGTCGGCACGGCGTTCGTAGCGGGTGCGGAGTCGCTTGAACGCGTGCAGCCAGGCAAAGCCGCGCTCGACGACCCAACGGATCTTGCCCAGCCCGGAGCCGTGCGCGACACCGCGCCGCGCGATGCGTGGAGCGATGCCACGCTCGCACAGCAGCTGCCGGTACTTGTCGAAGTCGTAGCCGCGGTCGGCGTAGAGCTCGCGGGGCTTGCGCCGGGGCCGTCCGCGGGTCCCGCGGATCGGTGGGATCGCGTCGAGCGGCAGCTGGGTGACGTCGTGGCGGTTGCCGCCGGTCAGGGTGACCGCGAGGGGGAGCCCGCGGCCGTCGACGATCAGGTGGTGCTTGGAGCCGGGATGGCCGCGGTTGACCGGCGACGGCCCGACGTGGTCCCCCTTTGAGCGCGTGCACGTGCGAGGCGTCGACCGCCATCCGGTCCAGGTCGAGCAGCCCGGCGGCGCGCAGCTCGGCGAGCAGCAGCTCGTGCAGGGCCGGCCATACTCCGGCCTCGGTCCAGTCCCGCATCCGGCGCCAGCAGGTCACCCCGGAGCAGCCGATCACCGCGGCGGGCAGCTGGTTCCAGGTGATCCCGGTCCGCAGCACGTAGACGACCCCGGCCAGCGCGACCCGGTCGTCCACCGGGAGCCGTCCGGGGAACCGGCGCCGCCGCGGCGCCCGCGCGGGTAGCAGCGGCGCGACCCGCTCCCACAACGAGTCCGGGACAAGATCCTCCACCACGACCGCAGCCTGGCCGAGATCATTGTGAAACGAGCTCTAAGCTTGATCTTTAACCTGCGCGCTGTTGCCGGGCGGTCATGGTGAGGTCGCGTTTGACGGTCTTTCCGACGTCGTAGCGGGGTGCCGGGGCGTGGTTGCGGGAGCCGGGTGGTCGTCCAGGGCCGGG
>NZ_JAAXKZ010000155.1 GCF_012911875.1 Pseudonocardia bannensis | reverse complement strand
CGGCTCGTCGGGGCGCGTGTCAGGATCGGGCGGTGACGAGCAGTGTGGCGGGACCGGCCGTGAACGAGGCGCCGACCGGGCCCGCGGCGACCCGCTTGCCCCGTGGCTTCCGGGTGGCCCTGGACCGCCGGGTCCGGTGGTTCGACGGCGACGCCGCGCTGCTCGGTGGGGCGCCGCCGCGGCTGATGCACCTCGGCCCGGCTGCCCGCGCGCTGCTCGCCGGTGGCAGCCCGTTGACCGTCGCGGACCCGACGTCGGCGGCGCTCGCCCGCAGGCTGCTCGACGCCGGGCTCGCCCACCCCGCCGGGCTCGTCCAACCCGGCGGCGCCCACCAACCCGGCGGCGCCCACCAAGCCGGCGGCGCCCAGTCCGCCGGCGGCGCCCAGTCCGCCGGCGGCCGGCCTGCCGCTGACGCCGGCGGCGCGCCGGGCGGCCCGGCCCCGGCCGACGTCACCGTCGTCATCCCGGTCAAGGACCGGGTCCCCGCGCTCACGCGCCTGCTCGCGGCGCTCCCGTCCGGGCTGGGCGGGCTCGTCGTGGTCGACGACGGTTCTGCGGATGCGGCGGCGCTGGCGCGGGCGGCGCAGCGGGCGGGGGCCCGGGTCCTGCGGCACGAGCGGTCCCGCGGCCCGGCCGCCGCCCGCAACGCGGGCCTCGCGGCGGCCACGACGGACCTGGTGGCGTTCCTCGACTCCGACGTCGTGCCGCAGCCGGGCTGGCTGGAGCCGCTGCTGGCCTGTTTCGTCGATCCGGCGGTCGGGCTGGCGGCGCCGCGGATCGTCGCGCTGCCGCCGGTCCGGGGCTGGATCGCCCGCTACGAGGCGGTGCGTTCCTCGCTCGACCTGGGCCCGGATCCGGCGCTCGTCGTCCCGCGGTCGCGGGTGGCGTACGTGCCGAGCGCGGCCATGCTGGTGCGGCGCCGCGCCGCCGGGGCCGGGTTCGACGAGGCGATGCAGGTGGCCGAGGACGTCGACCTGGTCCTGCGGCTGCACGCCGCCGGTTGGCGGCTGCGCTACGAGCCCGCGGCCCGGGTCGCGCACGACCACCGCTCCGCGTTCGGCGCATGGTGGCTGCGCAAGGCCTACTACGGCACCGGTGCCGCCCCGCTCGCGCAGCGCCACGTCGGCGCCGTCCCACCCATGGTGCTGCCGCCGTGGTCGGCCGCTGTCTGTGCGCTGTTGCTGGTGCAGCGGCGCCCCGCGACCGCCGTGGCCGCGGTGATCGGAGCCGTCGCGACGGAGCGGTTGTCCCGCAAGCTCGGCCGGTTGCGCCGTCCCCGGGTCTGCGCCGCGCAGCTCACCGGGCTCGGCCTGGCCGGCGCGATAGGGCAGTCGGCGTCGGCGCTCACCCGGCACTACTGGCCGCCGGTGCTGCTCGGCTGCCTGTTCTCCGCCCGCTTCCGGCGCGCGGTGCTGGCGGCCGCCGTCGCCGAGGGCGTGTGGGACTGGTGGGCGCACCGCGACCTCGACCCGGCGGCCCGCCCGGGCCCGGCGGGCTATGTGCTCGCGCACCGGCTCGACGATCTGGCCTACGGCGCGGGCCTGTGGTGGGGTGCGGTCCGGAGCCGGACGACCGCTCCGCTACGGCCCACCCGGCCGGGTTCCTCACCGCGGGATACGGGCCGGGCCGTCCGTCAGGGCTAGTCTGAATGGGTGGTCTGCTGAGCGTGGTCGAACCGCGTTTGCAGGGTTTCCAGGCAACTCAGCCCGTTTCTGCGGATTCGACGATCTGTTTGCGGGACGTTTCGCGAATGCCGTGTCCGCGGCGGTGACCGCGCGTCCCGGAGCGACCTTGCACGGCCCGATGATCAGCGGTGTGATGTGCTCGCCGCCACAACGTCGTGCGCGGTACCGGCCGTGGCCCGTCACGCCCGGTTGGTTCCCGAAAGTCCTGCGCGACCCGACGTCGTGGTCGCGGTTGAGGAGTGAGACTCATGGCAGAGGTCCGGGTCACCGTCGACGGCGTGAACTACGCCGACGACGTCGAGCCCCGCACGTTGTTGGTCCAGTATCTGAGAGAACGCCTGGGCAAGACCGGGACCCTCGTCGGTTGCGACACCAGCAACTGCGGTGCGTGCACGGTGCATCTGAACGGTCAGAGCGTGAAGTCCTGTTCGGTGCTGGCGGTCCAGGCCGACGGCGGCGAGGTCACGACCATCGAGGGCCTGGCCCGCGACGGCAAGCTGCACCCGATGCAGGAGGCCTTCAACGAGTGCCACGGCCTGCAGTGCGGATACTGCACGCCCGGCATGATCATGGCCGCGATCGACCTGCTCGGGGACAACCCTGACCCCGACGAGCAGGAGGTTCGCGAGGGCATCGAGGGCAACCTCTGTCGTTGCACGGGCTATCAGAACATCGTGCGGGCGGTGCAGAGCGCGGCCCAGAAGATGAGGCCCGGCGCTGCCGCCGAGCAGGCCCCGGCGCCGGTCGCCGGAGGAGGCAACTAGATGACGACGACCGCCGACCCCACCACGCACGAGATCGGCAACGCGCGCACCCGCAAGGAGGACGCGCGTCTGATCACCGGGCGCACCCGGTACACCGACTCGATCACGCCCAGCGGCACCCTGTACCTCGCCGTGGTCCGCTCGCCGCTGGCGCACGCCACGATCACGAACATCAACGCCGAGGCCGCGAGATCGGCACCCGGCGTGTTCGGCGTCTACACCGCCGCCGACCTCGGGGCCGAGGGTATCGGCCTGCCCTGTGCCTGGCCGGTCACCCCGGACCAGAAGGCGCCGCAGCGCCCGCTGCTCGCCGTCAACACCGTGCACTTCGCGGGTGAGGGCGTCGCCGTCGTCGTGGCCCGCACCGCCGCGGAGGCCAAGGACGCCGCCGACCTGGTCGAGGTCGACTACGACCCGCTCGACCCGGTCCTGGACATGGAGGCCGCGGCCGCCGACGGCGCGAACCTGGTGCACCCGGACCTGGGCACCAACGTCAGCGCCACCTGGGTCTTCGACTCCGCCGAGGCCGGCACGGGCAACAGCGTCGCCGACGCCATCGCCGCCGCCGAGGCCGATCCGGACCAGATCGTCGTCCGGCGCCGGTTCCGCCAGCAGCGCCTGATCCCGGCGTTCATGGAGCCGCGTTCCGTCGTCGTCGACCCGACCGGTGAGCAGATCACCATGTGGTCGTCGACGCAGGTGCCGCACATCCTGCGCACCATGACCACGGTGACCACCGGCATCCCGGAGTCCAAGCTGCGGGTCATCGCCCCCGACGTGGGCGGCGGCTTCGGCGGCAAGATCGGCGTCGTGCCCGAGGAGATGCTCTGCGTGCTCGTCGCGCAGAAGCTGGGCAAGCCGGTCAAGTGGACCGAGACCCGGTCGGAGTCCCTGCTGGCCGCGCACCACGGCCGCGACCAGATCCAGGACATCACGATCACCGCCAAGAAGGACGGCACGGTCACCGGCCTGGACGTCTCGCTGCTGGCGGACATGGGGGCCTACCTCGGCCTGGTCGGCCCGGGCGTGCCGATCCTCGGCGCGTTCATGTTCAACTCGATCTACAAGATCCCGGCCTACCGGTTCACCTGCCGCAACGTCTTCACCACGAAGACGATCACCGACGCCTACCGGGGCGCCGGGCGGCCGGAGGCCACGTTCGCCATCGAGCGGATCATGGACGAGCTCGCCAACGAGCTCGGGCGCGACCCGCTGGAGCTGCGCGAGCAGAACTGGATCTCCCACGAGGAGTTCCCGTTCACCACGGTGTGCGGGCTCACCTACGACACGGGCAACTACGAGGCCGCGACGGCCAAGGCCACCGAGCTGTTCGACTACGCCGGCCTGCGCCGCGAGCAGGAGGAGCGGCGCCGCAACAACGACCCGGTCCAGCTCGGCATCGGCATCTCGACGTTCACCGAGATGTGCGGCCTCGCCCCGTCCCGGGTGCTCGGCTCGCTGTCCTACGGCGCCGGCGGCTGGGAGGCAGCCAGCATCCGGATGCTGGCCACCGGCAAGGTCGAGGTCATCACGGGTGCCTCGGGCCACGGCCAGGGGCACGAGACGGCGTTCAGCCAGATCGTCGCCGACCAGCTGGGGGTGCCGTTCGAGGACGTCGAGGTCCTGCACGGCGACACCCAGATCTCGCCGAAGGGCCTGGACACCTACGGGTCCCGGTCGCTGGTCGTCGGCGGCATCGCGATCGTCAAGGCCGCGGAGAAGGTCGTCGCCAAGGCCAAGAAGCTCGCCGCGCACCTGCTGGAGGCGAACGAGGACGACATCGAGTTCTCCAACGGCTTCTTCTCGGTCAAGGGCACCGACAAGGGCAAGGCCATCCAGGAACTGGCGTTCGCCGCGTTCATGGCGCACGACTACCCGGAGGACATGGAGCCCTCCCTGGACTCCGACGCCGTGTTCGACCCGGAGAACTTCTCCTTCCCGCACGGCACGCACCTCGCGGCCATCGAGGTCGACACCGAGACCGGCCGGGTCAAGCTGCGCCACTACGTGTGCGTCGACGACGTCGGCACCGTGGTCAACCCGCTGATCGTCGAGGGTCAGGTGCACGGTGGCCTGGCCCAGGGCATCGCGCAGGCCCTGTTCGAGGAGGCCAACTACGACGAGTCGGGGACCCTGGTCAACGGCACGTTCGTCGACTACACCCTCCCGTCGGCCGCCGACCTGCCGAGCTTCACCACCGGCGTGTCGAGCAACCCGGCGACCTCGAACCCGCTGGGCGTCAAGGGCGTCGGCGAGGCGGGCACCATCGCCTCGACCCCGGCGATCGTCAACGGCGTCATCGACGCGCTGCGCCACCTCGGCGTCAACGAGGTCGAGATGCCGACCACCCCGCAGCGGGTGTGGCGCGCCATCCAGGAGGCCCAGGGCCGCTCCACCCAGGAGACCCCGGTCGACACCCACTCGCCGGGTGCCGGTCTGGGCTCCATCGACCCGAACAACCCGCAGGGGGAGGTCCAGTGATCCCGGCCAAGTTCGACTACGTGCGGCCGTCCTCCGTCGAGGACGCCGTGGAGGCCCTGCGCCAGGGCGGGGAGGACGCCAAGATCCTCGCCGGCGGCCAGAGCCTGCTGCCGGTGCTCCGGCTGCGGCTCGCGGCGCCGTCGGTGATCATCGATCTCGGCGGCATCCCGGAACTGCGGGGTGTCCGCGAGGACGGTGACCGGATCGCGATCGGCGCGATGACCCCGCACCACGACGTGATGCGCGACGACCTCGTCAAGCAGCACGTGGCCCTGCTGGGCCAGGCGACCGAGACCGTCGCCGACCCGCAGGTCCGCCATCGCGGCACCCTCGGTGGCGCCCTCGCGCACGCCGATCCCGCGGGTGACCTCGGCGCGCCGGCCCTGGCGCTGGACGCCGAGTTCGTCATCGCCGGGTCCTCGGGTCGCCGGACCGTGAGCGCGGCGGAGTTCTTCGTGGACTACTTCACCACGGCGATCGGCGAGGGCGAGATCCTCACCGAGATCCGGTTCCCGCGCTACACCGGCTGGAAGAGCCACTACGAGAAGTTCAACCGGACCGCCCAGGCCTGGTCGATGGTCGCCGTGGCGGCTGCGCTCAAGGTCGACGGCGGGACGATCTCGGAGGCCCGGGTCGGGCTGACCAACATGGGCACCACGCCGATTCGCGCGACCGGTGTCGAGCAGGCGCTGGTGGGCCAGCCGGCGACCGCGGACGCCGTCCGCGCCGCCGCCGAGCGGGCGACGGAGGGTACGGCAGCCCCGAGTGACGCCGACGCCGCGGCCGACTACCGTGAGCACCTGGCCAGGGTGCTCACGGGCCGGGCGGTGCTCGCCGCCGCCGGGTGACGTCGAGGATCCACGCGATGGACGTCTGCCCGGCTTCGGGCAGACGTCCATCGGCTCTGCGCCCACTTCCGCCTCACGGCGGGGTGCGGCCCCGACGAGGAGGCAAGACAATGCAGTTGGAGAACAAGTTCACGATCGCGGCGCCGATCGAGGAGGCCTGGGCGGCCCTCAACAACCCGGAGACGGTCGCGCCGTGCTTCCCCGGCGCAACCCTCGAGTCCTACGAGAACGACTCGTTCACCGGCACCGTCAAGGTCAAGCTGGGCCCGATCTCGCTGACCTACAAGGGCAAGGGCACCTACGTCGAGCGCGACGACGCGGCCCACAAGGTGATCATCGACGCGTCCGGGCGTGACTCCCGGGGCAACGGCACCGCCAACGCCAAGGTCACCGGCTCGATGAAGGCCGACGGCCCGGACAAGACCGAGGTCACCATGGTGACCGACATGACGATCACCGGCCGCCCTGCTCAGTTCGGTCGCGGCGTCATCTCCGACGTCAGCGACAAGATCATCGGCCAGTTCGCGTCGTGCCTCGCCGACAAGCTCGCCAACAAGGACAAGGCCGAGGAGCCGGCTCCCGCGGCCGCTGCCAGCGCCAACGGCGCGGCCACGACCGCGCAGCAGCCCGTCGCGGCCGCGCCCTCCGGGCCGCTGCGCAGCGAGGTCGACGCGATCGACCTGCTCGACACCGCCGGTGCGCCGGTCGTCAAGCGGCTCGCCCCGGTGCTCGGCGGCGCGCTCCTGCTGCTGATCATCTTCCTGATCCGCCGCGGCCGGTCGAACTGATCGCCTGACAACGCCATGAGGGGCCGGTGACCCGGACGGGTCACCGGCCCCTCGTCGTCGCGGGTCGGTCATCGCCTCAGTCGTCGCCGCCCCGTCCCCGGTCGTCGGACCCGCGGTCGTCCGATCCGCGTCCCCGGTCGTCGGAGCCCCGGTCGTCGGACCCGCGGTCGTCGTTGCCCCGCGGGCGGTCGCCGCCGCGGTCGTCGTAACCGCGGTCGTCGCTGCCGCGCCCGCGGTCGTCGCCCGGCCGGTCGTCGCTGCCCCGGCCGCGGTCGTCGCCCGGCCGGTCGTCGCTGCCGCGTCCGCGGTCGTCGACCACGGTGCCGCGAGGCGCGACCGCGCTGCGCGCCCGGTCGTCGCTGTCGATCCGGGTGACGGTGCCGGTGCCGGCGTCGACGCGCACGTCGTGCTCGACGCCACCGTTCACGATGCGGACCTTCCACTCGGGCCGGCCGTGCTCGATCTCGTGCTCGGTGCGGGTGACGGCCCCACCGCCCACCCGGTCCAGCGCGATCTGCTCGGCTGCGGCGCGGTCGAGGGCCGGAGCGGGCGCCACCGCGACCGGGGTGGTCTCGCTCGTCGTCGCGCCGGCGCTGACCGAGGGGGCGTCGAAGCGGGGCAGCGGGTTGCTGACGTCGTCGGCGCCGCCGGCGACGGCCACGGCCGTACCGCCGAAGACGAGCACGGTGAGCATTCCGGCGGCGGCGATGGTGAGGAGTCGGCGGGTGGCCATGATCGTTGTCCTTCGCGTCCGGTGTCGGGAACGAGGACAACGGTGCCGGTCGGCGATCTATGGTCGCGCTGCGTCGATCCTAAGGCGGGGTTAAGGCGCCGACCCGGGTCGGGGCTGCGCGCCCGGCGGCCCGAGTTCGACGACGACGCACAGCCCGCCGCGCTCGGACGGGCCCAGACGCAGCTCCCCGCCCGCCTGCTCGGCGCTGCGCCGGGCGATGTCGAGACCGAGCCCGGTGGATCCCGCCCCGCTGACCCCGCGCCGCAGCGCCGCGGAGCCTGCCGGCAGGCCGGGGCCGGCGTCGGCCACCGTCAGGGTCGCCCCGCCGCCCACCCGCGGCGTCAGCCGCACGCTGAAGGGCGTGCCGTCCGGGGTGTGGGCGAAGACGTTGCCGAGCAGCGCGTCGATGCACGCCTCGAGGTCCGCGCGGGCCGGTGCGACGGGCAGCGGCCCCGCCGCGATGTCGACGGTCGCCTCCCGCTCGGTGTCCTCGGCCAGCACCGACCAGAACGCGACCCGCTCCCCGACCACCGCGGCTGCGTCGCTGCCGTCCCGGGCCGTACCGGGCTCGACCCCGCGCCGGCGGGCCTGCTCGATGGCGGTGGTGACCGCGCGCTGCACCCCGTCCACCCCGGCCCCGATGCGCGCCGCGTCGCGCGGATCGGCCAGCGACTCGGCCTCCAGGCGCAACGCGGTCAGGGGGGTCCGGACCCGGTGGGCGAGGTCTGCGACGTTCTCGCGCTCCTCGCGGAGCAGCTCGGTGATCCGGGTGGCCAGCCCGTTGAGCGCCCCGGCGACGACGCCGAGCTCATCGGGCGCCGTCGGGTCGGCCCGGGCCTCCAGCTCGCCGCGGCCCAGCCGGTGCGACACGGCGGCCAGGTCGATGGTCGACCGGACCAGGGATCGGGCCATCCGGTCGGCCACGGCGAGGCTGACCAGCAGCAGGCCGATGCCGAGCGCAGCGAGCAGCAGCCAGGCCCGGGTGACGCCGCCCGTGAGCTCGGCGGCCGGGACGAACGCGCGGAGCACGCCCCCGCCGCCGGACGGGTCGCGGACGGCGAACACGATCTCCCGGCCGCTCGCCGTCTCCGTCGACGCGCTGGTGCCCCGGGCGCCGAGCTCGACCAGGGGGGAGCGTTCCGCGGGGGCACCCAGCCGGGTCCCGTCGGCGAGGAACAGCGTGAGGTGGTAGGGAGAGGTGGCGTCCACCTGGGCCACGCTCAGCGCGAGTGCGGCGCGGTCGGTGGTCGCCACGAGCGAGCTGAGCGCCTGGGCCTCGACCGTCGCGTTCTGGACCGCGCGGTCGGCGGCGACCGTGCGCAGCAGCAACGCGAGCGGCACCAGGAACGCGATGAGGACCAGCGAGGTCGTCGCCCCGACGAGGAGCAACACGCGGCGGCGCACCCCGCTCAGTCCTTCGGCGCGCTGATGCGCACGCCGACCCCGCGGACCGAGTGCAGGTAGCGGGCCTGCTGTGCCGTCTCGCCGAGCTTGCGACGCAGCCAGGACAGGTGCACGTCGACCGTCTTGTCCGCACCGCCGTAGGGCAGGTGCCAGACCTCCGTGAGCAGCTCCCGCTTGCTGATCACCTCACCGGCCCGGGCCGCCAGGTAGTGCAGCAGCTCGAACTCCCGGGGCGTGAGGTCGAGCTCCACGCCGTCGAGGCTGGCCTGCCGGGAGCGGGGGTCCACCCGCAGCCCGCCGACCACGACCGTCGGGTCGGTGAGGGGCTCGCCGCCGCGGCGCAGCACGGCCCGGATCCGGGCGTCGAGCTGCGCGGCGCTGAACGGCTTGACCAGGTAGTCGTCGGCGCCCGCGTCGAGTACCGCGACGATCTCGGCCTCGTCGTCACGGGCCGTTGCCACGATCACCGGCACCCGGCTCGCCCCGCGCAGCATCTTCAGCATCATCGCGCCGTCCATGTCCGGCAGGCCGAGGTCGAGCACGACCAGGTCCGGTTGCCGTCCGATCGCGGTCTCGAGGCCGGCCAGGGCCGTCGGCGCGGAATCGACGGCGTGCCCGCGCTCGGTCAGCCCGCGGATCAGCGCGCCGCGGATCGCCGGATCGTCCTCGACGAGGAGCACCTGGGCCACCCGCGCACGGTAGGACATCCCGGACACCTCCGGCACGCCTGCCGTGGTCACATGGAGGTGACGCTAGGACCGCTTTAGGCCCGCCTTAACCCACCGAGACGGCATCCTGTGGGCATGAGCCGCCCGGAGCCCGACCGCCCGGCCCGCCGCCCGGGTCGCGGGCGCGGGGCGACGCTGCTGGTGCTGTGGACGCTGGCCGTCGTCGGAGCGACCCTCGTGGGGATGACGGCGGTCGGCGCGATCGGCAGCGGGATCGTCGGTTCCGCGCAGCGCCCGCTCAGCCAGGCCGAGATCGACGCCCGGCTGGCCGCGGCGCCCACCGCCGGGACCGTGCTGCCCGGCAGCGCCCGGCCCCCGGAACCGGTGACCCCGGCTACGTCTGCGGCCACCACCTCCGGGACGACCGCATCCGGGACCACCGCATCCGGGACCACCGGGGTGGTACCCGCCGGGCCGGCCGGCACCGTTCTGGCGCGCTGCGTGAACGGCGTGCCCTCGGTCGTCGCGGTGAACCCGGCCCAGGGGTACGGGGCGCGCGACGAGCACGAGGGCGGGGACCGTCCCCGGGTGCGGTTCGAGTCCGACACCGGCCGGGTCGAGGTACGGCTGGGCTGCCAGGACGGGCGGCCGACCGGTGAGCTGAGGGTCGACGGAGACTGATCGCGCCGGGGGCGTGAGGATGGCGTCATGCGCCCCGGACCCGACAACTCCCTGACCGACGTCCCCGGCCTGCGGGTCGGGCACGCCGCGCTGAGCGGTCCCGGGGCGCTCAGCGGGACCACCGTCGTGCTGGCGCCGGGGGCCGGAGCCGTCGGCGGGGTCGACGTGCGCGGGGCCGCGCCGGGTACCCGGGAGACCGACCTGCTCGACCCCCGCAACAGCGTCCAGCGTGTCCATGCGGTCGTCCTCAGTGGCGGGAGTGCGTACGGGCTGGCGGCGGCCGACGGCGTCATGCAGCGGCTCGAGGAAGCGGGGATCGGTTTCCCCGTCGGGACAGCTCCCGGCGAGGTGGTCCCCATCGTGCCCGCTGCGGTGATCTTCGATCTCGGTCGGGGCGGGGACTTCCTGGCCCGCCCGGACGCCGAACTCGGCGCCGCGGCCTACGACGACGCCGCCGCCGGGCCGGTCGCGCAGGGCGTGGTCGGGGCGGGGACGGGGGCGGTGGCCGGCGGGCTCAAGGGCGGGGTCGGCACGGCCAGCGCGGTGCTCGACGACGGTGCGACGGTCGCGGCGCTGGTCGTGGTCAACGCGGCCGGATCGGCCGTCGACCCGGCGACGGGGGAGCTGTACGGCGCGCGGTACGGGCTGGCGGGTGAGATGCCCGGCGTGGCACCCGGGCCGGCCGCTCTCGCAACCCTGCGCGAGACGGCGGCCGCCCGCCGCCGGCTGCGGGCGGGAACGGCCACCACCCTCGGCGTGGTGGCCACCGATCTGACGCTGGACAAGGCCGGCTGCGCACGGTTGGCCGGCATGGGGCACGACGGACTGGCGCGGGCCCTGTCCCCGGTGCACACGGCCATGGACGGCGATACGGTGTTCGGGTTGTCGACGGCCGATCGGCCGGCGCCCGATGCCGCCACGCTCTACGAACTGCAGGCCGCTGCGGCCGACGTGGTCAGCCGGGCCGTGGCGCACGCGCTGCTGGCGGCGGTGACGGTGCGGACCCCGGCCGGGGAGTGGCACGGCTATCGGGAGCTGGCCGGCGTGTAGCGGCGCCGGACTCCTCCGCCCAGCCGGACGGCGCCTGCTCTGGCACGGTGGTCGTCGCCCCGCGATCCACCCGCCACCGGATGCAGCCCGGGGCGCGGTGGACCGCTCGAACCCGAGGAGAGGACACACGGTGGCCAAGGAGATCTTCGTTGCGTTCGGCGTCGACGTCGATGCCGTCGGCGGCTGGCTCGGCTCCTACGGCGGCGAGGACTCGCCGGGCGACATCTCGCGCGGCATGTTCGCCGGGGAGGTCGGCGTGCCGCGCATCAACAGGTTGTTCGCGCGCTACGACCTGCCGTCGACCTGGTTCTGGCCCGGCCACTCCGTCGAGACCTTCCCCGAGCAGTTCGACGAGATCGTCGCGGCCGGGCACGAGATCGGCGTGCACGGCTACAGCCACGAGAACCCGATCGCGATGAGCCGGGAGCAGGAGGCCGACGTCCTCGACCACTGCATCGAACTCATCACGAAGCGGGCGGGGAAGCGCCCCACCGGCTACGTCGCGCCGTGGTGGGAGTTCTCCCGGGTCACCAACGAGCTGCTGATCGAGCGCGGCATCACCTACGACCACTCGCTCATGCACCGCGACTTCGAGCCGTACTACGTGCGCGTCGGCGACACCTGGACGAAGATCGACTACGACAAGCCGGCCCGCGAGTGGATGAAGCCGCTCGTGCGCGGGCAGGAGACCGACCTCGTCGAGATCCCCGCGAGCTGGTACCTCGACGACCTGCCACCGATGATGTTCATCAAGGCCAGCCCGAACAGCCACGGCTTCGTCAACCCGCGGCACATCGAGCAGATGTGGCGTGACCAGTTCGACTGGATCCACCGCGAGTCCGACTACGCGGTGTTCACCTTCACGATCCACCCCGACGTCTCGGGCCGCCCGCAGGTGCTGCTCATGCTGGAGCGGCTGATCGAGCACATCTCGGGCCACGAGGGCGTGCGCTGGTCGACGTTCGACGAGATCGCCCAGGACTTCCTCAAGCGCCGCCCGCGCACCACCGGCTGATGTGCGGGGCCTGCGGCGGTGCGCCGCCGGATCCGGCCGGGCCGCTCGTGGCCGGGCCGCACCGGCGCGCCGCCGTCGCCCGTACGGCGACGGCCGCCACCCGCGGGGTGACCGTGCGGGCGGTGCCGGGCGGCTGGACGGTCGCGACACGCTCGGGTCGCACGACGGTCTGCCGCACCCTCGACGCGCTGGTCACCGCGCTCGTGCCGTATGCCGGGGTGGACACGCCCGAGGCTCTGACGGGCCTGGTCGCGGCCGCGGCGGGGACCCGCCCGGAGTCGATCGAGGCGGCGCGGACGCTGGTACACGCCCTCGCGGGTGCGCTGTGGGGCGCGGGCCCGGACGCTCAGCCGCCGGCGAACGGCGGCAGCACGTCGAGCGTCGCGCCGTCGGCGGGCTGCACGCCCTGGTCGCGTACCGCGACCTCGTCGAGCAGGTAACTGCACCGGTCCAGGACCTGGGCGAGCCGGTCGCCGTGCCGGTCCCGGACGACTGCGAGCAGGTCGGCGACGGTGGCGCCGGCGCCGACCTCGACCGTCTCGGTGTCGACGCCGGCGGCCGCGCGGGCCGCCGCGAAGTACCGGACCGTCACGGTGGTCGTGGTGGAAACGTTCATGCCGTCATCCTTCTCAGCCGCCGATGGCGCTCATCGGCCGGTCCGGCTGCAGGAAGCCGGGGTCGTTGATGCCGTGGCCGGGCAGCTTGGCCCACATGGCGTCGCGCCAGGTGTCGGCGATCTCGGTGTCGGAGGCGCCG
>NZ_JAAXKZ010000154.1 GCF_012911875.1 Pseudonocardia bannensis | reverse complement strand
GTCGCTCAGTCGCCCGGAGGGATGCCACACCGGGGGTGGGGCCGCAAGCGGAACTGCTGCTTGCACCCCCGCCGCCGGCGCGGCCTTGCTACGCACGCCCGACCGACGGCGGAGCTATCGCGACTCGCGCTGAGCGGAGGAGCCATGCGCGTGGAGAGCACCTAGCAGCGCGGCGAGGGTCAGGCTGAGGTGCCGGCCGGGTCGGCGATGAAAAGGAAGAGCTCGCCGTCGCGACCGGCCCAGCCTACGAGTTGAGCTGCCGCTCGGTGGCGATCAGCCGGTACGCCGAGGAGTACGGACTCGAGCCCGCATCCTTCCCCGTCCTGGGCCCAGAGTTCAGCAACCCGCTGTACTTGAAGCTGACCTGCGAGGCTCTCAGCACCCTGGGGGCGACCCGTTTCCCGTTCGGCTCGGCCGGGGTAACGACGGTCTGCGAGGCCTTTCTCGACGCCGTGAACCGCCGCCTCGCGTCGATGCCGGGCAACCGGATCCGGGTCGCGGCTGACTGGCTGTTGAACGCCGTCCTGCCACGCCAGGCGGTGCAGCTCGGGCTGGTCCGCTCGCCCGCCGTACCACTGGACACGTCGTCACCCGAGGTGCCGCGCCGTCCGGGCTGATGCGCGGCGTGCTTCGTTGTCGCCCGGGCGGATGGGCGAAGACCCCGGTTCGTCAGACGATCGTCAGGTGGGGAGCGGTCACGCCGGTCGGCGGCGGGCAACCATGGTCGTGAGGAGGAGGCCCGGCCGCGCTGCCGGGGTGGGGTCTCCCTCCGGCGGACAGACCAGCGGTAGCCCAGGCGCGGGACCGTCCCTGTTCGTTTCGACGGCGCCAGCAGATCCGAGGGACGAAGGGCCGTGAGCAGTCTGTATCGAACAGGAAATCCGGGCGTGGCCGATGCCGTGCGGGACGCGGCGCTGACCGTCGGACGCGCCTTGGCGTCACTCGAGCAGGACGCAGGATCGGCGGCAGTCGCGGCTCGGATCGATCAGGCCTGCTCAGCGGTCCGTGCGCTCCCCGCCGGCCTGACGGCTGACGTGCTCGACCGGCTCGTGCGGGAGATCGAGGTGTGCCACCGGGCCGGCGCCCGAACGACTCACGAGCTGCCGACGGCTGCACGCGCCGCTGCGGTGATGCTGGCGGTCGAGGCGGGGTCGGTCCCGAGCGAGACCGGGCCTCCTACACCTCCGGGGAGACCTCGGCGGCCTCCAGCCGCAGCGGCACCGGGTCGGTCGCGGGTTGCTCCGTGGGGCTCAGAAGATGGCGGCTCAGCAGACGGCGGGCAAGGAGGCCGCCGACCAGCCAGCACGCCCCGAGGCCGCCGATGAGCGCGACGGGCAGCCGCTCGGTGCGCGGCCAGAGGACCGGGCCGCGGCCGCGGCGACGAGGGCGGGCACGGTCTCGGTGACCGAGGCCGTGTCCCGTGGCGCGAGCAGGGCCGGCAGTGTGAAGGCGGCCAGCACCGCGGGCCCGACATGGGGCAGCAGCCGCGCCATCCGGGCCGGGGCTCTGACCGGGCGGTGACGAGGAAGGCCGCGCGCATCGCGTACGTCCCGATCCCGATCGCGGCGAGGATCAGCAGCTCGTCGAGCGATGCACCCGGAAGCGGCCCGGCCCGGCGAGAGCGCGAGCCGGGCGAGCACCACCCGCTGCGGCACGCTCGGCAGCGGACGGCCGTGCCGTTGACGCGCACCGTGACCGGGCCGAGCACTCCGACCTCGACGCCATCGGTCATCGGGCCATTCTGGCGCTGTGCTGGGAGCCCGGCTCGCTTCCATTGCCCCGAGCCCTGGCGCCGGCCTCATCGACGTCGTCCCGCGATGGCCTTCGCAAGCTGCCCGCCAGGTAACGGCTCGGTCCGGCGGGGGAGCCTGCGCAAGAGAGTCCTCACCGGGAGGCACCCACGTACGAGGTGCCCGATCCGACGCTCCGCCCGGCGGTGGTGACGCCGGCTGGCCGGCAGGAGTGACAGGAAGGCGGGAGCGAATGACGACCAGGACCCGGGGCTCCTGCGACGTGCTGGGGGTCGCTCAGGAGGAGATCCGGCGGGTATACCGGACTCTGGCCCGGCGCTACCACCCTGACCTGAACAAGGAGCCCGGAGCCGAGGAGCGGTTCCAGGAGATCACCGAGGCCTACAAGGGGCTGTCCGACCCCGACCGCCATGCCCGCTACGACCGGTTCGGTCCGCCGCGGCGGCGGGCACGCGAGGGCTACGACGCACACGGCCCAGCGGGCTCCTCCACCGCTCGCCGCGGTGGCCGTCGGGCGTATGCCGCCACCGGCCCCGGGGACGGTGGCGGCTTCTCCAAGGGCAGGGGGCCCGGCAGCACGGGTCCGGGCGTGGCGGTGTCCGCGGGGCGGGCCGAATGGCGGAGATCGAGCTCAGCGTGGAGGAGGCGTGGTCCGGGGGCCGTTACCGGATCACGCTGCAATTGCCGACCGAGCAGCGCAGCTACGAGGTGGACATCCCGGTCGGGACGACGGACGGGCACCGGATCCGACTGGTCGGGCGGGGAGCGTCGGATCCGATGGCCGGGTCGGCGACCTGTATCTGGTGGTGCGGCTTGCCCCGCATCCCCGTTACCGGGTCGAGGGGCGGGATCTGAAGGTCACGTTGCCGGTGTCCCCGTGGAGGCTGCGCTGGGAGCGACGATGTGGGTTGACACCCCCGCAGGCCGCGCCCGGGTCGGCCTTCCGGCCGGCTCCCGGAGCGGCCGTCGGCTGCGGCTGCACGGTCGCGGGCTGCCCAACCCCCGCGGTCGGGCCGGTGACCTCTGTGCCATGGTCAAGGTCGTCGTCCCGGCGACGCTGTCCCCGCCGAGCGGAGACTGTTCGAGCAGCTGGCCCAGGAGTCGAGTTTCGACCCTCGGTCGCGCGCAGCCCATGGCCGGCAGCGGCGATGACCGGGCCGGTCACATCGTTGGTGCGTACCACGGCGCGGGCCAGCGCACGCGCCTCCGGGCCGCGCCCGTACAGGTTGCCGTGGAACGGCGGGCGCAACCCGACGAACCACAGTCCCGGGTGATCCGCCACGGGGCCGGCGACTTCCGGTACGAGGCGGCCTCACCGCGGCGCCGCGCGGCGACGTACGTCAGCGCGCTCGCCGAGCCGGTTCACCTGCGCGGCGTGCCGGCTGTCGCCGCGGCAGTCGTGCTCTCCGGGTGAGTGCGGGCGCACCGGTACCCGGTCTGGGCCGGTCGCGAGGATCACGTCACGGGTGTGCAGGTCGCCGGCCGAGGACCGCAGGCGTCGCCGTCGCGGTCGACGCGGTACACCCTCACCCCATTCGACGGCGACGGGCAGGCGCCGCTCGGGTGTGGATGTCGAACCCGGTGACCGTGCAGGTCGGCCAGTGCGTGGCGATCTGCAGGCTGGACTGGCCGTGGCCGCAGCCGACGTCGGCGACCCGGGCGCCGGCCTCGAACCGTGGGACGAGGCCCTCGATCGAGGGGAACCAGGTCGTCGCGAGCTCGTGGGTCGTCGGCGCACTCGAAGACGGCGACGGTGGCACCCCTCCGGTGCCGCGGTGAACGTGGTTGCCGAGTTGCTGGGCCCTGTCGGTGGCAGGCGGGGCCTTTGCTCGACCGAGAAGGCGACGGAAGCCTCTCGGCGCTGTTACGGGCTGATTACGGTCTCGGCGTCGGCGATTCGGTCCGGCCGCCGTGCGGGCAACCGATTGAGCACAGGAATTTCCTGGGTGCACGAGATCAATCAGGAGAAGGACATGGTCGAACGCGACAACACCGGTTCCACGAGAATCGACACTGGAGCCGTCACCGCGCCGGAGCAGCGCTCCGGCAGTACGAGCGTCCCTGACACGGGGGCGTCGAGCCCGGCGACCGCCTGGCGCGACCGCATCCGCTGGGGGCCGGTCTGGGCCGGTGCCCTGGTCGTCCTACCCGTCTTCGTCGTCCTGCAGTTGCTGTTCTTCGCCGTGGGGTGGCTCGACCTGGGTTTCGAGGGCGGGACCAGCGCAACCGTGCAGAGCATCGTCACCGGCGTGCTGGCGCTTATCGCCTTCTTCGTCGGTGGCCTTCTCGCCGGCGCGTCCACGCAGTGGCGCGGCGCCGAGGACGGCGTGCTGCACGGCGTCCTGGTCTGGGCCCTGAGTGTGGTGGGGATCCTCGCTCTCGCGGTGATCGGCGGCACCTCGCTCCTCGGTCCGCTGGCGGACCTGGCGGGCCAGACCGCCGTCCGGCCGCAGGACGTCCAGATCGACCCGGCACAGGTGATGAGCACTGCGCGTGACACCGCCGGTTGGACCGCGCTGGGCCTCGGGCTGGCCGCCGGGGCAGCCGCGCTCGGTGGCATGGCCGGGTCGAAGATCTGGCCGCGGCGCAAGGACACCGCCGCCGCTCGCTGAGCCTCGGCCGTCCGAGCACGAGCCGGGCCGGTGCCGCAGTCGACCCGGCTCGTCGCCCGGTCGCTCCCGTCGTTCACCGTGGGTCGTGCTCGGACGCCGAGCACGACCCACGATCATCAGGGCGCCGTCCGGAGTAGGAAGGCGACGTCGCTGGACGCCGCGGCACAGAAGATCTCCGACGCCGGCCTGCCGGATCTTCGAAGCTCGGCCCTGACCCGGAACACGGGAGGAACCGAGACGGAGCCCCCGCACTCCAACGTGGACGGAGGGCGGAGGTGACATGGCCGGTTCAGCGCCTTCGACCACGGCGCCACCCGGAAGGAAGGTCGTCCGGGGCGCCTCACTCGTACAGCTCCGGTAACTCGACGACGAAGCGAGCCCCTTCGCCGGGGCGTTCCTCCACCCACACGGCCCCTCCATGACGGTCGATGTGCTGGGCGACGAGCGCGAGTGCGAGTCCGCTGCCGCTGCCGTCCCCCCGGTCTCCGGCCCGCTGCCCGCGGCCGAAGCGCTCACCGGCCACCAGGCCCGAGCCGCGGCCTGACCAGTAAACCTACGAGGAACTGTCCAAGATCCTTGTCACGGCCCAACATCGATGAGCGGGTGCAGCCCTGGCATCGCCTGATCTCGCTGCCGGCGACCATCCCCGGGATCAGCGCGCATACCGCCGAGGTGGTGCTGGCCGAGATCGGTCCGGACGTCACCCGGTTTCCCACCGCCGGGCACCTGGCCTCCTGGGCCGGAGTCTGCCCCGGCAACCACGAGTCGGCGGGCAAGAGCCCCACCGGTCGGATCTGACACGGCGACCCCTGGCTCAAGGCCGTCCTCGGCCAAGCCGCGATCTCCGCGTCCCGGGCCACGAACATCTACCTCGCGGCGCGCTACCGGCGGATCACGTCCCGCCGCGGCCGCAAGCGCGCCCCGGTCGCCCTGCAGCACTCGATTCTGATCGCCATCTGGCACATGCTCACCCACGACCTGGACTACCGCGATCTCGGCGGGAACTACTTCCTCGAACGCACCGGCAAGGCCCGCGCCACCCGCCGCCTGGTCAGCCAGCTCAACCACCTCGGATACGAGGTCAGGCTCGATCCTGTGCGAGCCGCATGACCTCCAGAACCGGGTCACCGCACGTCAATTCTTGTATCAGCGGTCCTTGGCGCCCCGCCGACCGCGGTGACAACACCCCCCAGATCATCGACGACAGGGGCGGCAAGTCATGCCGTGGCCGGTGGCCTGCAACCCCTGGTCGGGGCTGACCAAAAAGATGACGGGCGCACCGAGATCGAACGTTCGTCGGCTCGCCGTGCCGGGTAGTCGCTGCTTGAGACGCCCGCTCTGGTTCAGGAGCCGCCATGACCGCCGTGCGCCCCGTCCCCGCCGTCGTTTCCAACCGCCCCTACCCGGCCCGGCACGTGCAGCGTGGCAGCCGGCTGCCCCGGATGTTTTCGACCACCGATCCCAAGGACATCGGGATCCTGTACCTGGTGACCGCGTTCGCGTTCTTCCTGGTCGGCGGGGCGATGGCGCTGCTGATCCGCGGCGAGCTGACCGTGCCGGGGCAGCAGTTCCTCTCCGCCGAGCAGTACAACCAGATGGTCACCATGCACGGCACGATCATGCTGCTGCTGTACGCGACACCGATCCTGTTCGGGTTCGCCAACTACATCCTGCCGCTGCAGATCGGTGCCCCCGATGTCGCGTTTCCGCGGCTCAACGCCCTGTCCTACTGGCTGTTCCTGTTCGGCGGCCTGATCGTGCTGTCCGGGTTCCTCACCCCGGGCGGAGCCGCCGACTTCGGCTGGTACGCCTACGCGCCGTTGTCCGACGCGGTGCGCTCGCCCGGGGTCGGGGCCGACCTGTGGTTCACCGGGCTGGTCGTCTCCGGGCTCGGCACCATCCTCGGCGCCGTCAACATGATCACCACGGTCATCTGCCTGCGCGGGCCGGGGATGACGATGTTCCGGATGCCGATCTTCTGCTGGAACATCTTCGCCACGTCGATCCTCATCCTGATCGCGTTCCCGGTGCTGACCGCCGCGCTGCTGGGGATGCTGGCGGACCGCAAGCTCGGCGCGCACGTGTTCGACCCGGCCAACGGCGGCGCGATCCTCTGGCAGCACCTGTTCTGGTTCTTCGGCCACCCCGAGGTCTACATCGTCGCGCTACCGTTCTTCGGCATCGTCACCGAGATCATCCCGGTGTTCTCCCGCAAGCCGTTGTTCGGCTACAAGGGAATGATCTTCGCGACGATCGGCATCACGACCCTGTCGGCGGTGGTGTGGGCGCACCACATGTTCGCGACCGGAGCGGTGCTGCTGAGCTTCTTCGCGATCACCACCTACCTGATCGCCGTGCCCACCGGAATCAAATTCGTGAACTGGATCGGCACCATGTGGAAGGGGAAGATCACCCTGGAGACGCCGATGCTGTTCGCGATCGGGTTCCTGGCCACGTTCCTGCTCGGCGGGCTGACCGGAGTCATGCTGGCCTCCCCGCCGCTGGACTTCCACTTCAACGACAGCTACTTCGTGGTCGCGCACTTCCACTACGTGCTGTTCGGCACGATCGTGTTCTCGGTCTTCGCCGGGATCTACTTCTGGTTCCCGAAGATGACCGGCCGGATGCTCGACGAGACCCTCGGCAAGATCCACTTCTGGACGATGTTCATCGGCTTCCACACCACGTTCCTGGTGCAGCACTGGCTGGGGAACCAGGGCATGCCGCGCCGGTACGTCGACTACCTGCCCACCGACGGCTTCACCACTCTGCACGCGGTCTCCTCGGTCGGCGCGTTCCTGCTCGGGATCTCGACGCTGCCGTTCCTGTGGAACGTGTTCAAGAGCTACCGCTACGGCCGTGTCGTGACCGTCGACGACCCGTGGGGCTTCGGCAACTCCCTGGAGTGGGCCACCACCTGCCCGCCGCCGCGGCACAACTTCACCGAGCTGCCCCGGATCCGCTCCGAGCGCCCCGCGTTCGAACTGCATTACCCGCACCTGGTGGAGCGGTTCCGCAAGGAGGCGCACGTCGGTGGCAAGCCGTCCCCGTACGAGGTGGCGGCCCAGGGCGCCGGACGGGAGGAGCAACCGAACGACGACCCGAGGTCTCGCTGATCGACAGCCGGCAACAGCGAAGAGGAATGCTCCCAGATGTGGTGTTGTGACCCCACGAGCGCTGCGGCTCGGTACGCGGACCGGGCGTCCGGGACCTCCTCGGCGGCCACGCGCAGCGGACTGCCACCGAGACCGGTGAGCCGCCCCACCCCCCCAGCCAGGTCATAGGCCAGCCTCGCCACCCGTATTCCTCGGGCGGGTACCCCGAGCACCAGCAACATCGAGTGAGGCAGCTGCGCCGCTTTCTCCAGGTGGCGAGGCCCCGTCGAGCCGACCTGCCGTACCTGTCTCGGGCACCCGCCCGGTCGGTTCGCAACAGTCCGGATGTTCTACTGGGTAATAGGCCGTTTCATACTGGTCTTAGCGTGTCGGTCGTGGACTGAAGCGCGTCCTGGGCCAGCTGCCGCGGATCATTGCCGATCTTGTCCTGAACTCGCGGTGGGACCGAGTTGCGCCGACCGGCTTCGGGTTCGTGCTCAAAACCTGGGATCCGCCGTCCGCCGGGCTCGTCGCTGCTCGGGATCATGTGCCGTCGCCGGCCGAGGGACTGGAGCGAGTTGGGTGCTCCCCAGCTCCGACTCGCCGGTGCTGTCCTGGTCAAGCCACGGCCGCCGGTGCCGAACTCACCGGGGGCCTCGCACGCTGATCACAAGTTGGTGGCGGGCTCGCGGCGGGTAGCCGGAAGGTGGAACCGAGTCCGACCTGAGGAGGCTGTCATGGCCGACCCGCATGCCGACACCGACGTCATCGACGAGCTGAGGACCGACCACCGCGAGGCACTCACGCTCCTCGGCCGCATCGCGTCCACCACCGACCCGGACGAGCGGCGGGAGCTCACCGATACCGTGATCGCCGAAGTGGTCCGGCACTCGGTAGCGGAGGAGATGTACGTCTACCCCGTGATGCGCAAGCATCTACCCGACGGGGAACAGGTCGTCGACGAGGACAAGCGCGAGCACAAACAGCTCGAGGAAACCATGAAGCAGCTCGAGGCGGTGCAGGCCTCCGAGCCCCGATTCGACGACCTCGTCCGCGACATGACCGAGCAGCTGCGCCACCACGCGACCGACGAGGAGAACGAACAGTTCCCCGCGCTGCGCGAGCGGGTGCCGCGCGAGACGCTCGTCGAGCTGCGGAAGAAGGTGGACACCGCGAAGAAGCTCGCCCCGACCCGCCCACATCCGGCGGCTCCCAACGCCGCGTTATTCCACAAGATCGCCGGCCCGGGCGTCGGGCTGGTGGACCGGTTGCGTGACAAACTGACCAAGCGACCCACCGGCTGATCTCTGGTCAGTCGCTACCCGCTCCCGCCCGTCCTGGCCGTCTCTGCGCCTCGACCGTGATCAGGACGGGCGACCGGCCACCGGGTCTGAGCGAGCCGTCCGGCCCAGCTCGGATCCGATCGCCGCCGCCGGTCTACTCGACCCGGTCGGCGGCCGTCGGCGATACCCCGGCCACGACAGCTGCTGGGTGGGTCGCTGCTGCTCGCCGCGCAGGGTGCTGAGCACGATGATCCGCGAGGGGGATAGCCACCGGCACATGCGCAGGGCGCGTTAGTGCTTGTCGCAGCCGGCCTCCCGCGCCGCCCCCGGACGTGGCGGGATGGTTCCAGCAGGGGGCGGTATTTCGTCGGCATGCTGAGGCACGCGGTGGGCAGTGGAATGCTGGCGAGTCTCGCCGGGGTCGCGGTCATGACGGCGGGTGAGAAGCTCGAGCAGGCCCTGACCGGCCGCCCGGACTCCCACGTGCCGGGCCGGGCGGTATCGCGTCTGCTGCGGCTGCCGCCGACTTCGCAGGCGGGTCGTGCGGCGAAACTGGGCGACCCACGCCGGCATGGCCGTCGCGGTCGGGTCGGTGCGGGGGGTGATGGCCTTCGCCGGGCTGCGTGGTCCCTGGTCCTCGGCGATGTTCACTGTGGTGCGACTTACAGCGGACCAAGTCACGGAGAACTGGATGGGGGTCGGTGCCCCGCCGTGGACGTGGCCGCGCGACGAGCTGGTCATCGATCTGGCCGGCAAGACTGTCTACGCGTTCGCAACGGGTGCCGTCGCCGATGCGCTCGCCGCCGCCGCGGGCGTCTCACCGGGACAGCGGCGCGCCGAGCTCGGCGGGGGCGCCGGATGAAGGATGTCGGCCCGGTGTCCGGCGGATCGATGCACGATGCGTGACGCCGCCGACCGGGCTGGCGGAATCAGGACACCAGCCTGGAGCCGGTCTCCGCTGACTCTCCGCCCCAGCCTGTGGTGGCGCCGTCGGGGGTCGCCCCGTTCACCGACGTCGCGTTCTGCACCGGCCCTACGAGCCGGCCCAGATCCGCCCACTGCTCTGCCGGGCACCGAAACGGACACCTTCGACGGGGGCGTCCTACGTGGGGCTGGTCGCGTTCGTGATGCGTTGCTACGGCGAGTGCCTGGAGCTCAACGTCCGGACCTCCTGTGTGGACGAGCGGGGCCAGCGGAGCGTGGTGTTCCTTGCCATGGAAGCGACCGGTTGTCGTGGGTGCTGGCCGAGGGGCCGGGGTTTGCCTATAACCTGGTCACAGATGAGCCTGGTCCGCGACGTCCATTTCTGGAGTACCGGAGCAGGTGGCGCCGGCTGGGCCCAACCGGGGTGAGTGGTCGTACTCGCCTGTGCGTGGGACCGCCGATCGAGGGCTGCCCGCTCGGCCACTTTCTCACCGCCCGCGGGCGGTTGCATCCCGCATCCCGGGGGCCACCCTCACAGCGAGGCTGGCCATATCCGCTGGCCGCTGCACGCGCTGAGTTGGCGGACGTGCACGACGACCTGATCGCCGCGGCCGGCCCCTGCGCACCACCGAGAAGCGTGTTGTATCCGCCCGGCTCCGCCAGCTGGGGTCGTGCGGCTGCCTCCGGGAACAGCTCAACCGGACCAGGGGGAGAGCGGACGCCGATGTCGACGTCGGTGACGGCGCGGAGGCGGTGTGGCCGGCGCCGCGACCGGAGAATCGTGAGCCCACAAGCGCCGCCGCAACCAGATTTCATCAGGATGGAAATGAGCGACGAACAGACGGTCTTGATGGCGGTTGCCGCCGGTTTCCGGGGTGGCTGTAGTGGGCACCCCCGGGTTGCATCGGCTGCGAAAGGTGCCGGTGCGGCCGTCACGAACAATCTTTCTTTGAAGGAGCAGCGCGTGTTCTTGCATCGCCAGGAGTTGCAGTTCAAGTCGACACCGGACGAGCCCGATGCGGTGTATGCCCGCAAGCTGCAGGAGGTGCTCGGCGGCCAGTACGGCGAGATCACGGTCGCCATGCAGTACATGTTTCAGGGCTGGAACATGCACACGCCGGGCAAGTACCGGGACCTGGTCTTCGGCATCGGTGCTGAGGAGTTCGGGCACGTCGAGATGCTCGCCACGATGATCGCGCAGTTGCTGGAGAAGGCACCGCTGGGGATCACCGGCGACGCGGTGCAGGACGACCCGACCGTTGCCGCGATCGTCGGTGGTACCGACGTCCAGCACGCCATCGTCGCCGGCGCCGGGGCCCGCCCCGTGGACAGCATGGGCAACCCCTGGCAGGGCACCTACATCACCGCCAGCGGCAACCTGCTCGCCGACTTCACCGCCAACGCCAACGCCGAGATGCAGGGCCGTACCCAGGTGGCCCGGCTGTATCACATGACCGACGACCACGGGGTGCGCGAGCTGCTGTCGTTCCTGCTCGCGCGCGACACCATGCACCAGAACCAGTGGCTCGCCGCCGCGAAGGAGCTGCAGGAGGAGGGCTACGAGCAGCTGCCGGTGCCGAGCAACTTCCCGCAGGGCCAGGAGTACACCGCGGTCTCCTACCAGTACCAGAACTTCAGTGACGGCCCGGCCGCCGCCGAGGGAAGCTGGGCTGCCGGCCCGACCCCGGATGGCAAGGGCCAGTTCAGCTATCACGAGGGTCCGACCACCACCGCCCCGATGCCACCGCCGACCCACCCCGACTCCCGGCTCTACGGCACCACCGAGCTGCCCAACACCGTGGAGAAGATCGCCGGGAAGGTGCAGGACAAGCTGCACAAGGAGTGAAGCTTGCGCTGCTCCCGCAACTGGAGTTGCAGGCACGGTGTCTGGGACCGGGCTTCACCAGGCGGTGCTCGACGAACTGTCGGACGGGGAGGTGGTCGACTGGTCCGCGCCTGTGTTGACACAGTGAGCCTTTGCCAACCTGATCATGCGTTGGCGATCATGAGGGTCTGAACCGCGGCGATGAGCTCGGCGGCCCGGCTGGGGCTGGAGCGGATCTTGCGCAGGATGCGCCGGTTCTTCAGCTCGGCGTTGACCCGCTCGCCCGGTCCGCGGCGCCGGGCGTGGGCGGCGTTGAGCTCCTTCTGGTTGCGCGACAGGTGCCGGTAGCGGCCGGTGTCCGGGTCGAGGCGACGCCGCCGCTGCGGGACCGCAACGGTCGGGCCAGCGCCGTGGTAGGTGGTGTCGGCGACCGCCGGGATCTCGGCTTCGGTGAACGCGTCGATGATCCCGTGCTCGCGGGCGGCGCCCATGTCGTGCCGTGCCCCGGGCAGCGGCGGGGAGATCCACACCAGCCTGCCGATCGGGTCGCCGATGACCTGCACGGTCAGCCCGTGGGCCGTGTGCTTGCCGCTGTAGTAGGCGCGGTCTCGACCCGAGGCCATGCCGACCCGGTCGATGCGCAGCACGGTGCCGTCGAGGATCACGACCGCCTTCCGCGACGCGACCTCGATCGCCTGCGCGAGTGTGGGGGCCATCGCGGCGAGCAGGGCGAGCGCTTCGCGTACGTATCGGTAGACCGTGGAGGTGCCGATCTTGAGTCCGCAGGCCAGGTCGGCGTAGGTCTCGCCCTTGCGCCGGTAGGCGACCACGAGCAGGGCTTGGCGTCCGGGCGTGAGCTTTCGCCAGCGGGTCGCGAGTGAGTGCGGTGCGCGCGTAGGGAGTCGGCGAGCAGGCCGAGGGCGCGGCTGGACACGGTCATCCCGGACGGGTAGGACAGCACCGTGAAGCTCCTGGTCAGGCGAGTTGATCTCAGCAATCGCCCGTCTACCAGGAGCTTCACCCATTCGAGGTCACGCCACGCCGTACCGCCGCTGACCTGCCCGTCAGCCAGGCTGGCAAAAACTCAGTATCTGCCCGGCGGCGTCGGCTGAGCGGTGTAGGACGGTGCTGGAGATCGCCCGAGGGGGCGGAAATGAGTATGAGTGAGCACCTCGGACAACAATCACGAGTCCACGGCCGATAGACTCGCGCGCCGGCACCGGCACCGGCACCGCGACGCGCTGACGAGATCGGCCCAGTGGTTCAACCTGAAGTGCCCTGTGCGTGCCCTGCGCCGTGTCGCGTCGGGTCACCCATCGCCGCGGCGCTGTCTGCGCGCTCTCGGAGGAGGGGGCGTGAGGCGCCCAGGCGCACGTTCCGGACTCCTTCGGAGTAGTGGACCACGGGCTCACCACGCGGTGCCGGCAGGCCCGCAGAACTCGTCAGCGTCTCGGAGAACTGCTCGATGGTGCCACTGGACAGGGGCCATGGCTCATGCTCGACCGGGGTCTCGAACAGAAGTCCGAAGCGGCCGGTGTAGCCGCGCCATCGGGAGGTGAGCCAGATATCCCGGTCGGAGGGTTGGATGCGTTCGCCGGGCCGGATCACCAGGTGGTAGGACGGCTCCCCGCCGCGTCGAGCGCCCGCGTACACCACGGTGCCACCGTGCTCGGACACGCTGAGGTCGCCGAGATGGTAGGGGGCGCCCACGGCGTATCGGGCTGCCAGCATCACGGCGCTCGCCACCTCGAGGGACAGGAACCATATCCCGTCCCGCC
>NZ_JAAXKZ010000153.1 GCF_012911875.1 Pseudonocardia bannensis | reverse complement strand
GTCGGTGGGCGGGTGCTCGCGCTGAGCCGCCCCGTCCGGGTCAGCGACTACGTGAGCTCCTCCAGCATCACCCACCCGCGGCACTTCGACGTCGCGGTGCGGAGCGAGGCGATGGCCGCGATGCTCGCGGTGCCCATCATCGACGACACCGGACCGGACGGGACGCGCACCATCGCCGTGGCCTACGCCGCGCTACGAGGCCCGGGCGAGTTCGGCGACCGCGCCGTCGAGACGATGGAGGAGATCGCCGCCGACGCGGCCCGCGCGCTGCGGCTGGCCGAGCTCGCGGAGGCGGGCCGCGCGACCGCGGTGGCCGCCGAGCGCCAACGCATGCAGAACTCGCTGCACGACTCGGTGGGCGCGATGCTGTTCTCCATCGGCGCCCAGGTCCGAGACCTGCGTTCGACACTCACCGACAACCCCGCGCTGGGCAGCAGGCTCGGCCGGCTGGAGGCCGACATCTCCGCGGCCTCGCTGGCGCTGCGCGAGGCACTGCTCGCGCTGGCGGAGTCCGGTCCCGAACGGGCGTTGCCCGTCGAGCTGGCCGAGCACTGTCGCAGCTTCGAGTCCCGGACCGGGGTGCCGGCCCGGTTCGTGCAGCTCGGAGCGGTGCCGCCGCTCGACGCCGAGCGGACCGGACTGCTCACCGCTGCGGTCCGCGAGGGGTTGCTCAACGCGGAGAAGCACGCCGACGCGCACACGGTCGTCGTCAGCCTCGGTGCCGTGGAGGGTGGGGTGCAGGTGGCGGTGGCCGACGACGGCGCGGGCGCCGGGGCCGAGGGCCGGGGCGCTGCGGATCCCTCCGACGGCTCGGGGCTCGGCATCCGGATGCTGGCGGGCCGGGCGGCCCGGCTGGGCGGGCGGGTCAGCCTGGTCCACGAGGAGGACGGCGGCAGCACGCTGCGGATCATGCTGCCCAACCCGCCGGCACCCGGGGGCCGGCGATGAGCCCCGCGCGGGTGATGGTGGTCGACGACCACCCGGTGGTCCGCGACGGCGTCGCGTTGCTGCTGCGGGCGGAGCCCGCGCTCGCCGTGGTCGGCTCGGCGGAGTCGGGCCGGGCCGCCCTGGAGCGGGCGCCTGCCCTGCGCCCCGACCTGGTACTGCTCGACCTGCGGCTGCCCGACATGCTCGCCCCCGAGGTCGTGGTGGGCCTGCGGCAGGTGTGCCCGGCCGCCCGGATCGTGGTGTTCACCGCGCACGGCGACCACCACGGTGTACAGGCGGCGCTGGACGCCGGCGCGCACGGATGCATGATCAAGGACGCCGCCGCGACCGACCTGGTGGCCGCGCTGCGCCGCGTGCTGCGGGGCGAGCGGGTGGTCGATGCGCGGATGGTGCCCGGTGAGGCGGGCAACCGGGCGGCCCTGGCCCGCAGCGGGCTGACCCGACGCGAGTACGAGGTGCTGCGGCTGGCCGCGCAGGGCCGCACGAACCCGGAGATCGCCGAGTCCACCGGGCTCGCCCGCAACACCGTGAAGACCTACCTGCAGTCCGCGCTGCACAAGCTCGGCGCGCGCAACCGCGTCGAGGCCATCGGCAAGGCCAGCGAGGCCGGCCTGCTCTGAGCCCGGCCCGGCACGGAGCCCGAGCCGGACGACGCAGCGGCCGGCACGGGTTCCGCGGCCCGGCGCCCGCCGGTCCCGACCCCGAGCCGGGCTCGGGGCCGGGCCCGGGTCGGTCTCCGGGCCGTCCCGGAGGTCCGTGTGCACCGGGCCCGGCAGGCTCGATGCCATGGAGCCGACCACCGAGCACACCGCCCGCCCGACGACCTCCGGCGAGGTCCCCGGCGCCACCGCCGCGGACACCCCGGCCGCGACGCCCAGCGGCGCGGCCTTCACCACCGACCCGTGGGCCGGGTTCGCGACCGGCCCCGGCCCGGCCGCGCTGCCGCCGGCCCCCGGCCCGGCCCGGGAGCGCTTCACCCTGCGCCGCAGCCGCACCGACCGGATGCTCGGCGGGGTCTGCGGGGGCCTCGCCGCGAGCCTCGGTGTGGACGCGGCGCTGCTGCGCATCGGCCTCGTCGCGCTGACCGTGCTGGGCTTCGGCGCCGGCGCGATCATCTACCTGGCCGCCTGGATCCTGGCGCCGGAGGAGGAACCGGCCGTCTGATCCGGCGAGGCGGACAGCAGCCTGGACGTCGCCGGCGAGAGCCCGCCACGACGATCAGGCTGCTGGCCGCGGGCGGCGATCACACCACGTGGGCGCCCTCGTGCCGGATCCGGTGGCGCACCTCGGCGTAGTGGTGGGTCTCGTAGCCGATCGAGGCGATGAGCACGAGCGCCAGCACGGCCGGCGTGACCACCGCCGGCAACCCGGAGACCGCCGCCGACGTAGAGCAACACCTTCTTCAGGCCCAGCGACATCATGATGATCCCCAGGATCATCCGCAGGTGCAGGAACGTGTACCCGCCGCGGGCCAGCCGGATCCGCCGGGCGCCGTGGGCCGCGGCCAGAGCGCGTTCGGCCAACAGCGACGTCACGTCGAAGTAGGCCCACCACATCGCTCCCGTGACGGCCGGCCCGAGCACGGACGCGACGATGATGGGCCACGAGATCGGCAGCGCGGCCACCCCGATCCCGACGGACACGATCGATTCGCCCAGCGCCACGATGATGATCGCGCAGACGAACAGGGCGGCCATCGCGACGAACATCGCGACCCGGACCACGCCCTCGTCGGCGCGCACCAGGTTGCACAGCCAGCTGTAGCCGGCCCAGCACCACCACAGCACCGTGCGGATGAGCGCGCCGCGGCGCCCGCTGCCCAGCGGGACGAAGAAGGCATACCGGGAGTCCGGCCCGTCCGGCCCCACAACGCCGCAGGGGCGGCACCCGGAACCCGGGCGCCGCCCCTGCGGGACGAGCGGTACTGCGGTGGCGCAGGACTCAGAAGTCCATGCCGCCCATGTCGGGCGCGCCGCCGCCGGCCGGAGCCGCGTTCTTCTCCGGCTTGTCCGCGACCACGGCCTCCGTGGTGAGGAACAGACCGGCGATGGACGCCGCGTTCTGCAGCGCGGACCGGGTGACCTTGGCCGGGTCGATGATGCCGGCCTTGATCAGGTCCTTGTACTCGCCGGTGGCCGCGTCGAGACCCTCGCCGGCGGGAAGGTTGCGCACCTTCTCCGCGACGACGCCACCCTCGAGGCCGGCGTTGACGGCGATCTGCTTGAGCGGAGCCTCCAGCGCGACCTTGACGATGTTCGCGCCGGTGGCCTCGTCACCCTCCAGGCCGAGACCCTCGAACAGGCCGGCACCGGCCTGGATCAGGGCGACGCCGCCGCCGGCGACGATGCCCTCCTCGACGGCCGCCTTGGCGTTGCGGACGGCGTCCTCGATGCGGTGCTTGCGCTCCTTGAGCTCGACCTCGGTGGCCGCGCCCGCCTTGATCACCGCGACACCGCCGGCCAGCTTGGCCAGGCGCTCCTGCAGCTTCTCGCGGTCGTAGTCGGAGTCGGTCCGCTCGATCTCGCTGCGGATCTGGTTGACCCGGCCGGCGATCTGGTCGGGGTCACCGGCACCGTCGACGATGGTGGTCTCGTCCTTGGTGACGACGACCTTGCGGGCCCGGCCCAGCAGCGACAGGTCGGCGTTCTCCAGCTTGAGGCCGACCTTCTCCGAGATGACCTCGCCACCGGTGAGGATGGCCATGTCGGCCAGCATCGCCTCGCGGCGGTCACCGAAGCCCGGGGCCTTGACGGCGACGGACCGGAAGGTGCCACGGATCTTGTTGACGACCAGGGTGGCCAGCGCCTCGCCCTCGACGTCCTCGGCGATGATCGCCAGCGGCTTGCCGGTCTGCATGACCTTCTCCAGCAGCGGGAGCAGGTCCTTGACCGTGGAGATCTTCGAGGCGACCAGGAGGATGTAGGGGTCCTCGAGCTCGGCCTCCATCCGCTCCGCGTCGGTCACGAAGTACGGCGAGATGTAGCCCTTGTCGAAGCGCATGCCCTCGGTGAGCTCGAGCTCGAGCCCGAAGGTCTGCGACTCCTCGACGGTGATGACGCCTTCCTTGCCGACCTTGTCCATCGCCTCGGCGATGAGCTCGCCGATCGTGGGGTCGCCGGCCGAGATCGAGGCCGTGGCCGAGATCTGCTCCTTGGTCTCGACCTCCTTGGCGGTCTTCAGCAGCTGCCCGGAGACGGCCTCGACGGCCTTCTCGATGCCGCGCTTGAGGCCCATCGGGTTCGCACCGGCGGCCACGTTGCGCAGGCCCTCGCGGACCAGCGCCTGGGCCAGCACCGTCGCCGTGGTCGTGCCGTCACCGGCGATGTCGTCGGTCTTCTTGGCAACTTCCTTGACGAGCTCGGCCCCGATCTTCTCGTACGGGTCCTCGAGCTCGATCTCCTTGGCGATCGACACACCATCGTTGGTGATGGTGGGCGCGCCCCACTTCTTCTCCAGGACGACGTTGCGGCCGCGCGGGCCGAGCGTCACCTTGACGGCGTCGGCGAGGGTGTTCATGCCGCGCTCGAGCCCGCGGCGCGCCTCCTCGTCGAACGCGATCTGCTTCGCCATGGGGGTGTTGTCCTCCGATTGGGATGACACGTCTGTCGAGCCCGGTGCCCGCGACGGACGACCGGCAACCCTGCGCCGGCCTCACCGACCCGACTTGGCACTCGGACAAGCCGAGTGCCAGGCCCGTTTTTAGCACTCGGAGTGGTCGAGTGCAAGACGACCCCCCGGTCCGCAGGGGCGCCGGCGCACCCGGGAATGCCGCGGGGGCCGGCCCACGTGAACCCACGTGGGCCGGCCCCCGATGTGCGTTGAACAGCTCGGATGGCCCGGCCGCCCTGATCGGGGCCGATCAGATGCGACGGACGGACTCCGCCTGGCTACGGCCGTCCCGGCCCGCCGTCGTCTCGAACTCCACCCGGTCGCCCTCGTCCAGGGTGCGGAACCCGTCCGCCTGGATCGCCGAGTAGTGGACGAAGACATCCGGCCCGCCGTCGGTGGCGATGAAGCCGTAGCCCTTCTCCGAGTTGAACCACTTGACCGTGCCCTGAGCCACGGCACCTCCTGTTGTTGCGTACGAACGCGGCCGACGCTACCTCAGGAGGTGGGGCAGGATGCGGGCGTGGCGAGCCCCGATATCCCGACGCGAAACCCCAGAACAGTCGACGAACACCAGGCCGTCGTGGCCGCACTCGTCCCACCGGCGCCGGTGCAGGACGTCCCGCTGGCGCAGGCCGCCGGGCTCGTGCTGGCCGCCGATCTGACCGCCCCCATCTCGCTTCCGCCGTTCGACAACTCGGCCATGGACGGGTACGCCGTGCGCGCCGCGGACGTCGCGGACGCGACCGACGAAGTGCCCGTCGAACTGCCGGTTGCCACCGACATCCCGGCCGGCCGCACCGATGTCCCGACGCTCGAACCCGGCACCGCGCACCGGATCATGACCGGCGCCCCGCTGCCGCCCGGCGCCGACACGGTGGTGCAGGTCGAGCTGACCGACGGCGGTGTGGACAGGGTGCGGATCCGGCGCGGTCCGGCGCCGGGCACCCACGTGCGGACCGCCGGCGAGGACGTGCCGGCCGGAACCGTCGTGTTGCGCGCGGGCACCGTGCTCGGCGCGCCGCAGATCGCGCTGGCCGCCGCCGTCGGCTCCGCGACGCTGCCGGTTCGGCGCCCGCCGCACGTGCTCGTGCTGTCCACCGGCTCCGAGCTGGTCGCGCCGGGCACCCCGTTGCAGCCCGGGCAGATCTACGAGTCCAACGGACCCATGCTGGCCGCCGCGGTCCAGGACGCGGGTGGTCACGCCGAGCTGCTGCGGTTCGTGCCCGACGACGTCGCCCAGTTCCGGCAGGTGATCTCCGAGCGGGTCGCCGAGGGGGTGGACCTGGTGCTCACCTCGGGCGGGGTCAGTGCGGGCGCCTACGAGGTGGTCAAGGACGCGCTCACCGGCCGCGGCGTGGATTTCGTCCGTGTCGCCATGCAGCCCGGCGGGCCGCAGGGCGCCGGACGGCTGGAGGTCGACGGTGCCGGCGACGCCGTGGGCATCGTGACCCTGCCGGGCAACCCGGTCAGCTCGCAGGTGTCCTTCGAGGTGTTCGTGCGCCCCGCGCTGCGGGCCGCGCTCGGGCACCCGCACCCGCACCGGCCGGTCGTCAAGGCCACCCTGGCCGAGCCGATGACCTCGCCCGAGGGTAAGCGCCAGTTCCGGCGTGGCGTGCTCGATGCGGTCGACGGAACCGTTCGTGAGGTGGGGTCACCGGCCTCGCACCTGCTCGGTGCCCTCGCTCAGGCCGACTGCTTGATCGTGCTCCCGGAGGACGTCACGTCCGTCGGGGTGGGTGACGCGGTGGAGGTCTGGCTGCTGGACGGCCGATGAGTTCACCCGAAAAGTGGTGTAGATCACCGAGGATGGCTGCAACACTTCGCCCGTCCGGGACGTCAAACAGGTGAGCGTTCGGCCGATCGGTGCACTTCACTGGCTTCCTCTCCCAGTGAGCTGGACGATGACTCCGATGCTCGGGGATACTTTGAGCACGAGGTGGGTACCCACCTCTTGACGCAAAGGACCTACCGCCCGTCGCTGGGGAGCGGACGAGCGGTTCCACGGCCGGGGTCGCTGTCTCGGGGGATGGCGGCCCCGGCCCTTTGCGTCCTGCGCCTCGCGTACCGTGGCCGCCATCAGCGCGGCTCGAACGGGCCGCCACGGCGGAGGAGTCGAACCGTCCCCATGCCCGAGCAGACCGGGACCTCGTTCAAGCACATCGCCGAGTTGGTCCGGGCCGCCGTACCGCCGATGCACCCAGGGGGCCGCCCCATCGTGGCGGCGGTCGCGACCGGCGCCGGCCTGATCCGCGCACTGACCGGCCGCGGCACGTTGCTCGGCCTGGCCGCCACCGCGGGTGTCGCCGCGTTCTTCCGGGAGCCGCGCCGCGTCCCACCGACCCGTCCCGGCATCGTGCTCGCTCCCGCCGACGGCACCGTGGCGACGGTGTCCGAGGTGCTGCCGCCCGCGGAGCTCGACCTGCCCCGTGAGCCCGCGCCCCGGGTGAGCGTCTTCCTGTCCGTGCTCGACGTGCACGTGCAGCGGATCCCGGCGAACGGCCGGGTGCTGGCCGTCGAGTACCGGGCGGGGAAGTTCCTGTCCGCCGACCTGGACAAGGCCAGTGAGGACAACGAGCGCAGCGCGCTCCTCCTGGAGACCGCCGGCGGCGCCCGGATCGGCGTCATGCAGATCGCCGGGCTGCTGGCCCGCCGGATCGTGTGCGAGGTCGGACCCGGCGCCGAGGTCGCCGCGGGCGAGACCTACGGGCTGATCCGCTTCGGGTCGCGCGTCGACACCTACCTCCCGGCCGGCTCGCGGGTACTCGTCGCGCCCGGGCAGCGCACCATCGGCGGGGAGACGGTCCTCGCCGAGTTGCCCGACGGAACGGGCTGAGCGAGATGCCCACCTACACCGCCGGCGTCCGGTTGCTGCCGAACGCCGTCACCGTGCTGGCGCTCTGCGCCGGCCTGTCGGCCGTCCAGCTCGCCCTCGCGGGGCGGTTCGAGCTGTGTGTCGCCGCGGTCGGTGCGGCCGCGCTGTGCGACGCGCTCGACGGCCGCCTCGCCCGGATGCTCGACGCCAGCTCACGGATCGGCGCCGAGCTCGACTCGCTGGCCGACCTGGTGTCGTTCGGGGTGTCGCCGGCCCTGGTGTTCTACATCTGGCAGCTCGAGGCCAACCGGTTCGGCTGGATCGTCACGCTGATCTTCGCGGTGTGCATGGCGCTGCGACTGGCCCGGTTCAACACCCTCATCGACGACGAGGACCAGCCGCCGTTCGCCAAGGAGTTCTTCGTCGGGGTGCCGGCGCCGGCGGCGGCGCTGGTCGCGGGGATCCCGCTCTACCTGTGGCTGCACTTCGGTCCGGGCTGGTGGTCCGCCCCGCCGACGGTCGGGTTGTGGGCGCTGTTCGCCGCCGGGCTGATGGTGAGCCGGCTGCCGACGCTGTCGCTGAAGACGGTGCGGGTGCCGCAGCGCCTGGTCGCCCCGCTGCTCGTCCTCGTCGGGCTCGCGGCCGCGGTGCTGCTCACCGCGCCGTTCCTCGGTCTCGCCGTGGTCGCCGCCGGGTACCTGGCGACGATCCCGTACTCGATGTACCGCTACCGCTGGATGGCCCGGCACCCGGAGGCCTGGGACGTGCCGGTGCGCGAGCGCCGTGCCGTCGCCCGCGCCGCCCGCTCGGCGCGCCGGCTGGGTCTGCGCCCGCCGCTGCGCCGCCGGGTCGCAGGCCGGGCGAGCGCGGTGGCCCGGGGGGTCGTGCGCCGGCTCGGTCCGGACGACCGGCTCGAGGATCGCAACGGGCGGTCCGGAGCGTCCGGCCCCCCGCCGGCCACCGGCCCCGCCCCGCTGCCACCGCGGGGCAGCCGGCGCCTCGGCCTGCGCCGTCGCTGAGTCGCCCGTCCCGAGCGGCACGCGCGGCGCGGTCCCGGACGGCCCGGGCACCGGCGGTCCGAGCGGGGTGCTCGGCGGACGGGTTCGGTTCTCGGTCCGGGCTCGGCGGGTGCATCGCCGCGGGGGCCGCACTCCGTCCCCTGCGATCGGTGGCCGCTAGCGTTCGGGGGTGCCCGCTCCCACCATCACCCTCGTCGCCCGGCTCGCGGCCTCCGCCGCCGACGCTCGGCGCGGCGTGGTCCGGCTGCATCCCGAGGTCCTCGACGCGCTCGGCCTGCGCTCCTGGGACGCCGTCGCGCTGACCGGCACCCGGGTGACCGCCGCCCTGGCCGTCGCCGCCCCGCCGGACAGCCCGCCGGGGCAGGCCCGTCTCGATGACGTCACGCTGTCCAACGCGGGGTTGACGGACGGGGCCGAGGTTGTCCTCGCCCCGGTTGCGGTGATCCCGGCGCGCCGGGTCGTGCTGGCCGGTTCCCGGCTGACCCAGCCCGTGCTTCCTCCCGACGCCGTTCGCCTCGCACTGCTGGGGAAGGTGCTCACCGCGGGAGACGCCGTCTCGCTGCTGCCCCAGGACATCGCGCCGCCGCCGGGCGCCGACGTTCCCGGCGCGCGCCGGCGGCTGGCCAACGCCGTCGGGGGCGGGTGGACCACCGAGCTGCTCACCGTGGTGAGCGCCGAGCCGGCCGGGGTCGTCGCCGTGCAGCCGTCCACGGTCGTCGGCTGGCAGGACGGCTCCAGCACCGGTCAGCCGGCCGACCCGTCCCCGGCGTCCCGCCCGGCCGTCGGCAGGGCCCCCGGGCCTGCGCCGGGAGCGTCCGGCTCGCCGGTGCCCGCAGTGCCGGCGAGCGCCGAGCCCGTCCTCGCCGTCGACGAGCTGGTCGGCAACACCGACGCTGCCCGCCGGCTCGTCGAGTGGCTCGATCTGACCCATCGCCGTCCGGAGCTGCTGGCCAGGCTCGGCGGTTCGCCGCGGCTGGGTGTGCTCGTCGTCGGTCCGGAAGGGGTGGGCAAGGCGACGCTCGTGCGCAGCGCGACCGCCGCGGTCGGTGTGGGCTGCGTGGAGCTGGCCGCCCCGGCCGCGGCCGCGCTGGAGCCCGCGTCGGCGTCCGCCCGGGTGCAGGAGGTGATCACCGCGGCCCGCTCGGCCGCGCTCGGCGGCCGCCCGACGGTGCTGCTGCTGACCGATGTCGACGCGCTGCTGCCCGCCGCCTCCCCGCCGCCGCTGGCGACCCTGGTCCTCGACGCGCTGCGCGAGGCGGTCGCCACCCCGGGGGTCGCGGTGGTGGCGACCACGGCGACGCCGGAGGGCGTCGACCCGCGGCTGCGCGGGCCGGAGCTCCTGGACCGCGAGCTCGGCCTTGCGCTGCCAGACGTCCGCACCCGGACCGAGCTGTTGCGCCGCCTGCTCGCGGGGGTGCCGCTGGCCGACGGCGTCGACCTCGCGGCGATCGCTGAGCGGGCTCCCGGATTCGTCGCGGCCGACCTGGTCGCGGTGCGCCGCGAGGCCGCGGTGCAGGCGGCGCTGCGGCACAGACTCCCGGCGAACCCTCCCGCCATGGACCTGGCGGACGACGTCGACCCCCTGCTGGACGCGCCCGACTCCCGGCCGCGGATTCACCAGCAGGACCTGCTCGACGCCGTGGCCTCGGTCCGGCCCATCTCGATGTCGTCCTCGGACACCCTGCAGACCGGCGGTCTCACCCTCGACCAGGTGGGCGACATGGTCGAGGTCAAGCAGGCGCTGACCGAGGCGGTGCTGTGGCCGCTGCAGTACCCCGACTCGTTCGCCCGGCTCGGCGTCGCCGCGCCACGCGGCGTGCTGATGTACGGCCCGCCCGGCTGCGGCAAGACGTTTCTGCTGCGCGCGCTGGCCGGCACCGGGCAGCTCAACGTGCTGTCGGTGAAGGGGGCCGAGCTGCTGGACAAGTACGTCGGGGAGTCCGAGCGGGCGGTCCGGGCGCTGTTCCGGAAGGCGGCCGACGCCGCACCCGCGCTGGTCTTCCTGGACGAGATCGACGCGCTGGCGCCGCGGCGCGGGCAGTCGAGCGACTCCGGGGTGGCCGATCGCGTGGTGGCCGCGCTGCTCACCGAGCTGGACGGTGCGGAGCCGCTGCGCGACGTCGTCGTGGTCGGTGCCACCAACCGGCCCGAGCTGATCGACCCCGCGCTGCTGCGGCCCGGGCGGCTCGAGCGGCTGGTGTACGTGCCCCCGCCGGATGCGGCGGCGCGCACCGAGATCCTGCGCGCGGCCGGGCGGAACACGCCGCTGGCCGACGACGTCGACCTCGACGCGCTCGGTGCCGAACTGGACGGGTACTCCGCGGCCGACTGCGCCGCGGTGCTGCGCGAGGCGGCGCTCACCGCGATGCGGGAGTCGCTGGACGCGGCCGAGGTGACCGCGGCCCACATCGCGGCTGCGCGCCGGGCCGTGCCGCCGTCACTGGACCCGCTGCAGTTGGCCGAGCTGCAGGCCTACGCCGACCGCAGGACCTGACCCGGACACACGACGGCCGGCAGGTCGCGAGACCTGCCGGCCGTCGCGCGGTGTGCGCGGGGGAGCGGACGTCAGCGGCGCTGGTAGTCGTTCGTGACGATGACGATGAGGCCGGGGCTGGCGTCGCCGAGCCCTTCGAAGCGGGGCTCGACGCGCATGCTGAACTGGTTGCCCAGGCTCTGCGCGGCGGCCAGCTCGTTGGTGCCCGGCCGGTAGTACACCGTGCTGGTCGGGATGATCCCGCTCGGGTAGTTGGCCACCGACTCGACGGCCCAGCCCGAGCTGCGGAAGTCCTCGGCCGCGCGGGCGGCCAGCCCGGTGATCGTGCTGTTGTTGTAGACCCGGAGCGGGACGCGCACGACCGGAGCGCCGCCGCCGCGGGGGGCGGCGATCCCGCCGCCGGGCGCGGCGGAACCGGCGGGGTCCCCGGACCCGGCGGCCGGTGGGGGTGAGGTGCTCGGCGGGGCGGCGATCCCGGCGGTCGGCGTGGCCGCGAAGGACGGCAGCGGCACCTCGCCGGTCGGCGACGGAGCGGCGGCCGCGGGCGGCTCGGCCGCCGCGCTGCCGGACGCCTCGGCGCTGGTGGGCGCCGCGACGGACGGCCCGCCGTTCCCGCCGGTGGCGAGGGTGGCGAGCCCGATGACACCGGCGATGACGCCGACACCGAGGAGGGCGAAACCGCCGATCCGCAGCGGCGAGGATCCCCCGGGCGAGGCGGGTGCGGTCACGGCAACCTCCGAGAACTCAGCGAGCCGATGGGGGAAGGGCCGGCTCGGGTCCGGCGGGCGGGAGCCCCGAGATCAGTAGCGGGATGCTGACGGTCACCACGGCTCGATGCCCAGGCGACGGGCGGCGCGGGTGCGCTGGCGGCTGGCCCGCAGCCGGCGCAGACGCTTGACGAGCAGCGGGTCGGCGGCGAGGGCCTCGGGCTTGTCGACGAGGGCGTTGAGCACCTGGTAGTACCGCGTGGCCGACATGTCGAACAGTTCGCGGATGGCCTGTTCCTTGGCCCCGGCGTATTTCCACCACTGACCCTCGAACGCGAGGATCTCGCGTTCCCGGCGGTCGAGCTCCCGGACCGGGTGGGCGGCGGGGACAGCGGCCCCGCTGGGTTCCGTGGCGGACTCCATCACGCTCCTCGGACATCGCTAGCTCACGATCACGGAATGACACGGGTGTCATTCGCGGCGGCCATTAGACCACGCGAGACCGACACCGACCGGGTAGGGACGCGCCACTCCGAGGCGTGAATCCGCATCGGATTCGTGGGCACGCAACGTCTCCGGCCAGGTCGAGGCTAGCCTCCGGGTGTGACAGTCCGACCCATCCGCATCATCGGAGATCCCGTCCTCCACACGCCCACCCGGCGTGTCGAGGTGTTCGACGACGAGCTGCGCACGCTCGTCGAGGACATGTTCGAGACGATGGCCGCGGCACACGGCGTGGGGCTCGCGGCCAACCAGGTCGGGGTCGACCTGCGGCTGTTCGTCTACGACTGCCCCGACGAGACGATCGGCGAGTTCAAGCGCGGCGTCGTGATCAACCCGGTGCTGGAGACCTCGGAACTGCCGCAGATCATGCCCGACCCGGACGAGGACGAGGAGGGTTGCCTGTCGGTACCCGGTGAGCAGTTCCCCACCGGCCGGGCCGACTGGGCGCGGGTGACCGGGGTGGACCTCGACGGGCAGCCGGTCTCGGTGGAGGGCCGTGGGTTCCTGGCCCGGTGCCTGCAGCACGAGACCGACCACCTCGACGGCACGATCTACGTCGACCGGCTGATGGGCCGTTACGACCGCGCCGCGCGCAAGACGCTCAAGCGCAACGGCTGGGGTGTCCCGGGGCTGTCCTGGGACCCGGCGACCCAGCAGGCCGGGGAGGCCTGAGCCCCGGCCGGGCCCGGCGATCGGGAACACCGCACACCCACCCGTCGTTCGTTCTGTGCAACGGTGTAAGCACAGCGAGGACGGGCGAGATGGACGAGCTCGACGCGTACTCCCGGACGGTCAGCACGGTCGCCGCGGAACTCACCGGCAGGGTGGCCGCCGTCCGGATGGGCCGGGGCAGCGGATCGGCGGTGGTGTTCAGCGCCGGGGGGGAGCTGCTCACCAACGCCCACGTGGTGGGTGACGCCCCACGGGGCCGCGCCGAGTTCGTCGACGGCTCCGAGGTCGCCGTCCGGGTGGCCGGGGCCGATCCGCTCTCGGACCTCGCCCTGCTGCGCGCCGAACCGGCCGCCGCGCTGCCGGAACCGGTGCGCCTGGGCGACGCCGACAAGCTGGTCGTCGGCCAGCTGGTGGTCGCGGTCGGCAACCCGCTGGGGCTGGCCGGGTCGGTGACCGCGGGCGTGGTCAGCGCGCTCGGGCGCTCGCTGCCGACCCGTAGCGGGCGCGCCGGCCGGGTGGTGGAGGACGTCATCCAGACCGACGCCGCGCTCAACCCCGGCAACTCCGGTGGCGCCCTGGCCGACGCCCGGGCCCGCCTGGTCGGGATCAACACGGCGGTGGCCGGGGTCGGGCTCGGGCTCGCCGTCCCGGTCAACGCGACCACGCTGCGGATCGTCGACGCGCTGCGGGCCCACGGCCGGGTCCGGCGGGCGGGAGCCCCGAGATCAGTAGCGGGATGCTGACGGTCACCACGGCTCGATGCCCAGGCGACGGGCGGCGCGGGTGCGCTGGCGGCTGGCCCGCAGCCGGCGCAGACGCTTGACG
>NZ_JAAXKZ010000152.1 GCF_012911875.1 Pseudonocardia bannensis | reverse complement strand
CAACCAGTACGCCAACCCGGAGAACCCCGCGTCGCACTACGCGTCCACCGGGCCGGAGATCTGGGAGCAGACCGAGGGCCGGATCACGCACTATGTCGCGGGGATCGGTACCGGCGGCACGATCAGCAGCCGCGTGCCCGGCACCCGCCGCCGTAGGTCACCGAGCACCCGGATCAGCGTGTCCTGGCCCTTGCGGGCGACCAGCCGCGACACGCACGTCACCACCGGCGCGTCGCCCAGCCGGTAACGGGCGCGCAGCGCGGCACGGGCCGCCGGGTCCGGCCGGAACACCTCGGCGTCGATACCCGACGGCAGGTGTTCGAGCGCGGCGTCGGGTCCGAACGCGGCGGCCACCCGGCCCCGGGTGTAGCGCGACACGACCGTCAGCACGTCGGCGTCGCGGCCGATCCGGCGCAGCGCCTGGCGGGAGCCGGGCAGCATCGACCAGCCCACCTCGTGGCCGTGGGTGCTCGCCACCACCCGCTCGATGCCGGCGTGGCGGCGCAGGCCCGGTCCGAGCAGGGCGAGCGGAGCGGCCGCGCCGAACCAGACCGTGGTCGCGCCGTGCTCCCGGGCCAGTGCAGCGGCCCGCCGGGCGACCGTGGGCACCGGCAGCATCAGCGACGTGGGGTGGCGGTGCACCGGATAGCCCAGGCCGGTGTCGAACTCCGCGGCCCCGGGCCAGGCCGGGGCGTAGACGGCCAGCTCGCCCGGCGGCAACCGGTCGGCCAGCGCCTGCAGATAGTTCTGGATGCCCCCCGCCCGCGGCGGGAAGTCGTTGGTCACCAGGAGCGTGCGGGGCACGCGGGCGACGTTATCGGGCCCGGGAACAACATCGGGCGGCGACCGGGCCTACGCCCGGCCGCCGCCCGATGCGGGGAGCGGAGAACCTCGATCACAGACGCCGGGCGCCGGTGAAGGCGCTGCTCGACACCGTCTGGTACTTCACGACGTCGCCGCTCTGCGGGGCGTTGATCATCTTCCCGCCGCCTGCGTAGATGCCGACATGGCTGACCGGACTGTAGTAGAAGACCAGGTCACCGGGCTGCATGTCGTCCCACGCGACGCTCTTGCCGACCCGGGCCTGCTGGCTGCTCGAGCGCGGGAGCGTCACCCCGGCCTGCTTGAACGCCCACGACGTGAGCCCCGAGCAGTCGTAGCTGTTGGGTCCCGCGGCGCCCCACACGTAGGGCTTGCCCAGTTGGGTGGCGGCGGCCTTGAGAGCCCTCGCACCCACCCCGGTCCCGGCGATCACGACCGCCGGCGCGCCCTCGTCCGGACCGTTGCGGTCGGCCCGCTCCTGCGGGCTGAGCCGCTCCAGGAGCCGCTCGACCTCGGCGATGCGGGCCTCGGCCTCCCGCTTGCGGACGTTGATCTCGTCCGCGGCGCGGCGGGCGTCGTCCGCGGCCTGCTGGGCGCGCCCGACGGCGTCGTCGGCGTCGGCCTGTGCGCGCCGGGTGGTCTCGACCTTCGCGAGCAGCTCGTCGAGCGCGACCTTCTGGTCGGCCGACAGCGCCTCGAGCGCCGACATCTGGTCGAGGTAGTCCTGCGGGGAACCGCTCGCGAGCAGCGCGTTGAACTGGTCGAGGCGACCGCTCTCGAACGCGGACAGCGCGACGATGTCGATCTGCTGGCGGAACTGCTCCTCGTCGCTGCGCGCCTGCTCGGCGGCGATGCGGGCGGGCTCGATCGCGGCCCGGAGCCCGTCGGCCTCGGCCTGCTTGGCCGCGAGGTCGTCCGTGGCGGCGTGCCACTCCTCGGTGAGGGCCTCGGCCTCGCGCTGGGCCTGGTCGAGCTGGGCGCGCGCATCGGCGGCGTTCTGCGGTGGGGCGGGTGGGGCCGGCTGCGCGACGGCCGGAACGGCGCTCATCCCGAGGGCCAGTGCGGCGACCACGGACACGGGCAGCGCCCGCGCGACGAACCGGGGAGATCGGGTACCACTGCGGCGAGGCGACACCACGCGGACGTGTCTCCTTCCTCGAACCGCCGCCCGACCGGGGGCATCAGCATCCCGAACGGCCGAGCGAACAGTGACCCTGCGTCGCCACTCCGGTCGAATGGCTGACCCTCCGCAAGGCCCCGCCGAGGTTAAGGAGACATCTGGGGGGCGTCCAACAGAGGGACACCCCGGCGCGCCGCGGCAGCGTGGTCACTCTCAGGCAGCACGCGGCGGCCAGTCGCCGTTCTATGACGACATTTCGCTACCCAGCGTTATATGCGTCGCGCTCCGTAGTCAAGCCGTGGGTCACTCGGCGCGGCGGAGTGGCCACCAACCGCAATCTCGGCACCAGCCCCTGGTCGGCCAGAACATCGAGCGCGCGCTGCTCCCGTGCGTCGAGCTGCACGATCGACGCGCCGGACGGCACCTCACCGGACGGCACGCGCCGCTCCGGAGCACCGAGCAGGACGCCGATCACGCAGTCGCCGCAGGCGTCCCCGCGAACCTCGCAGCTGTCACAGTCGATGATCATGTCAACTCCCTCGACGATCCGGTTTCCGGTCGCCGCGGACGCTACGAGTGGCCACCGACAATTCCGGGGATCACGAGCGACGGCGGGCGGTGGCCGCCCCGCACCCGGTGCGCGATCAGCCGCGGACGAGGCGGGCCAGGAGCACGGCCGAGGGCAGCGCGTGAGCGCCCCGACGGCGCACGGAGTTCACGACCGCCCGATCCGATGTGGCCACCAGCACCGGCCGGCCCTCGGGCTCGGCCGCGACGAGCGAGCGGATCACGTCGTCGGCCAGCACACCCCTGTCGCTGAACAGCACCCGGACCCCACGCGAGCCGCGGGTCGGCGCGGCCACCACACCGGCCCCGTCGAACACCACCGTGACCTCGATGCCGGTCCGGGCGGCCAGCGCCGCGAGCTGACCCACCAGCCGCGTGCGCTGGTCGGCCAGCGGCAGCTCCGGATAGCCCGTCTTGCTCACGTTGTAGCCGTCCACCACCAGGTGCACCGCGGGCAGCGCGAGGAGGGCGTCGAGCGCTGCGAGATCGTCCACCGGGGCGCCGACGGGGAGTCCCGCCACGCCGGAGACCAGATCGGCCGGCCGCGGCCCACCCCCACCGAGCGCGAGCTCCCGGCGCAGTCCGGCGACGGCACCGCCGAGGGTCTCGATCAGCAGGCCGAGCCGCACCTCGTCGGCCTGCCGCGCCTCCCGCGCCGCCTGCCGGGCCGACGCGACCTCCGTGGCCGCCCGAGCCGCCCGCCGCCGTTCCTCATCGGCCCGCTCGCGCTCCCGGTCCCGCTCGGCGAGGGCCGCCGCCAGTTCCTCCTCCGCGGCGCGCCGCAGATCGTGGACGGCGTGCTCGGCCGCGGCCCGGGCGTCGTTCGCCGCGCGCAGCTTCGCGCCCTGCTCCGACACCCGCCGGCGCAGCTGCGTGAACTCCGCGTCGCGCTGCTGGTCGGCCGTCCGCGCCTGCTCCCGCGCCTCGGCCAGCTCGGCCCGGAGCCGCTCCAGCTCGACGGTGAGCTTGTCCACCCGGGAGAGCGCGGCGTCGCGCTCCGCGCGCAGCTCGGCCACCTCGCCCCGCCGGGCCGCGGTCCGCACCGCGGCGGCGGCGTCCGGGTCGGCGGCGAGCAGCGCACCGGCCGCCGCCGTCAGCGGGTCGTCGCACCCGGCCGCCAGCTCGCCGGGCCGGTGCTCGTCCCACCACGCCAGCACCGCCGCCCGGAAGGCCGCCGACGAGCGCAGCTGGGCAAGGAGCGCGGCGGCGCCGAGGCGGGCGCGCTTGGCCGGGGTGAACCGGGCGAGCCGACGCAGGGGCACCGGCACGTCGGCCGACGGCAGCTCCGCCAGCGCCGTGGCCGCCACCTCGGCCAGCCGCGTCCGCACGGGTTCGGGCAGCCGATCCCAGTCGACGGGCGCGGCCGGCCCGGCACTCCCGGTCGGGTCGGCGGAATCTGCCGGCTGGGCGGAACCGCACGGCGACGCGACGTCGCCCACATCGGGCTGATCGCCTGCGTCGGGATACATCGTTCCAGGTTATCGGTGCTGCGCCCGTCCGGGGTACGGCGTCGCGGTCACGCGCGGCGAAGGACTGTCGGGGGCAGTGGTTACCGTCCGTACCCGTGCCGTCCGCCCCCGCACCCCAGCTGTCCTTCGACGAGCTGGGCACGCCGCTGCGCGAGGTCACCTTCGTGGTGCTGGACCTGGAGACCACCGGTGGGAGCGCCGGTACCGACGCGATCACCGAGATCGGCGCGGTGAAGGTGCGCGGCGGGGAACGGATCGGCGAGCTGGCCACCCTGGTCGATCCCGGGACCGGCATCCCGCCGAACATCGTCGCGCTCACCGGCATCACCACGGCCATGGTCAGCGCGGCGCCCCCGCTGCCCGCGGTGCTGCCGACGCTGCTGGAGTTCCTGTCCGGCGCGGTGCTGGTGGCGCACAACGCACCGTTCGACGCCGGCTTCCTGCGCGCGGCCTGCGAGCGTCACGGCCGGGCCTGGCCGCGCCCGCCCGTACTGTGCACCGCACGGCTGGCCCGGGCCGTACTCCCCCGCAGCGAGGCCCCGAGTGTGCGGCTGGGCGCGCTCGCCCGGCTGTTCGGCACCGCGACGCAGCCGAACCACCGGGCGCTCGCGGATGCCCGCGCCACCGTGGAGGTGCTGCACCACCTGCTGGAACGCATCGGCAACCTCGGTGTGCAGAGCCTCGAGGAGTTGCTCGCCCTGGCCCGCGCCGCCTCGGCGCACCGGCCCACCCAGCGCCAGCGTCAACAGCGCCGACTGGCCGAGCCGGTGCCGTCGGCCCCGGGGGTCTACCTGTTCCGGGGTCCCCGCGACGAGGTGCTCTACGTGGGCACCAGCGGCGACCTCAAGCGCCGGGTCCGCAGCTACTTCACCGCGGGTGAGCGCCGGAGCCGGATCCGGGAGATGGTGGGGCTGGCCGAGCGGGTCGACTGGGTGGTCTGCGCGCATGCCCTGGAGGCCGGGGTCCGGGAGCTGCGGCTGCTCGCCGCGCACAAGCCGCGCTACAACCGGCGCTCCCGGCACCCGGACCGCGGCTGGTGGGTCGCGCCCACGGTGGAGGCCTTCCCCCGGTTGTCGGTGGTGACCACACCCCGCGACGGCGCGCTGGGCCCGTTCGGCTCGCACCGGTCGGCCACCGCCGCGGTGGAGGCGCTGCTCGAGGCGATCCCGCTGCGCCGGTGCACGCAGCGCATCCCCGCCCGCAACCCCTCGGCGAGTCCGTGCGTGCTCCACGAGTTGGGCCGGTGCAAGGCCCCGTGCGCCGGACTCCAACCGGTGGACGACTACGCCCCGGCGGTCGCGACGTGGCAGCGCCTGGTCGACGGGCACGACGACAGCGCGCTGCGGACGCTGGCCGACGGGATCACCGGACTGGCCGGCCGGGAGCGGTTCGAGGCGGCCGCGCGCCGCCGCGACCAGCTCGCCGGTCTGATCGTCGCCCTGGAGCGGTCGCAGCGCCTCGCCGCACTCGCGGCGCTGCCCGAGGTGGTGGGGGCCCGGCCCGACGGTCGCGGCGGCTGGGAGCTGGCCGTGCTGCGCTGGGGCCGGCTGGTCGCCGCCGACGTCGCCCGGCGCGGCACCCCGCCGATGCCCGTCGTCGACGCGCTGCGGCGCGGGGCGCAGACGATCCTGCCCGGTCCCGGGCCGCTGCGCGGTGCTCCCGCCGAGGAAGTCCGGCTGCTGCACCGGTGGCTGACCACCGGCGGGACCCGGCTGGTCCACTCGGAGCCGAACTGGTCGGAACCCGCCCGCGGCGCGGCGTCATGGGGTGAATGGGTACGGCGGGCGCGCCCGGAACCGATCTCCGAGGGCCAGATCGACTGACCGTCGGCTAGCCTCCGGCCGTCCGGCCCCATCGTTACGCCGTCGTCCGGGGCCCGCCGAGGAGGGAACCGCCGTGATCACCGCGATCGTCCTGGTGCACACCGCCGCCGACCGGATCCCGGAGACCGCGCAGGCCATCGCGGATCTCGACGGGGTCAGTGAGGTCTACTCGTGCGCGGGAGACGTCGACCTGATCGCGGTCGTCAGGGTCGCCGAACACGAGCAGCTCGCCGACGTGATCGCCGGGCGGCTGAGCAAGGTCGAGGGGGTGCGGCGCACGGACACCCACATCGCCTTCCGCTCCTACTCCCGCGCGGACACCGAGGGCGCCTTCTCCGTCGGACTGGACTGAGAGCGCGGCCCGGCCGCGGGCGGACCGGCGCCGTCCCCACCCCGGCCGGCTCGAGCCGCCGGCCCGGCCGCGCCGCGACCAGGCGGGATTCAGCCCTTCAGCGCCGTCGAGCGCTCCACCCAGCGGTCGAGCAGAGCGGCCGCGGCACCCGAGTCGACCGCGGCCGCCGCGCGCTCCGTCGCGGCCGCCATCGCGCCCGTGAGCTCCGTGGACGGGCCGTCGAAGGCCACCAGCGCGCCGGCGGCGTTGAGCAGCACCGCGTCGCGCACCGGCCCGGACTCGCCGGCCAGCAGGGCCCGGCATACGGCCGCGTTGACCGCTGCGTCGCCCCCGCGCAGGTCCTCGCGACGCGCGACCGGCACGCCGAACGCGCCCGGGTCGACGCTCTCGGTGCGGACCTCCCCGCCGCCGGCCACCCAGACCGTGCTGGTCGTGGTGGTGGTCAGCTCGTCGAGTCCGTCGTCGCCGCGAACCACCAGCGCCGACATCCCGCGGCCGGCGAACACCTCGGCCAGGACCGGGGCGAGCCGCGGGTCGGCGCAGCCGACCAGCGCCGACAGCGGCTGGGCCGGGTTGGTCAGCGGCCCCAGCACGTTCATCGCGGTCGGCACCCCGAGCTCGCGGCGCGGGCCGCCGGTGTGCCGCATCGCCGGGTGGAACACGGGCGCGAAGCAGAATCCGATCCCGACCTCGGCCACGCACGCGGCGACCCCGTCGGGCGGCAGGTCGATCGCGATCCCGAGCTCTTCGAGCAGGTCGGCCGCACCGCACGCGGACGACGCGGCCCGGTTGCCGTGCTTGACCACCGGCACCCCGGCGGCGGCCACCACGATCGCCGACATCGTCGAGATGTTGACCGTGTTCGCCTGGTCCCCGCCGGTGCCGACGATGTCAACGGCCGGCCCCGGCACGGCGACCCGGCGCGCGTGCCGCAGCATCGCCTCGGCGAGGCCACCGATCTCCGCGGCCGTCTCACCCTTGGCCCGCAACGCCACCAGGAAGCCGGCCAGCTGGGCCGGGGTCGCCTCGGCCGAGAGCACCCGGTCCATCACCCAGGCGGTGTCGGTGGCGTCGAGGTCGTGGCCCCCGATCAGCCGGGCGAGCACTCCCGGCCAGGTCTGCAGCGCAGAGTCAGCCATCATGGACCGTCCTGTCCAGCATCGGTCAGCTCCGGGTGACGAGCTCGCCGGACCGGGCCCGGCGCAACACGTCGGCCACCGTCTCGGCGGCCGTCAGCGGGTCGAGGGGGTGCACGAGCACCGCGTCGGCCTGGGACCAGGTGGCCAGCCAGCGGTCGTCGCGACGGCGCACCGTGACGATGACCGGCGGGCAGTCGTCGATCTCGTTCTTCAACTGCCGGGACAGGCCCATCCCCCCGGTGGGCTGCGCCTCGCCGTCGAGGATCGCGAGGTCGATCTCCCCCGCGTCCACGGCGGCCAGCACGTCGGCGATCCCAGCGGCCTCACGGAACCGCACCCGGCCCAGGTCCGGGGCCGGCCGCCGGCCGACGGCCAGGGTGATGGCCTCCCGCACCTCGGGGCGGTGGCTGAAGACCAGCACGGTCCAGTTCTGCTGCGGTTCCGGCCTGCCGGCTGCGCTGCTCACGGGGCGTCATCGTAGTCAGCCGGGCCACGATCCGGTGCGAGCGGGAACTCCCACACGATGCGTACCGTTCAACCACCGAGCGGTGATCGCCGCCGCGGCTGCCCCGACAGGCTGTAGAAGATGGCCGGGGGTCATAATGCCCGAGTGACGACAGCGGCTCCCAACATCAGCGCGCGGATCCACTCGCTGAACCGCCCGAACCTGGTCAGCATCGGCACTATCGTCTGGCTGTCCAGCGAGCTGATGTTCTTCGCCGGGCTGTTCGCGATCTACTTCACCGCGCGGGCCCAGAACGTCGGCGAGTGGCCCACTCCGCCGACCGAACTCAACGTCCCGTACGCCCTGGTGATCACGATCATCCTGGTGGCGTCCTCGTTCACCTGCCAGTTCGGCGTGTTCGCGGCCGAACGCGGCGACGTGTTCGGGTTGCGGCGCTGGTACCTGCTCACTCTCGTGATGGGCACGATCTTCGTCCTCGGCCAGACCTACGAGTACTACGTCCTGGTCACCGAGCACCACACCACGCTCGCCTCGAGCGCCTACGGCACGGTCTTCTACATGGCCACCGGATTCCACGCGCTGCACGTGACCGGCGGTCTGATCGCGTTCGTCTACCTGCTCATCCGCACCAAGCTCAGCAAGTTCACCCCGGCGCAGGCCACCGCCGCCATCGTCGTGTCCTACTACTGGCACTTCGTCGATGTCGTCTGGGTCGGCCTGTTCGCCGTCATCTACTTCATCCGCTAGGCCACGCAGCTCCCATCTCCCGGACTCTGAGCCCGGACAAACCGCCACGACCGCGAGGGTTGGAAGACGCCGACGATGACCACCACACCACAACGCCGAAGGCCGCACGGCAAGTTCCGCCGCAGGCTCGCCGGTGCGCTCGCCCTGGGTATCGGCCTGCTTGCGGCTGGGGGCATGTACACGCTGTTCACCCCGAAGCCGCAGGTCGCGGTCGCCCAGGGTGACTCGGCCCTGATCGCCAAGGGTCAGGAGCTGTACAACAACGCGTGCATCAGCTGCCACGGTGTGAACCTGCAGGGCGTGCAGGACCGCGGCCCCAGCCTGATCGGCGTCGGCGACGCGGCGACCTACTTCCAGGTCTCCTCCGGCCGCATGCCGCTGGCCCGCCAGGAGGCCCAGGCGCAGCGCAAGCCGCCGGCACCGGGCTTCGACCCGCACACCCCCGAGGGCCAGGAGAACCTGGACGCGCTGGGTGCGTTCGTCCAGGCCAACGGCGGTGGCCCGACCCGGCCCGCAGCCACCGGCGAGGCGCTGCGCGGCTCCGACCCGGCCCGCGGCGGCGAGCTGTTCCGGCTCAACTGCGCCTCGTGCCACAACTTCACCGGTCGCGGGGGTGCGCTGTCCTCGGGCAAGTTCGCCCCGACCCTGGACCCCGCCTCCGAGGACCAGATCTACACGGCGATGCTGACCGGCCCGCAGAACATGCCGAAGTTCGCCGACCGCCAGCTCACGCCGGCGGAGAAGGAGGACATCATCGCCTACATCAAGTCGGTCTCGGGCTCGAACAACAACCCGGGTGGCTACGCCGCCGGGGGGCTCGGCCCGACATCTGAAGGCGTGATCGCGTTCGTGGTCGGGCTGGCGGCGCTGATCGGTTTCGCGATGTGGTTGGGAGCGAAGTCATGAGTGCGGGTACGACGGGCACGACCGGCGGCGGGCAGCGCCGCCTGCCCTCCGAGGATGAGCTCGACCGGATGTCGCAGGAGGAGCTCGCCCAGCTGGCCGCGGAGCTCGACGACGTCGAGATCGTTCACCTCGGGAGGAAGTTCCCGATCCCCGGCACCCGCGCCGAGAAGCGGGCCGAGCGGGCCGTGGCTCTCTGGTTCATCCTGTCCGCGCTCTCCGCGCTGGCCTTCGTCGTCGCGTTCATCGCCTGGCCGCACGAGTACCGCGCCCCGGGCGAGGCCGGCTACACGATGTACTCCCTGTACACCCCGGTCGTCGGGGCCACGTTCGGGTTCGCGGTGCTGGCGCTGGGCATCGGCGTGATCGCCTACGTCAAGAAGTTCTTCCCGGACGAGGTCTCGGTTCAGCAGCGCCACGACGGCCCGTCCGACGAGCTGGCCCGCCGGACCGTGCTGGCCCAGCTGGCGGAGGCCGGCAACGAGACCGGCATCGCCCGCCGCTCGCTGATCAAGCGCTCCGCCGGTGCGGCCGCGGGCCTGTTCGGGCTCGGTCTCGGCGTCGCCGCCCTCGCGCCGCTGGTCCGCAACCCCTGGAAGGGCGGCGACGAGGCGGCCCTGTGGGTGACCGGCTGGCGCGCGGAGCCCGGCGAGACCGTCTACCTGCGTCGCGACACCGGTGTCCTGGGTGAGATCGCCCGGGTCCGCCCGGAGGACATGGAGCCCGGCTCGATGGAGACGGTGTTCCCGTTCCGCGAGTCCGAGCGCGGCCACGACGAGGAACTGCTGCACGCGCAGCGGGCCTCGGACAACCCGGTGATGCTCATCCGGCTGCGGCCCGGGACCAAGGTGGTCAAGCGGGCCGGCCAGGAGGACTTCAACTACGGCGACTACTACGCCTTCTCGAAGATCTGCACCCACCTGGGCTGCCCCACCTCGCTGTACCAGGCGCAGGACAACCGGATCCTGTGTCCCTGCCACCAGTCGCAGTTCCTGGCGACGGAGTACGCCCGGCCGGTGTTCGGACCGGCCACCCGGGCCCTTCCTCAGCTGCCCATCACGGTCGACGCTGAGGGATACTTCGTCGCGAGGAGCGATTTCATCGAAGCCGTCGGCCCGGCATTCTGGGAGCGGAGACCATGAGCGCGATCACGACGCCCACCTCCTCCTCGGGAGGCGCGAAGCCACGAGTGGCCACCGCCCTCGACGAGCTGGACCAGCGGTTCCACCCCGCCGCCGGTTTGCGCAAGCAGTTCAACAAGGTCTTCCCGACGCACTGGTCGTTCATGCTCGGCGAGATCGCCCTCTACGCGTTCATCGTGCTGCTCCTCTCGGGCACCTATCTGGCGCTGTTCTTCGACCCGTCGATGGCCGAGGTCGTCTACGACGGCCCGTTCGACAACCTGCGCGGCGTCCACATGTCCCGGGCGTACGAGAGCTCGCTGTTCCTCTCCCTCGAGGTCCGCGGCGGCCTGTTCGTCCGGCAGGTCCACCACTGGGCCGCGCTGCTGTTCATGGCCGCGATGGTCGCCCACATGTTCCGCACGTTCTTCACCGGCGCCTTCCGCAAGCCGCGGGAGACGAACTGGGTGATCGGCGTCGTGCTGATCCTGCTGGGCTTCTTCGAGGGCCTGACCGGCTACTCGCTGCCCGACGACCTGCTGTCCGGCACCGGCCTGCGGATCATGTCCGGCATCACCCTGACCGTTCCGGTCATGGGTAGCTGGGTGCACTGGCTGCTCTTCGGCGGCGAGTTCCCCGGCACCGAGATCATCCCGCGCTTCTACATCCTTCACGTGCTGCTCATCCCGGGCATCCTGCTCGCGCTGATCGCCGTGCACGTGGGCCTGGTCTGGTACCAGAAGCACACCCAGTTCCCGGGCCCGGGCCGCACCGAGCACAACGTCGTCGGCGTCCGCATCCTGCCGGCCTTCGCGGCCAAGGGCGGCGCGTTCTTCGCCGTCACCGTCGGGGTCATCGGCATGATGGCCGGTCTCTTCCAGATCAACCCGATCTGGAACCTGGGCCCGTACAACGCGGCGCAGATCTCGGCGGGTTCGCAGCCCGACTGGTACGTGCTGTTCACCGAGGGCATGGCCCGGATCTTCCCGCCGTGGGAGGTCTACCTCGGCAACTACACGATCCCGGCGGCGTTCTTCGCGACGGCGATGTTCCTGCCCGTGCTGTTCGTGGTCGCCGCGATCTACCCGATGGTCGAGCGCAAGTTCACCAAGGACAACGCGCTGCACAACCTGCTCCAGCGGCCCCGGGACGCTCCGGTCCGGACCGCGCTGGGCGCCATGGCCATCTCGTTCTACCTGTGGCTCGTGCTGAGCGGCGTCAACGACTGGATCGCGTACTTCTTCCACGTCTCGCTCAACGCGACCACGTGGGCCGGCCGGATCGGGGCCCTGATCGTCCCGCCGATCGCCTACTGGGTCACCTACCGGATCTGCATCGGCCTGCAGCGGTCCGACCGGGCGGTGCTCGAGCACGGCATCGAGACCGGCATCATCAAGCGGCTGCCGCACGGTGAGTTCATCGAGGTGCACCAGCCGCTGGCCGGGGTCGACGAGCACGGACACCCGATTCCGCTGGCCTACCAGGGCGCTCCGGTGCCCAAGCGGATGAACCAGCTCGGGTCGGCGGGATCGCCGGTCGCCGGGTCGCTGCTGCGGCCCGACCCGGCCGACGAGACCGCCGCACTGGAGCGGGCCCGGGCCGAGGAGACCCTCGCCGAGGGCGAGCGACGCGCCGAGCGCCGTCAGCTGGCGGGTCACCAGGAGGCCGGACGGCCGAAGGACATCAGCGACTGACGGTCCGCGACGCAGGACAGGGGGAGGGCCCCGCCGGTGATCCGGCGGGGCCCTCCCCCTGTGCGGACCACCTCGGCGGCCCCACCGGCGTGCTGCTGTAGAACTGATCGCACGCGGAGCCCGGCGGAGGATGATCACCGGACATGAAGGTCGACGCACACATCACGGCAACCGGGCTGTCAGCGGTGTCCGAGTTCGCCCGGGACCGGGAGAAGAGCGGGTACGACGGGCTGTGGAGCACCGAGACCGCGCACGACCCGTTCCTGCCGTTGCTCCCGGTGGCCGAGCACACCAGCCGGATCGAGGTGGGCACGGCGATCGCGGTGGCGTTCGCGCGCAACCCGATGTCGATGGCCTACACCGCCCACGACCTGCAGACCTACACCCGGGGGCGATTCCTGCTGGGCCTGGGCAGCCAGGTCAAGCCGCACATCGAGCGCCGGTTCGCGATGCCCTGGAGCCGTCCGGCCCGGCGGATGCGCGAGTACGTCCAGGCCATGCGGGCGATCTGGGCCGCCTGGGACACCGGCGAGCGGCTGAACTTCCGCGGTGACTTCTACTCCCACACCCTGATGACGCCGTTCTTCTCCCCCGAGCCGAGCCCGTGGGGCCCGCCGCAGGTGCGCCTGGCCGCCGTCGGCGACCAGATGACCGAGGTTGCCGGGGAGGTGTGCGACGGCCTGCTCCCGCACCCGTTCACCACCGAGCGCTACCTGCGTGAGCGGACGCTGCCGACGTTGCGGCGCGGACTGGAGCGTTCCGGCCGCGCACCGGCCGACATCACGATCAGTCTGTCGGGTCTCGTGGTCTCCGGCCGCACCGAGGAGGAGATGGCCGCCGCCACCCGGGCAGCGCGCGAGCAGATCGCGTTCTACGGGAGCACGCCGAGCTACCTCCCGGTCCTGGAGTTGCACGGCTGGGGCGAGCTCGGCACCGAGCTCAACAGGCTCTCCCGCTCCGGCGACGAGGACCGGTGGCATCGGATGGGTGACCTCGTCGACGACCAGGTGCTGCACACCTTCGCCGTGGTCGCGGAGCCGGATCGGATCGGGCCCGCCGTCCTGGCCCGCTTCGGCGACATGATCGACCGGTTCAGCTTCTACGCCCCCTACGAGCACGACCCGTCGCTGTGGCAGCCGGCGGTCGAGGCCCTGCGGAACGGGTCCTGACGTGGACCTGGACTACCCCGCCGACGCCGAGGAGTTCCGCGCCGAGGTGCGGGCCGTGCTCGCCGAGGAGCTGCCCGCGGACTGGGAGGGCATCGGCGCGATCGCCGACATCGCCGAGGCGAACGCGTTCGTCGAGGACTGGCGGGCCACCCTGGCCCGGCGCGGGCTCCTCGGAATCACCTGGCCGGTCGAGTACGGCGGGCGGGGGCTGACCAAGCTGCACCAGGTCGTACTGGTGGAGGA
>NZ_JAAXKZ010000151.1 GCF_012911875.1 Pseudonocardia bannensis | reverse complement strand
GACGTCGGACGTGCGGGCATCGGCCGCTCGGGCGTCGGCAGGGAGAGCGCCGGTTGTGTGAACGTCGGGGGTGCGGGCGCCGGTCGTTCGGGCGCCGGCTCGGAGGGTGCCGGGAGCGCCGGCATCCCCGGCCGGCAACGGGACCGTGCCCGTGATCGTCGTCCCGGCCCCGGGCGCGGAGCGGACCGTGATCCGGCCCCCGACCGCGGCGATCCGGGCCGTCAGGTTGCGCATCCCGCGACCCGGCGAGCCCGCGGCCGCCCCCTGGTCCCAGCCCGGCCCGTCGTCGCGCACGGTGAAGTGCAGGGCACCGTCGACGGTCGCGAGCCGAACGCCCACGGACGCCCCGGGCGCGTGCTTGCGCGCGTTGTTGACCGACTCCAGGCAGCAGAAGTACACGGCGGCCTCGACGTCGGCGGGGAACCGCCGGCCCGTCCCGAGTCCGTCGGTGTCCACAGCGACCGGCGGGTGTCCGCCGCCGAGCTCGACCTCCAGCGCCGCGACCAGGCCCCGGTCGGCGAGCAGCGGGGACGACACCCCGGTCGCGGTCTCGGCCAGCACCATCTCGGCGGTGCCGATCTGCCCGGTGATCTGATCCAGCCGGTCGCGAGCCTGCTCGAACTGCCCGGTCCCGACCTGGTGCTCGACCAGGCCGAGGGTCAGCCGCAGCGACACCAGGTGGTGCTGCGCGCCGTCGTGCAGGTCCCGTTCGATCCGCCGCCGCTCGCTGTCCATCTCCGCGACGGCCTGCCGGCGCGAGGCGGCGATGTTGCCGGCGTGCGCGAGTGCCGCCCGCAGTTGGCGTTCGAGCTCGATCCCGAACCGGCTCGCCTGCAGGACCACGCCGAGGCTGTCGGCGATGTCCTCCAGCAGGTGGTCACGCTGGGCGTGCAGCCCCGCCACCGCGCCGCGGTCCACCGCGATCGCACCGACGTGTTCCTCGCCCTGGCGGACGGGCACCTCGACCAGATCGTCGGCGTCGTGATCGGCGGCTCCGGGCCCGGACGCGACCCAGGTGTAGGTGCGGTCGCGCAGCCCGGGCCGGAACACGGTGAGCCGGCAGGTGCCCGCGCCCAGGCCACGGCCGACCGCCTCGGCGACCCCGGCCAGGTCCGGCTCGTCGGTCGCGGTCGAGTGCGACAGCTCGGCGATCCCGGCGAGCACGCTGTAGGGGGTCGGCCGGGTCCCGTACAACAGGCGGTCGACCACCCGTTCCGCCCGGACCTGCAGGGTCAGGAACACCAGCGCGGCCAGCACGGTGGTGAGCGCCGCCACCGCGAACGCGCCGCCCGCGGACTCGGTGTCGATCAGGAATCCGGCGAGCGCTTCGACCAGCACGTAGCCGCCCCCGGCCAGGGCCACCACGAGCGCCGCGGCCAGCCCCCGGCTGAACAACCGCTCCGCGGTCCACAGCCCGGTCCGCCGGGCGGCCACCAGGACGGCACCGGCGATCGCCACCGACGCCAGCCGCGCGAACCAGAACAGCAACCCCGTCGGCTCGCCGCCGCCCTCGCCCATCGAGGACGCCGTCGGGTCGATGAGGACCAGACCGGGCCAGTCCAGCAACCACAGCATCAGCGTGATGAGGCCGAGCACCGCCGCGATCACGCTGGCGGCCACGAGCACGCTGAACAGCAACCGCGCCTGGGTGCGCTGCTCCGCGGTCGCGCCTGCACGGATCCGGCGCGGGAGCGCGATCAGGCCCACCTGTGGCACCAGGAAGCCGAAGAACAGCACGCAGCTCAGGCTGTGCGGGAGCAGAGCGGTGCCGAACCCGACGACGAGCAGGGTGCCGGCACCGGCCGCGACGAGCACCGCACGGGCGAACCCCGACCCCCGGCCGACGTCCCGGCCCGCGGGGAACAGGAGCAGCGCGAGGATGTAGGCCGCACACGCGACGCCGTGCAGCAGCACCTGGTGCAGGCCGCCCATCGACAGGCCGGTGGCCGTCTGCACGGCGACCGCCGCGGCGTGCGCCTGCAGGTTGAACGCTCCGGCCGACCCGACCATGGCGATGACCAGCAGCCGCATCGACCAGCTCCGCCCGCCGGAGACCAGCAGCAGGGCCGCGACGACGAGACTGAGCAGGCTGAACGCGTAGTCGAGCACGGCCTGGCCGAGCGGCTCGCTGCCCGCCGCCGCGTCGAGAACGCCCCGGGCCCAGAGATCGCCCTGCGCCGCAGCGTCGGTGAGCGCCGCCGCCGCCCCGGGCGCGTAGGCCACGACGGCGACCACCGCGCCGATCGCGAGCCACGCGACCGACACGGCGGCGCAGACCGTGAGCAGCAGCACGTACCCCGCCGACGCGAGACCTCCGGAGGACCGGGACCCGCTCACCGCGCCACCGCCTCCGCCCCCGCATCCGGTTCCACCAGCGGCTCCAGCCGGTCCGGCAGCCATGCGCGCACCTGCACCGCAGCGGTCGGCCCACCGGCGCCCGGGCCGTCGGGGCCACCCGCGTCGGTCAGCTCCACGGCGCCGCCCAGCGCGGCGAACCGCTCGACGTCGTCGGCCAGGGCGGTGCGCAGCCGCGCCGCCGTGACCGGCGCCGGGTCGGTCGGGTCCGGCGGGTCCTGGATGTGCAGGCTCACCCGGCCGTCGGTGTGCTCGAGATGCACCAGCAGCGCGCGCTCGGCCGGCCTGCCGGCGAGCTCCTGCATCGCCGACGCGGCGAGGTAGTAGATCCCGGACTCGATCTCCCAGGCCAGCCGCCGGGCCAGGTCTCCGGTCAGCCGCACCGGCCGGGGCAGATCCGTGGCCAGCTCGTCGAGCGCCCCGGACGGGCCCTGGTCACGCAGCACCGCCGGGTAGACCCCGCGGGCGATCACCCGGAACCGGTCGAGCAGCTCGTCGAGTCCGGTGCGGGCCCGGACCAGCGCCTCCTGGGCGGCCTCGGCCCGCTCCGGCCGGTCGTCGAGGCCGGCTCGCGCCGCGGCCACCTCGGCCCGCAGCGCGGCCAGCCGGTCCGTCGTGGCGTGCGAGAGCTCCATGACGAGCCGGCGGCGCTCGACCTCGCGGGCCCGCGCCAGCCGCTGCCGGGACGCCTGCAGCTCCGCGGCGAGGGTGTCGGCGCGGCGCACCCGCTCGGCCAGCGCGGCGTTGAGCGCGACCCCGCGCAGCAGCAGCCCGGCGCCGTTCGCGACGTCCTGCATCAGCCGCTGGTCCGCCGGCGTGATCGCGGCGCCCGGCTTCCCGATCGCCAGCGCCGCGCGCAGCACCGCCCCGTCCAGCACCGGGACGACGTGGTCGGTGTCCGGCCGGGCGAGCAGCACCGCGAGGTTCTCGACGCTCGCCGGCCCGGCGGCGGGGTCGTCGGGTGGCTGGGCGGCGGCACTGACCAGCCGGTCCTCGACGGCGAGCCACAGCACGGCGCGGCTCGCCCCGGTCCCGTCGGCGAGGACCTGTGCGAGGCCGGGCAGGGCCTGCTCCAGCGAGCCGGCCCGGATCCGCGCCGCCGCCTCTGCGAGCGCGGAGTACGCGGTCACCTCACGGTGATGGGTCAGCCGCCCGACGACCCGGTCGATGCGGGGCAGCACGACGCCGAGCCCGATCGTGGCCAGCGCGGCGGCGGCGAACGGCAGCAGCACCGCGGCCTGCTCGGCGCCCTGCAGGAGGCCACCGCCCTGCACCACGACGATGAACACGGCGGCCACCCAGCAGCCGACCAGCAGCAGGCGCACCAGTCGCGCCACGATCGTAGGGCTCATCGCGCACCATCGGTCCCCGCCCGGATCCCGTCCGGGTCGAACGCGACCACGCTAGGACGCCCGGTGGACCGCGCCAAGCCTCGTCCCGGCTCAGTCGCCGTCGCGCTGGGACCGGAGGTAGGTCAGCACCGCCAGCACCCGGCGGTGGTGCTCGGCGGTGTCGGTGTGCAGCCCGAGCTTGGCGAAGATGTTCGCGATGTGCTTCTCGACCGCCTTCGGGGTGACGAACAGCTGCCCGGCGATCCCGTTGTTCGAACGGCCCTCGGCCATCAGCCGCAGCACGTCGAGCTCCCGCTCGGACAGCGACGCGATCACCCCCTTCTTGTCGCCCCGCGGCCGCTCGACGAGCCGTTTGGCCAGCACCGGCTCGATGACGATCTCGCCGCTCTCGATCCGGGTCAGCGTGTCGGTGAGGACGTCGACGCTGCCCACCTTCTCCTTGAGCCGGTAGCCGATGGCCTCGGTGCCGATCTGCAGGATGCGCATCAGGTAGTGCGACTCGGCGTAGTGCGACAGGAACAGCAGCCCCATCTCGGGGTGGGCCGCGCGCAGCCGTTCCGCGGTGACCAGGCCGCCGTCGGGTTCGGGCGGCATCCGGATGTCGAGGATCGCGACGTCGGCCGGCTGGGTCGTGAGCAGTTCGACCAGCTCGTCACCGCCCGCGGTGCACCCGACGACCTCGTGCCCCGCCGCCTGCAGCAGCATCAGCAGCCCCTCGCGGAACAGGGCACCGTCCTCGGCCAGCGCTACTCGCATGGGATCCTCGCGGTGATCGTGCCGGGGCCGGGTTCGCCGCCGGTGGCGGACGGGGCCGGGAGGGCGGAGATCTCGACGGTCCCGCCGAGCAACCGGACCTGGTCGTGCATCAGTTCGGCGTGCCGGACGTCCATCCCGGCCACCTGGACGGTGAGCTCGGCGCCGTCGCGACGGACGGTCACCTCGACCGGCGGCGCGTCGGCGGTCAGGATGTCGAGGCAGTTGACGACCGCGAAGTACGCGGCGCCCTCGGCCGCCGGGCCGAAGCGCTCGTCCGGCGCGGTGATGCGAACCCTGCTGTGGACCCGCTCGGTGACCTCGCGCAGGGCCGGGCCCAGCCCGGCCTCGTCCAGCAACGGCGGGTAGATCTTCCCGGCGACGTCGCGCAGCTCCTGCAGCACGGCGTGCAGCTCGTCCTGCAGACCGTCGATGGAGGCGTGCAGGTCGGGCTCCCCGGCGGGGACCCGGTGCCGGAACAGCCCGAGCTGCAGGACGAGCGCGGAGATCCGCAGCGCCGCGCCGTCGTGCAGCTGGCGTTCGAGGCGCCGTCGGCGCAGCCACTGTTCGCGTTCCTTGCGGCGGCGGGCGTCGCGTGCCGGTTCCTGCAGCCGGGTCGGGGGCCCGGCCTCGGCCGGTGCAGCGGCGGCCGGCGGGTCGGCGGGGGCGTTCGGGAGGCTCGCGGCGGACGACGGGGATCCGGGCGTGTCCTGCTCGGGGGCGGTGCGGGGAGCGTCGCCGGCGCGGTGCGCAGGCTCGAGCATCATGTCTGCAGCGTGCGCCTCGTGGTGCCCCACGGGAATGGGGCATCCCCCACCTCGCGGTGGGGTTTACCCCCGCCGTGTCGGCCGTTCGGCCCAACGCCGTGCCGCCGAGCCGTAACGACGCATTGCGGCAGCCCGACTTCGTCGGGGTCCGCTGCGCGCGGCTATCGATCGACTCTGTGATTCTCGTTACCATGAGTGCCGTCTCAGGGGGAGGCACCTGTGAGCTACAGCCTCGGGGTGGACCTCGGCACGACGTTCGTCGCGGCCGCGATCGCGCGCGCCTCCGGGGTCGAGATGTTCACTCTCGGTGACCGCACGGTCGTCACGCCCGCCGTGGTCTACCTGCGCGAGGACAGCACGCTGGTCTCCGGAGACGCCGCGGCACGACGGGCGGTCAGCAGCCCCGACCGGGTCGGCCGCGAGTTCAAGCGCCGGCTCGGCGACCCCACCCCGGTGATGCTCGGGGGTAGCCCCTACGCCGTCACCGCGCTGCTGGGCGCGCTTCTGCACGACGTCGTCGCGCGGGTCGGCGAGACCGAGGGCGCGGTGCCCGACCGTGTCGTGCTGACCCACCCCGCCAACTGGGGGCCGTTCCGCCGGGAGCTGTTCGAGGAGGTCCCGCAGCTGGCCGGGTTGAGCGCTCCCTGGATGGTCACCGAGCCCGAGGCCGCCGCCGCCCACTACGCCGCGTCCCGGCAGCTCGGCGACGGCGACGTGATCGCGGTGTACGACCTGGGCGGGGGTACCTTCGACGCGACGGTGCTGCGCAAGCACCCGGGTGGCATCGAGATCCTCGGCACGCCGGAGGGCATCGAGCGGCTCGGCGGCGTCGACTTCGACGAGGCGATCCTGTCCTACGTCAACTACACCGCGGGCGGGGCGCTCGCCGAGCTCGACATGAGCGACCCCCAGACCGCCGTCGCGCTGGCCCGGCTGCGTCAGGACTGTGTGCTGGCCAAGGAAGCCCTCTCCATCGACACCGAGACCACCATCCCGGTCTTCCTGCCCGGCCGGCACTTCGACGTGCGGCTGGCCCGCTCGGATTTCGAGGACATGGTGCGGGCGCCGATCGAGTCCACGATCGGCACGCTGTCCCGCACGCTGCGCTCGGCGCAGGTCGCCCCCGAGCAGCTCAGCGCGGTGTTGCTGGTCGGGGGATCGTCCCGCATCCCCCTCATCGCCCGGATGATCTCCGACGCGCTGGGGCGCCCGACCGTGGTGGACGCGCACCCCAAGTACGCCGTCGCCCTCGGGGCGGCCGCCCTCGCCGGGACACCTGCGACGCCGGGCGCCGGGGCGCCGCCGGGTGGCCCACCCCGGATGGCCCCCGATGCGGTCACGCCGGAGACCATCCCGGCGCAGCGGGACGCGCGCAACGGCGCGGGCGCGGGCGGGACCTTGGCCGCCGCGGCGGTCGCCGCCCCCGCGACCGTGGAGCAGACCGCTGCCACTCCCCCGGGAGCGGCACCGTCCACGGTGGACCCGCCGCCGACGCGTCCACCGGGTCCGGGCGGGCCGCCCCACCAGGCGTGGCCGCCCGGACCGGGGCACTCGCCGGCCCCACCCGCAGCGGGCGGCCGTGGCGGGCCGCCTCCTGCCGCGCCCCCGCCGCTGAGCGACGACACCGGCGGCGGGCGACGCCGGGTGCTCGCCGTGTCCACCGCGGTCGTCGTGCTGCTCGCGCTGATCGCCGGGGGCGTCTACCTGGGGGTGAACCGGTTCTTCTCCGATTCGGCACCCGAGGCGCCGGGGGCCTCGGCCCCCGCCGCGCCCGAGCCGGCGCCGCAGAACCCCGCACCCGCACAGCCGGCGGCTCCCGCCGCGAGCGTGCCCATCCCGACGATCGGTCCCACGATCGAGGTCGGGGGCACTCCCGGCTTCGCGGCGGTCTCGCCCACCGGCAAGCAGGCCTACGTCGCCGGTCGCGGCGCGGGCGTGGTGACGGTGATCGACACCGCGGTCAACAAGGTGACCGCCAGAATCCCGATCCCGTCCGGCCCGCCGCAGTACCTCACGTTCTCCCCCGACGGGCGCCGGGTCTACGTCAGCATCTGGAACGACGCCCGCACCATCGCGGACGTGGCCGTGCTGGACACGACCACGAACTCGGTCATCGCGACCATCCCCGTGCGCACCCGCCCGTTCCTGGGAGCGGTGACCCCGGACGGCAAGCGCCTCTACGTGCCCAACCACGACTCCGGCACGGTCTCGGTGATCGACACGGGGACCAACGCGGTCGTCGGTGAGATCAAGGTGGCGCCGAACCCGCACTGGATCGAGTTCTCCCGCGACGGCACCCGCGCGTACACGGCCAACCACGAGTCGAACGTCATCTCGGTCCTGGACGTGGCATCCGGAACCGTCCTCGCCCAGGTCCCGGTCCAGACCAGTCCGCACAGCCTCGCGGTGCACCCCACCCGGCCCCTGGTGGCGAACGTCAACTACGACTCGGCGTCGGTGACGATGATCGACACCAACACGCAGAAGGTGATCGCCACCATTCCCGTGGGCAAGAATCCCCAGGAGATCACCTGGGCCCCCGACGGACGCTTCGCCTACACCGCGAACCTCACCGACAACACCGTCTCGGTGATCAACGCCGAGACCTTCCAGGTCACCGCGACGATCCCGACCGGGGCCGCCCCGACGAGCGTCGCGGTGCTGCCCAACGGCCAGCAGGCGTACGTGACCAACCTCGATGCGGGCACGCTGAGCGTCCTCGACCTGGCCGGCTGACGCCGCGGGGGGGTGCTCCCTACCTGAGCCGGCGGGTTCACCCGGGCGCTCGTAGGGACAGCGTGATGGTTCCACGGCCCTGTCCGCAGCATCCTTCAATGGTTCGAGAAACCACCGGACGACAAGACCGGAGATTCGAACCGGGAGGAGCAGACAATGACCACGACGATGACCCCGACCCCGATGATTTCGACCCCGATCAGCCACCGGGATCGGGCCGTTCTGCGGGCCGTCGCCGCGGGCCGTTGCGTGATGCCGGACGGTTCCGGTCATTCACTGATGATCGACGGCCTGGGCTGCTGCGACCAGTTCGTGGGCGCCCGACTCGCCGGCGCCGGGCTGATCATGGCCGCCGGCCCCCGGCCCGGCCCCGCCCGACTCACCCCGAGCGGGCGCGCGATCCTCGAGGCGGCGTGACATGACCACCACGACCTTGCCCGCCCCGGCGCTCACCCGGCTCGACCGGTGCGACCGCTGCGGAGCCGCCGCGCAGCTCAGGGCCATCCTGACGAACGGTGGCGAGCTGCTGTTCTGCGGCCACCATGCCCGGGTCCACGAGGCCGGGCTGCGTGCCGTCGGCGCCGCACTGAGTACCGATCCTTGAGACCCATCCCGCATCCCGAGCCCGGCCGGATCTCCGACCGGGCTCGATCTCTGTCCGGGGAACGGGCCCGACAGCGGGTTACCCCCACCTCGGATACGGGGGATCGCTCCCGATTTCCCGGGGGTTTCCTCGATGGCTCCGACCATTTTCGTTCGGCATTCTTGTTGCGGGTTCGAAATGGCGAAGAGCAGTTCGCCGCCCATTCCGAGAGGAAACGAGGACATCATGTCGGACTACTGCGACGACTGGACCTGCGACGACGACTTCGACTGGGACGAGACGGCCAGCTGGGACGACTCCGGCGACAGTGACGACGACTACAGCGAGGACTACGACTGCAGCTGGTCCTGACCGACGATCCGGAGCAGGCCCGATGCGGGCACAGGTGGAGGAGGCGTGATGAGCGTGCAGCAGGCGCCGGGCCCGGCCTTCACCCGGCCCCAGGACATCCTGGACTCGGCCATCGGCACGGCCCGCGCCGGCGGGCGCTTGGACATCGCCGAGCGGCTGACCGGGGCCCGGAGCCTGCTGCACGCGCGGCCCGTCACCGTGCTCGTCACCGGCGGTGCGCACCAGGGCGCGACCTCAGTGGTCGACGCCCTGGTGCGCACCGCGGCACGGACGGCCGGCCCGGTCCTCACCGAGGACCCCGGGCCGGCCGCCCATGCGGTGGTGTTCGTCTCCGACGCCGCCCGACCACTGACCGCCCCCGAACTCGACCACCTGCACGCCCTGCACCGCCGCTCCCCGACCGTGCTGTTCGCGCTCACGAAGACCGATCTGCACCCGCGGTGGCGCGACGTGCTCGAGGCCGACCTCGATCTCCTGCAGACCTGCGGCATCCGGGCCGATCCGTTCGCCGTCTCGACACACCTGTACGCCCACGCCACCCTCGCCGGCGACCGCGCGATGATCGCGGCCTCCGGCATCCCCGCCCTGGCCGAGCGGCTGCGCGAGATCACCGAGCAGGCGGAGGCCGCCACGGCGCGCACCATCGCCCACCACGTCCTCGGGGCCGTCTCCGCGTTGGAGACCGCACCGCGGCCCCGGCCGGACACCCGTCCCCCCACCTCCGCACCGGCCCCCGCCGACCGCGCCCGCTGGCAGCAGGTCCTCGCCGACGGGTTCGCGGCCGCGGCCTCCGACATCGACTTCGATCTGCGGACCCGGGTTCGCGGCGTCGTCGCCGAGGCCGAACGGGCCATCGACGAGGGCGATCCCGTCCGCAACTGGGACGTGTTCGACGACTGGCTGCGGGACCGGCTGACCTACGAGGCCCGCCAGACCCACGCCCTGCTGGGCGAGCGGGCCGCGCAGGTGGCGGCATCGCTGGCCGAGCAGATCGGCCTGCCTCCGGGCGCCGCACTGCGGCCGGTCGTGCTGCCGGACCCGCCGGATCTGCTCGCGCACCTGCCGCCGCGCGACCCCCCCGCCGCCGATCGCGGACCCCTCGCGGCCCGGGGCCGGACGCTGCTCATGTCGTCCTACGGCGGGGCCATGATGACGCTGATCCTGCCCCGGTACGCGGGGCTGAACATCCCGATGTGGGTCATCGCCGCCGCCGCCGCCGTGGCCGGTCTGCTGATGTGCGGCGCCGCGCTGAGCGGCGAGCGCAAGCGCCAGCTCGACAAGCGCCGCGGACAGGCGAAGGCGCTGGTCCGGCACTGCACCGACGGCTTCCTGCTCAGCGCGGGCAAGCACACCCGGGACGCGCTGCGGTACGGCCAGCAGCAGCTGCGCGACGAGTGCGCCACCCGCACCGCGGAGCGCCAGCGGCCGACCCCGCCTCCCCGCGAGCCGGGACGACCCGCCCGGCCCGCCGCCGGCCCGGACGACGACCTCGCGGCGCTGCGCCGCCAGGCCCTCACCCTGCTCGGCCCCGGCGCCCCCGCAGCCTGACCCACCGCCTCCGTACTCATGGCGCTCGGTCTGCCGGCGACGTGGCCGGTCACTCCGCGCCGCGCAGCCGGGCCTCGTCGAGGTCGAGCTCCTGGCTGACCTCGACCATGGTCCGCCCGGAGATCTCCCCCTGGTCGTAGAGGCGGCGCAGCGTCCGGCGCTCGGCCTCGAGCAGCTGCAACCGCAGGCTCCGCTCGTCGGGCTGGACGTCGGTGGCGGTGCCGGACTCGACGTCGAGCTGGCTGCGCAGCCGGTCGCGCCGCAGCTCGAGCACCTGCCGCAGCGCTTCCGCGCCGGTGGGGTCACGCTCGTCCCGTGCCGCGATGCCGTCGAGTTCCCGCAGCGCCGCGTCCACCGCGGCTCTTCTGGCCCGCAGTCCCTCGGTCCGCTCGCGTTCGCCGGGACAGAGCCTCAGCAGGCGCAGCACGGCGGGCAGCGGCACCACCTGCCCGACGAGCGTGGCGAGTACGACGACCACGGTGAGAAAGAGCAGCAGATCGCGACGCGGAAACGGTGCCCCGGATGCCGTGGTGAGCGGGATGGACAGCGCGACCGCGAGCGACACCGCACCGCGCGGCCCACACCAGCCGAGGACCGCGCGTTCACGCCAGGACATGTCGGCCGTGACATCGTCACGGAGCAGCCGGGCAACCAACGGCAGGACGAGCAACACCCAACCGAGCCGCACGACGACCGCGACGATGACCACGGCGGCCGCGGCGAGTACCAGGGTGCCGAGCGGATAGTCGTTCACCACGGCGACGATCCCGGGCACCTGCAGGCCGAGCAGCACGAACAGCAGCGCGACGAGCAGAACGTTGAGCGCTCGCCAGAACGTCTCGGTCTGCAGTCGGGACGTCGGGGCGACGACCCCCCGGCCCCGGGTGCCCAGCCAGGCCGCCGCGGTCACCGTCGCCAGCACACCCGAGGCGTGCACCAGGTGGGCCGGCACGAACGCCAGGTACGGCGTGGCCAGCGACAACACCACCTGGCTCGGCGTGTCACGGATCTGCTTGCGCAGCCACGCGATCACGACGCCGACGACGAGGCCGATGCCGATCCCACCGCCCACCTGGAGCACCACCAGGAGCCCGACGTCGACGGGGGAGAGGGAGGCTCCGACGCTCTGCACCGCGACCGCGAAGAGCGTCAACGCCACGCCGTCGTTCACCAGCCCCTCCCCCTCGAGCACCGTGACCAGGCGCCGTGGCGCGCCCAGCCGTTGCAGCACGGTGGTGGCCGCCACCGGGTCGGGTGGGGCGATCGCCGCCCCGAACGCGATCGCCGCAGCCCACCCGATGTCGGGGAAGATCGCCAGTAGTGTTCCGGCCACGGCCATCGCGGTGGCCAGTACGAGCCCCACCGACTGGCCGATCACCGGGACGAGGTGGTCGAGCGTCTCGCGGGGGTCGCTGAAGAAGGCCGCGTAGTAGATGAGCGGAGGCAGGAACAGCAGCAGGACCAGGTCCGGCGACAGCCGCAGCTGGGGCAGGCCGGGGATGAACCCGGCCGCGACGCCGATCACCACATAGGCGGCCGCGTCGGGCACCCCGAGCCGGCCGGTCAGCAGCCGGCCGAGTAGCACCGCGACCGCCAGCACCACCGCGACGAGGAACACCTGGGTCGGCACGTGGGAGGGCTTCCCCTGCGGTGACGACATCACCCGCTGAATGCCGGCACCGGGAACCGGTGCCGGCATTCGGCGGGCGGGTTGGGATCAGGCGGCGCGGGCGGCCCCGACGTAGGCGCCCTCGATGGCGTGCAGCAGGATCGACAGCGCGATGTCGACGACCTCGGCGGTCACGTTGAGCGGCGGTAGCATCCGGACGACGCAGTCGTCCCGCCCGCCGAGCTCGACGATCAGGCCGCTGCGCAGAGCGCGGGCCTGCACGTCCTCGGCCAGCTCGGTGACGGTGCGCCCATCACCGGGGGCGGTGAGCTCGATGCCCCACATCAGGCCCTTGCCGCGGACCTCGAGCACGCCGGGGTGGGTGGCCAGTCCCGCCAGCCGCGCGCCGATCTGCTCGCCCCGGGCCCGCACGTTGCCCAGCACGTCGTCGCGTCGGACGATCTCGACGGCCTTGGCGCCGGCGGCGAAGGCCAACTGGTTGCCGCGGAAGGTGCCGGTGTGCGCGCCGGGCTTCCAGACGTCGAGCTTCTCGTCGTAGAGGACGATCGCGACGGGCAGGCCCATCCCGCTCAGTGCCTTCGACGCGATGATCACGTCGGGCTCGATGTCGTACTGCTCGAACGCGAACCAGGAGCCGGTGCGCCCGCAGCCGGTCTGCACCTCGTCGACGATCAGCGGGATGCCCAGCTCGCGGGTCAGCGCCCGGACGCGCTGCACGAACTCCTTGCGGGCCGGGATGACCCCGCCCTCGCCCTGCACCATCTCCATGATCACCGCGGCCGGCAGGGTCAGCCCGCCGTTGGGGTCGCGCAGGGCACGCTCGAGGAAGCTGACGCAGTTGGTCTGGCAGGTCTCGGGGTCCAGCGCCAGCGGGCAGCGGCTGCACGAGGAGAACGGGAAGAAGTGCACGCCGGGCACGCCGCCGGTGATCGCGCGCTTCTGCGAGACGTTGCCGGTCAGGGCCATGGCGGCGTGGCTGCTGCCGTGGAAGCCGCCCTGGAAGGAGACGACGTCGCTGCGGCCGGTCGCGGTCTTGCACAGCTTCAGTGCCGCCTCGACGGCGTTGGCGCCGGTCGGGCCGCAGAACTGGATCTTCATCCGGTCCCGCATGCCGGCCGGCAGCATGGACAGCTGGGCGTCGGTGAAGGCGTCCTTGGCCGGGGTCGGCATGTCCAGTCCGTGGGTGAGGATCCCCATCTGCTCGGTCGCGGCCGCCACGACCTCCGGGTGGTTGTGACCCAGGGACAGCACGCCGGCGCCGGACAGGAAGTCGATGAACACGTTGCCGTCCAGGTCACGGATGTGACTCCCGGACGCCTCGGCGATCGCGAACGGGAAGTGCCGCGGGTAGACCCGGGCGTTGGACTCCCGCTGCTCCTGGCGGGCCAGCAGCTGCGCCGAGCGCGGGCCGGGCAGCTCCGTGGCGACGTGCGGGCGGGCGGACGAGCCGGGCGCGGCCGGCGCCTGGACGCGAGCCGGCTCGATGGCCGCCGGAGCGGACGCCGGGGCGATCGCGACCGGAGCGGGCGCCGGGGCCGGTGCGGATCGCGGGG
>NZ_JAAXKZ010000150.1 GCF_012911875.1 Pseudonocardia bannensis | reverse complement strand
CCCCGACCCCGATCCCGAGGAACCCGAGCCCGTCCCGCCGGAACCCGCGCCGCCCCGGCCCGTTCCGCCCGGTCCGGTCCCGTTCGATCCGGACTCGCCGGGGGCGGAGCTACCCCAGGTCGTGCTGTTCGACCGTGACGGCACTCTGGTCGACGGCGGGCCGTACTGCACCGATCCGGCGCAGGTGCGCCCGATGCCGGCGGCCCGCCGGGCCCTGGAGCTGTTACGGGAGGCGGGTGTCGCCGTCGGGGTCACCACGACCCAGCCGGGTATCGCGCACGGGCTGATCGACGAGGCGGACGCCCACGCGGTGAACCAGCGCGTCGAGGAGCTGCTCGGCCCGTTCTCGTTGTGGCGCATCTGCCCGCACGCGGTGGCCAGCGGGTGCGAATGCCGCACGCCGCGCCCCGGGATGGTGCTGTCGGCGGCCGCGGAGCTCGGGGTGCCGCCGGCGCGCGTCGTGGTGATCGGTGACCTCGGCGCCGACATGGCCGCCGCCGCGGCGGCGGGCGCGACCGGGGTACTGGTGCCGACTCCCGGGACCCGGCGGGACGAGGTGCAGGCCGCCGCCGTGGTGAGCCCGGATCTGCTCGCGGCCGTGCGCCTCGTGCTGGGGGTCACGTGAACGTCCTGCTGTGGCACCTGCACGGCTCCTGGACCTCCGCATTCGTCCAGGGCCCGCACCGCTACCTGTTACCCACGGTGCCCGGCCGCGGGCCGTGGGGCTCCGGCCGGCCGTCGGCGTGCACATGGCCGGCCCACGCCGTCGACGTGCAGCCCGAGCGGCTGGCCGACACCGACGTCGACATCGTGGTGCTGCAGCGCCCGGAGGAGATCGCACTCGCCGACCGCTGGCTGCGCCGGACCCCGGGGCGCGAGGTCGCGGCCGTCTACGTCGAACACGACGTGCCACACGAGGCCGCCGCGACCTCACGGCATCCGATGACGGATCGGGACGACATGACGTTGGTACACATCAGCCCGTTCAACGCGTTGATGTGGGACTCCGGCCGGACCCGCACCGCCGTCGTCGAGCACGGCATCCTCGACCCCGGCCGGCGCTACACCGGCGAGCTGCCCGCTGCCGCGACGGTGGTCAACGAGCCGATGCGGCACAGCCGGACCGCCGGTACCGATCTGTTGCCCGGACTGGCCCGCGGGGCCCCGCTCGACGTGTTCGGCCGGGGCACCGAGGGGCTCGGGATGCGCCTGGGCGCGGCGACCCGGATCCAGGGCCGGGGCGACCTGCCGCAATCGCGCATGCACGACGAGCTCGCTCGCCGGCGCGTCTACCTGCATCCCATGCGCTGGAGCTCGCTCGGGCTCGCGCTGATCGAGGCCATGCAGCTGGGCCTGCCGGTGGTCGCGCTCGCGACGTCCGGGGCCGCCGCCGCGGTACCACCGGAGGCGGGGGTGAGTGCGACCGACCCGGAGCGGCTCGCCGACGCGCTGCGCGAGCTCGTCGCCGATCCGGCGCGGGCCCGGGCCCACGGCGCCGTCGCCCGCGCCCACGCGGTGCGCCGCTACGGGCTGCCCCGATTCCTCCGCGACTGGGACGCGGTGCTCCATCAGGCCACTGCCGATCACCGGCGCCGGCGTCCGCGCGACATCCGGCGCCGGGCCACCCATCTGCGGGTCGTGCGGCCCGCCGTCGAACCGAGGAGGTGACGCCATGCGGATCGCGATGGTGTCGGAACACGCCAGTCCGCTCGCGGCCCCCGGCGGGCCGGATGCCGGCGGCCAGATCGTGCATGTCGGCGAACTCGCCATGGCCCTGGCGGAGTCCGGTCACGAGGTGACGGTATGGACGCGGCGGGACGCCGAGTGGCAGCCGGACTCCGTCCGCATGGCACCCGGGGTCACGGTCCGGCACGCCACCGCCGGGCCTCCGGCCCCCATCCGTCGCGACCAGATGGTCCCGCACCTGCCGGACCTCGCGGAGGCGCTGCGGCGGGCCTGGACCGCGGATCCGCCCGACGTGGTGCACGCCCATTACTGGATGTCCGGGCTGGCCGCGCTCGCCTCGGCGCGGCCGCTGCGCATCCCGGTGGTGCAGACCTTCCACGTGCTGGGCCACGTCACACGGCGGCACGAGGGCGACGCCGACACCAGCCCGGACGGCCGGGTGCTCGCCGAGCGGGCGATCGCACGCGGCGCCGACCGGGTGGTGGCGACCTGTGGGGACGAGCTGTTCGAGCTGGCCCGCCTCGGGGCCCCCCGGCGCCGGGTCGCGGTGATCCCGAGCGGTGTGGACACCGAGGCGTTCCTGCCGGCCGGCACGGTCTTCGAACCGGGGGAGGGGCCGCGGCTGGTCGTGCTCGGGCGACTCGTGCGGCGCAAGGGCGTCGACGAGGTGATCGACGCCCTGCGCCGGGTGCCCGGGGCCGAGCTGGTCATCGGGGGCGGGGCCGGTGATCTCGACGGCGACACCGACGCCGACCGGCTGCGTGTCCGGGCCTCCGTGGCCGGGGTCACCGACCGGGTCCGGTTCCTCGGCGCGGTGCGCCGCCCGGATGTGCCGGCACTGCTGCGCTCCGCCGACACGGTCGTGTGCCCGGCGTGGTACGAGCCGTTCGGCTTGGTGCCGCTGGAGGCCATGGCGTGCGGCCGGCCGGTGGTCGCGACCGCCGTCGGCGGGATGAACGACACGGTGGTCGATCAGGTGACCGGCCTGCATGTGCCGCCGCGGCGCCCGGACGTACTGGCCGCGACGCTGCGCCGGTTGCTGGCCTCCCCGGCGATGCGCCAGGCGTTCGGCGCCGCCGGCCGGACCCGGGTCGTGGCCCGCTACGGGTGGGACCGGGTCGCCGGTGCCACCGCGGACGTCTACGAGCAGGTGCTCGCCGCACGGGCCCAGCAGCAGGCGGAACCGGCCGTCCGGATCGGCCGCTGACCCGACCCCCGGACCGGTGTGCCCGTGCCGGGATCACACCGGTCGCAGCACCGGGCACAGCCGCGACACCGCGCTCAGCACGTCCGCCACCTGCACGGCCAGCAGCGCGGGGTCCGGATCCTCGGCGAACGGGTCGCCGCGGCGCGCGGCGGGGTCGGTCAGCACCACGTGCGGGCCACCGGCAGGCGGGCCCCACTGGGCCGGGTCGGTCGGCCCGAACAGCAGTACCGACGGCGTCCGGAACGCCGACGCGAGGTGGGCGGTCCCGGTGTCCCCGCTGATGACCAGGCCGGCTCCGGCGACCAGCGCGCACAGCTGCCGCAACCCGGTCCGTCCTGCCAGCACCTGGCGTTCCGGGAGGCCGGCCGCCTCGGCCACCGCCAGCGCCAGCGGGCGCTCGACGGCCGACCCGATCACGGCGACCGCGTGACCGTCGCGGTCCAGCGCTGCGACGACCTCGGCGAAGCGCTCCACCGGCCAGCGCTTCGCGCAGCGCCGGGCCCCCGGGTGCACGAGTACCGGTCGGACGGACATCCGGCCCAGCCGCGGGGGCGGGTCCAGCACCAGATCGTCGGGCTCGGCCGGGATGCCGTACCCCTTGAGCAGGGCGCACCAGCGTTCCCGTTCGTGGGCGCACCGGGCGGCGACGGTCGCCCACTCCGGCCCGTCCCAGCCCGGGGCCCGGAACCCGATGCGGCGCCGCGGCACCACCGCCGCGTCCAGAGCCCGGTAGCCCTCCGGGCCGTACCCGTGCAGGTTCACCGCGACCGTCGGCTGCACCGGCCGGCACCAGCGCAGGTCCGCCGGTGAGGTTGTCGGCAACAGTTCGTCGACCGCGCCGGTCAGCGCGGCCACCGGGGCCAGCGAGCGGGGCGCGGCGAGCACCATCCGGTATCCGGGATGGGCCCGGCGCAGCGCGCGGAGGGTGGGAACGGCCACCAGCAGGTCGCCGAGATGCAGTGTGCGCAGCGCCAGCACGGCGCTGGACCCGGGCCGTTGCACGGCCGCCGGTTACCCACCGCGGGACCCGGTAACCGCTGGCCGCCCTGCCCGCGTTCGGCCTGCGCCGCGCGTGGTTGACCGCTGTCGTCGCGGGTATCCGGCCCGGCGTCCCACCGCCGTCCGACGAGGAACCCCCGTGCCGGATCGCCGCTCCCCGAAGTCCTTCGCACCCGCGCTCGTAGGCACGTCAGCGCGGCCGACGGGCCCGATCAGGCCGCGGCCGCACGCGTCGCGCTCGCCGCGGCCCGGCTCGCCGCGACGAGCCGGGCGGCATGAGCCGTCGCGGGGCGGGTACGTCCGAGGCCATGACCGGATCGCTGACGTTCGTGGGCACGGCGACGACCGTGCTGCGGCTGGGCGGGTTCACCCTGCTCACCGACCCCAACTTCATCCACCGCGGACAGCGCGTCCACCTCGGCTACGGCCTGACCAGCAAGCGCCGCACCGACCCTGCGCTGGGCCCGCACGACCTGCCGCCGCTCGACGGCGTGCTGCTCTCGCACCTGCACGGCGACCACTTCGACCGGGTGGCCCGCGACCGGCTGCCCCGGGAGCTGCCGATCATCACCACCGAGCACGCCGCGCGGCGACTGCGCCGGTGGGGCTTCCGGGCCGTCGCCGGCCTGCCCACCTGGCAGGACTGGGGCATCAGCCGCGAGGACGAGCGCCTGCGGATCACCGCCGTACCGGGCCGGCACGGGCCGCGCGGGGTGCACCGGGCACTGCCGCCGGTGATGGGTGGCGTCCTCGATCTGGAACGCGGCGGGCGCCGGGTTCTGCGTGTCTACGTCACGGGTGACACGTTGTGCGTGCCGGAGCTCGACGCCGTGCGCGAACGGTTCGGCGACATCGACGTGATGGTCGTGCACCTCGGCGGCACCAAGCTGCTGGGGATACTGGTGACGATGGACGGGCGGCAGGGCACGGACCTCGTCCAGCTGATCCGGCCCGGCTCGACGGTGCCGGTGCACTACGACGACTACGGGGTCTTCCGCTCGCCGCTGTCGCATTTCACCGACGAGATGCACCGTCGCGGCCTGGGGGACCGGCTGCGTCTCGTGCACCGTGGCCAGACGGTCCCGCTCGGGTCGTTTCAGGGGGCCGCTCCCGGGTAGCCCTGCCGCCCCACCCGGGTGGTCGCCCGACCCCTCCCCGTGGCTCCCGCTCGTCCGACGGGGAGACGAGGCCTGCCTCGCCGACGCCCCCATCGTCGGCGGGGCAGACTGCCTCCCAGGGTCCGCCGCTCAGCCGACGGAGGCCCGATCGGCCCCGCCGGACTCGGCGTCGGCCGCGCCCGGGCGGCCGGAGGGCGGGGGACCAGCCGATCCGGGCTGCGGCCCGGCCTCCACGCCGCCGTCCCCGGACCAGCCGGTCACCGCTCCTTCCCCGGCGTGTTCGCACTCGGTGCCGCTGTCCTCGTCGTCGACGGCGGACTTCGCGCTGAGGGGTTCGGGGTCGTCCTGGACGTCCAGTTGCAGCACCCCGTCCCGCACGTCGATCACGACGCGCTTGCCCGGCCCGACCCGGCCGGCCAGCAGCATGTCGGCGAGCCGGTTGTCGACCTCGCGGCGGATGGTGCGGCGCAGCGGCCGGGCACCGAAATCGGGCTGGTAGCCGAGCTCGGCCAGCCAGCGGACCGCGTCCGGGGTGAACTCCACCCGGACGCCCTGCCCGGCGAGCCGCTCCCGGGTCTCGTCGAGCAGCAGCTCGGTGATCTCGGCCAGCTGCTCCTGGTCGAGACGGCGGAACACGATCGTCTCGTCGATGCGGTTGAGGAACTCCGGCCGGAACACCTCGCGCAGCCGCGGCGTCAGCCGCTCCCGCAGCACGGCCTCCTCGCGGGACTCGGCGTCGGTGGAGCTTCGTTCGGCGGTGCTGCCGAAGCCGAGCGTGGTACCCCGGTTGGTGATCAGCTCCGACCCCACGTTGCTGGTCATGATGATCACGGTGTTGCGGAAGTCGACGGTGCGACCCTGGCCGTCGGTGAGCCGCCCGTCGTCGAGCACCTGCAGCAGGGTGTTGAACACGTCCGGGTGTGCCTTCTCGATCTCGTCGAGGAGCAGCACGGAGTAGGGCCGGCGGCGCACCGACTCGGTGAGCTGGCCGGCCTCGCCGTAGCCGACGTACCCGGGCGGCGCCCCGACCATCCGCGCCACGGTGTGCCGTTCGCTGTACTCGCTCATGTCGAGGCGCACCATCCGGTCCTCGTGGCCGAACAGCGTGACGGCCAGCGCCCGGGCCAGCTCCGTCTTGCCCACGCCGGTGGGGCCGAGGAACAGGAAGCTGCCGACCGGCCGGTCCAGGTCGCCCAGCCCGGCACGGGCCCGGCGGATCGCCTCGGCCACCGCGTGCACTGCGTCGTCCTGGCCGACCACCCGCCGGTGCAGCTCCTCCTCCAGATGCACCAGCCGCTCCCGTTCGGCCTGGGTGAGTTGCGAGATCGGGATGCCGGTGGACCGGGAGACGACGTCGGCGATGTCGGTGACGTCGACCTTCGGCACCTGGGCCCCGGCGGCGCCCATCCGTTCGAGCTCCGAACGCACCCGGGCGATCTGGTCGCGCAGTTGGCTGGCCCGCTCGTACTGCTCGTCGGCGACCGCCTGGTCCTTCTCGTACATCAGCTGCTGCAGCCGCCGCTCGGCCCCGCGCCGGTCGCTCGAGGGCGTGCGGGTCCGCAGCCGCACCCGCGCTCCGGCCTGGTCGATGAGGTCGATCGCCTTGTCGGGCAGGAACCGGTCGGTGATGTAGCGGTCGGAGAGCTCCGCGGCCGCCTGCAACGCACCCGTCGTGTAGCGGACCTGGTGGTGCGCCTCGTAGCGGTCCCGCAGCCCGCGCAGGATCTGGATGGTGTCCTCGACGCTCGGCTCCGGGACGTGCACCGACTGGAACCGGCGGGCCAGCGCGGCGTCGGACTCGATGTGCCGGCGGTACTCGTTGAACGTCGTGGCGCCGATGACGTGCAGCTCACCGCGGGACAACGCCGGCTTCAGCAGGTTGCCGGCGTCCATCGTGCCGCCGCCCTCGCCGCCGCCTGCGCCGCCGCCGCCCGCTCCGACCATGGTGTGCAGCTCGTCGATGAACACGATGAGCTCCTTGCCGTGCGTGCGGATCTCCTCGATGAGCTGGCGCATCCGCTCCTCGAAGTCCCCGCGGTAGCGGGTGCCGGCGACCACGCCGGACAGGTCGAGCTGTACGACGCGGCGCCCGAGCAGCGTGTCGGGGACGTCGCCGTCGACGATCCGCTCGGCGATGCCCTCGACGACCGCGGTCTTGCCGACGCCGGCCTCCCCGATGAGCACGGGGTTGTTCTTCCGCCGCCGCGACAGTACCTCGATCGTCTGCTCGATCTCGTCGGCCCGGCCGACCACCGGGTCGAGCTGCCCGATGCGGGCCAGGGCGGTGAGGTCCTGGGAGTACTGGTCGAGCGTCGGGGTGGCGCTGACCATCGACTGCTCGGGTGGGCTGCTGCTGGTGCCGCTGGTGCCGCTGGTGCTCGCGGCCGGGCGCGAGGCCCCCGCCGAGGTGGGGGAGAACCGCGACTGGGCCAGCAACTGGCCGGCCTCCGACTCGTTGTTGGCCGCGAGTGCCAGGAGCACGTGCTCGGGCCCGATGTAGCTCGAGCCGAGCGAGCGGGAGATCTGGTGGCCGTCCAGCAGCGCCCGCTTCGCGGCCGGGGTGAGCACCGGGGCCCGTCCGCTCGGCGCGTCCTCCCGGGGCAACCGTTCCTCGAGCACCCGGGCGATCGCGTCGGGGTCCGCACCGGCGCGGGCGAGCCACTGCCGGGTCGGTTCGAGGCGGGTGGTCGCGAGCAGCAGGTGCTGGGCGTCGAGGTCGTCGTCACCGCGCTCCATCGCCTGCTGCGCCGCCGTCGCCATCAGCTCGCGGGCGCCGGCGCTCATCAGCCGGGTCAGGTCGATCCGGTGCACCGAGCCGATGTGCTGATCGCCGGAGCCCGGGCCGCCGCCGGAGCCCGGGCCGCCGCCGGAGCCCGGGCCGCCGCCGGAGCCCGGGCCGCCGCCGGAGCCCGGGCCGCCGCCGGAGCCCGGGCCGCCGCCGGAGCCCGGGCCGCCGCTGGAACCCTGACCGCCGCTGGAACCCTGACCGCCGCCGGAACCCTGACCCCCGCCCTCACCCTGGTCGCGGCCTTGACCCTGGTCGCCGCCCTGATCCTGTCCGCGGTTCTGACCCTGTTCCTGATCGTGTCCGTAGCCGTGGCCGTCGTCGGGCGGCGCGCCGGGGCCACCCGGCCCGAAGAAGCCGGTCATTGGTGTCTTCCTTCCGCCGGGGAAAAGGCTCAACTGCGTTCCCGTTGGCCCGCGTCCGAAACCGTGGACGGGCGGTTGGCCCGGCCGCAGGCGGGTACCGATCCGGCGAGGACCGCTCCCTGCCGGTCCGGCCGGGCCCGCGCCCGGGCGCGTGAGCCGGCTGTGCCCCGTGACCCGGCCCGCGACCCGGCCGTGACGAGCCGGCAGCGTCCGCTCCGCATCGGACCGGAGCCGATGCACCGCCGGTGTTTCGCCGGCGGGACCTATGGGGCATGAGGGAGGTGTGGGAGCGCGGGAGTGGATCGAGAGCTGGCCCGTCTATCGGCAGCTGACCGGTGACGATCCGCTGGGGCGGGGCGTGGCCGCGCGGTCGGCGCGGACCGACGCGAAGCAGGCCCGCACCACGCAGGCGGACCGGGTCACGAAGTCGGTCTGCCCGTTCTGCGCGGTCGGCTGCGGGCAGCAGATCTTCACCCGCAACGGCGAGGTCACCCACATCGAGGGCGACCCCGACTCACCGATCAGCCGGGGCCGGCTGTGCCCCAAGGGCTCGTCGACGCTGAGCCTGGTCACCTCGCCGCAGCGGGCCGACAAGGTCCGCTACCGCCGCCCGCACGGCACCGGGTGGGAGGACCTGGACCTCGAGACGGCCGTCGACATGATCGCCGACCGCGTGCTGGCCACCCGCGCCGCCACCTGGCAGGACGTCGACGACAAGGGCCGGCGGCTGAACCGCACGATGGGCATCGCGAGCCTCGGAGGAGCGACCCTCGACAACGAGGAGAACTACCTCATGAAGAAGCTCTACACCGCCCTCGGCGCCATCCAGATCGAGAACCAGGCCCGAATTTGACACAGCTCCACCGTCCCCGGTCTGGGGACCAGCTTCGGTCGCGGCGGTGCGACGAATTTCCAGCAGGACCTGGTCAACGCGGACTGCATCATCATCCAGGGCTCGAACATGGCCGAGGCGCACCCGGTCGGTTTCCAGTGGGTGATGGAGGCCAAGCGCCGCGGCGCCACGGTGATCCACGTCGACCCGCGGTTCACCCGCACGAGCGCGATGGCCGACCTGTACGTCCCGATCCGCGCCGGCACGGACATCGCGTTCCTCGGCGGCCTGATCAACCACGTGCTCAGCACCGGGACGTACTTCGAGGAGTACGTGCGCGCCTACACGAACGCCCCGATGATCGTCCGGAAGGACTTCCGGGACACCGAGGACCTCGACGGCCTCTTCTCCGGCTTCCACGAGCAGTCGGCCCGCTACGACGTGCGCAGCTGGCAGTACGCGGGCGCCGACGTCGAGGCGTCGGCGGGCCGGCGCGACGAACTCGCCGGTCCGCCGAGCGAGGCGGGTGGCCCCGGGGGGCACGAGGCGGCTGACGCGGAGCAGGCCGGGTCGGGTGGCGCGCCGTTCCGCGGGACCCCGACCCGCGACGACAGCATGCAGAACCCACGGTGTGTCTTCCAGGTGCTCAAGCGGCACTTCGCGCGCTACACGCCGGAGATGGTGCACGAGATCTGCGGCATCCCCCCGGAGACCTTCGCCCGGGTCGCCGACGCGCTGGTCCGCAACTCCGGCCGGGAGCGCACCACCACGTTCGCCTACGCGGTGGGCTGGACCCACCACACGGTCGGCGTGCAGTACATCCGCACGGCCTCGATCCTGCAGTCGCTGCTGGGCAACGTCGGCCGCCCGGGCGGCGGGATCCTCGCGCTGCGCGGGCACGCCAGCATCCAGGGCTCGACCGACATCCCGACGCTCTACGACCTGTTGCCGGGCTACATCCCCATGCCCAACGCCCAGCGCGAGCAGAACCTGACCGACTTCGTCGAGGCGAATGCGGGCGACAAGGGCTTCTGGGGCGACATGGACGCCTACGTGGTGAGCCTGCTGAAGGCCTGGTTCGGCGACGCGGCGACGAAGGAGAACGACTTCTGCTTCGACCACCTGCCCCGGCTCGACGGCGACCACAGCACGTTCCACACCGTGATGGCCCAGATCGAGGGGAAGGCACCGGGCTACTTCGTGATCGGGGAGAACCCCGCGGTCGGGACGGCCAACTCACGGATGCAGCGGCTCGGCCTGGCCAACCTCGAATGGCTGGTCGTGCGCGACCTCAACATGATCGAGACCGCGACGTTCTGGAAGGACGGCCCGGAGATCGAGACCGGGGAGCTGCGCACGGAGGACATCGGCACCGAGGTGTTCTTCCTGCCCGCCGCGGCACACACCGAGAAGGACGGCACGTTCACCAACACCCAGCGGCTGCTGCAGTGGCGGCACAAGGCGATCGAGCCGACCGGCGACCGCCGCAGCGACCTGTGGTTCTACTACCGGCTGGGCCGGCGGATCAAGGACAAGCTCGCCGCCTCGAGCGATCCGCGGGACCGTCCGGTGCAGGACCTGACCTGGGACTACCCCCTGCACGGCAGCGGGGACCGGGCCGAGCCGGTCGCCGAGTCGGTGCTGCGCGAGATCAACGGGACCGGGCCGGACGGCCGCGCGCTGTCGGGTTACACCGAGCTCCGGGCCGACGGATCGACCACGTGCGGTTGCTGGATCTACTCCGGGGTCTACGCCGACGAGGTCAACCAGTCCGCCCGGCGCAAGCCCGCGGCGGAGCAGGACCTGGTGGCGGCGGAATGGGGCTGGGCCTGGCCGATGAACCGCCGGATCCTCTACAACCGAGCCTCGGCGGATCCCGAGGGCCGGCCGTGGAGCGAACGCAAGGCCTACATGTGGTGGGACGCCGAAGCCGGACGATGGGCCGGCCGCGACGTCGTGGACTTCCCGGCGACGACGCCGCCGGACTACGTTCCGCCGGAGGGCGCCCGGGCCGCGGCGGCGATCGGGGGAGCCGAGCCCTTCGTCATGCAGTCCGACGGGCGGGCCTGGCTGTTCGCGCCGGCAGGGCTGGCCGACGGGCCGATGCCGGCCCACTACGAGCCCGACGAGTCCCCCGTCGGCAACGCGCTGTACCCGAAGCAGCGGGCCAACCCGGCGCGCCGGCGGTTCGACCGCCCCGGCAACCGATCGCACCCGGAGCCGGACACCGCAGCCGCCGGGGTGTTCCCCTTCGTGTTCACCACGTTCCGGGTCACCGAGCAGCACACCGCGGGCGGGATGAGCCGCTGGTCGGGCTACCTCAACGAGCTCCAACCGGCGATGTTCCTGGAGGTGTCGCCGGAGCTGGCGGCCGAGCGCGGGCTGCACCACGGTGCCTGGGCGCACGTGGTCACCGCGCGATCGGCCGTCGAGGGCCGGGTACTGGTCACCGAACGGGCCACGCCGCTGCGCGCCGGGGGCCGGACGGTGCACCAGATCGGCATCCCGTGGCACTGGGGGCCGAACGGGCTGAGTACCGGCGACGCGGCCAACGAACTGCTCGGCGTCACGCTCGACCCCAACGTCCACATCATGGAGACCAAGGCCGCGACCTGCGACATCGTGGCCGGGCGGCGTCCGCGCGGGCCCGCCCTGGTCGAGTACCTGGCCGCCTACCGGCGCCGCGCCGGCCTGGAGGAGACGCCGTGACCGAGCTGACCGAGCTGACCGAGCGGCCCGAACTGACCGGGCGCACCAGGGGACCGCGCGGCAACAGTCTGTACGGCCCGCTGGCCGACCCCTCCGCCGACGCGGGCTACCCGGCCGGCCATCCGCCGCGCGTCGGCTTCTTCACCGACACCAGCGTGTGCATCGGGTGCAAGGCCTGCGAGGTGGCGTGCAAGGAGTGGAACGCGCTACCCGTGGACAGCCCGGCCGGCCCGGGCGACCCGGCCGGACCCGGGGCCGACGGGGACGTGCTGGGCCTGACCGGGATGAGCTACGACAACACCGGGGCGCTCGGCGCCAGCACCTACCGGCACGTCGCGTTCATCGAGCAGACGGTCCCGGCGCGAACCGCCCGGGGCGTCGACCTGGGCATGCCCGGGTCCGGGCCGCCCGGCGCGGACGGAGACGCCGGTGATGCCACCGAGGTCCGCTGGCTGATGTCCTCGGACGTGTGCAAGCACTGCACGCACGCCGCCTGCCTGGACGTCTGCCCGACCGGCGCCCTGATCCGCACCGAGCACGGGACCGTGCTGGTTCAGGACGACATCTGCAACGGGTGCGGCTACTGCATCCCGGCCTGCCCGTACGGGGTGATCGACCAGCGCAAGGGCGACGGCCGGGCGTTCAAGTGCACCATGTGCCAGGACCGGCTCGGGGCCGGGCTGATGCCGGCGTGCGCGACGGCGTGCCCCACCGAGTCGATCCAGTTCGGTCCGCTCGACGAGTTGCGGGCCCGCGCGGCGCAGCGGGTGGACGCGCTGCACGCCGCCGGGGTCTCCGCGGCCCGGCTCTACGGGCACGACCCGGACGACGGCGTCGGGGGCGCCGGCGCGTTCTTCCTGCTCCTCGACGAACCCGAGGTCTACGGCCTGCCGCCGGATCCGGTGGTCACGACCCGAGACCTACCGTCCATGTGGCGCCACGCGGCCGCGGCCGCGCTGACCGTGGCCGGGACCGTTGCCGCCGCCTTCCTGGGAGCCCGCCGATGACCCGGACCATGGGACGCCGCGGCGAGCGGCTGATGGTGGAGAAGGCCGAGTTCGGCACCTACTACGGCCGGCCGATCATCAAGCCGCCCGTCTGGAAGGTGCCCGACGTCCCGGCCTACCTGTACCTCGGCGGGATGGCCGGAGTGACGGCGACGCTCGCCGCCCTGGGCGACGCGACCGGGCGTCCGGAGTTGCGCCGGCTCGGCCGGGTCGCCGCGGCCACCGGAGCGACCGCCAGCGTCGGTGCGCTGATCCACGATCTGGGCCGGCCGGAGCGCTTCCTCCACATGATGCGGGTCATCAAGCCGACGTCGCCGCTGTCGGTGGGCTCATGGATCCTCGCGCCGTTCGGCACACTGGCCGGCGCGTCCGCCGCCTCGGAGCTGACCGGCATCGCCCCCGGGCTGGCCCGGCTGGCCGGGGCCGGGGCGGGCGTGCTGGGCCCGGCGATGACGACCTACACCGCCGTGCTCCTCGCCGACACGGCCGTGCCGGCATGGCACGAGGCGCACCGGGAACTTCCGTTCGTGTTCGCCGGCAGCGCACTGGCGAGCGGCGGCGGCGTGGGCCTGCTGGCCGGCCGTGACGCCGGCCCGGCGCGCCGGGTCGCGGTCGCCGGGGCCGCGCTGGAGATCGCCGCGACGGCGGTGCTGGAACGGCGGATCGGGCTCGCCGCCCGGGCCTACACGACCGGCCGGGCGGGCGTGGTGCTGCGTGCGGCGCAGGCTGCGACGGTGGTTGGTGCCGCGGGGGCCGCGCTGTCGGGCCGGGTCCGGGGCCGGCGTGGCCGGCTGCTCTCCTGGGCGTCGGCGGCTCTGCTCAACGCCGGTTCGGCGGCGACCCGCTACGGGGTGTACGAGGCCGGGATGGCCTCGGCGCGCGACCCGGAGTACACCGTCGTGCCCCAGCGGGAACGGCCGGCGGAGCGGGAACGGCCGGCGGAGCGGGAACGGCCGGCGGAGCGGGAACCCCACGCC
>NZ_JAAXKZ010000014.1 GCF_012911875.1 Pseudonocardia bannensis | reverse complement strand
CACCGGCACCCCCCAGGGCGTCGTGCTCGTCCCCCCGCGCGGCTGGGTACGGCTGCGCATCCCGTTCACCGCCCACCCCGGGCGCAGCGTCTACCACTGCCACATCCTCGACCACGAAGACCTCGGCATGATGGCCACCATCAACGTCCGCGGATAGCCCGCCCATTCGATGGTCAGGACACGATCGAATCCGTTCGGAATCCAGCCGGGAGGCGATGATCAGGTGGCCGGCCACCTCGCCCATCTGGGCCAGCAGGGCTACCGGTACCAGCCCGGCGAGCAGGACCGTCCCGCCGATGACCGGCCGGCTGTGTCACGCCGGGCGCCGTGATCCCTCCGACGCCGTCGGGTCAGTACGTCCGGCGTTCATCATGACCCCGACCCTGGCTCAACGGCGCATTCGCCCGGCCTACGGCATCCACCCCGTCGGGGGTAGGCGGGACAGTGCCGGTGACGGGTTCGGCGCTGCCCTGATCGAGCCGGACGGTGGATAGGTGTCGGTCATCAGCGCGGCGTAGGCGAGGACCCGCGCCGCCCAACGGTGCATCCCGACCACCGCATCGAAGATCCCGGCCGGGTAGCGGCCGCTGAACAACGGCGTGGCGGCGGCGAACAGCACGAGAACGCCCACCAGTCCCCGCCGACGCTCACCACACCGGTCTCGCCGTAACGGAAGGCGACAGTTCCCGCGCCGCCGAGGAAGAACCCGATGACGACGTAGTGCGACTGGGGTCGGGTGGTCGCGGCCCGCGGCCCGCCTACGTCTGTGGCGGGGCCGTGGCGGTGCTGGGTGCCCAGCTCATGCTGTCGGTCGACTGGGGCACCGGCCTGGCCATCGGCACCGCCGTTGCCCTGGTCGCCGTCGGAGTCTGGCTGCACGATCTGGTGCTGCTCGGCGTCGGTTCGGTTGCCACGTTGCTGACGGTGCCGGCTCCCAGCCGCCGCATCGCGGATGCCCAGCCACCACGGTGAGGCACCGACTCGATCGCCACTGGGCGGGGCGGTGGGGACGTTGGTGATGTGGACCTTTGCCGATCGCGTTCCGGGTGGGACGGCCTCGGCCGGTACCAGGTGTTTTCCGGGTCCTTCGCCTCTGCGGTGCGGTTCGAGGCGGTCGCATCGTGATGGGTATGGGTGCGGTGGTCAAGACCGTTCATGGCGAGTTGCGCGGCAGCGTTGCCGACGGGGTGCACGCCTTTCTGGGAGTTCCCTACGCGGCGCCGCCGTCCGGTGCGGACCGGCTCGGTCCGCCGCGGCGGGTCGAACCGTGGGAGGGCGTGCGTGACGCCACCCGGTACGGAGCGGCACCGCCTCAGGTGGCTCCCCCGGAGAGCGCGGGCTCCGACTGGGATACCGCGGTGGCCGGCGAGGACTGCCTGAACCTCAACATCTGGACCCCCGACCCGGGCGCGGCCGGGTTACCCGTCATGGTGTGGGTCCAGGGGGGAATGTTCGAGTTCGGGTGCACGGCGGCGTACAACGGCAGCCATTTCGCCCGCGACGGCGTCGTCTGCGTGGTCATCAACTGGCGTGTCGGGGCCGACGGGTTCCTGGCGGTGGACGACGGCACCGCCAACCTCGGTCTGCTCGACCAGGTCGCGGCCCTGGAGTGGGTGCGGGAGAACATCGCCGCCTTCGGCGGTGACCCCGCCACCGTCACCGTCTTCGGCGAGTCGGCCGGTGCGATGAGCATCGGCACCCTGCTTTCCATGCCCCGCGCCGAGGGGCTGTTCCGGCGAGCGATCGCGCAGAGCGGCGCAGCCCATCAGGTGATCTCGGCCGAGACCGCGCACCGGATCGGACGGTATCTGGCCGAGAAGCTGAATGTGCCCCCGACTCGTGAGGCGATCGCCGCGGTCCCCGTCGAGCGACTGCTGAGGGCGCAGGCGGAGCTGAAGGCCGAACTTCTCGCGCAGCCGGACCCGGGCCGCTGGGGCCAGGAGGTGGTGACCAGCACGCTGCTGTGGCAGCCGGTGATCGACGGGGAGGTCGTTCCCGGCCCCCCGATCGACCGGATCGCGGCCGGCGCCGGCGCTCAGGTGGACCTCATCGTCGGCACCAACACCGACGACTGGAGGCTGTTCCGGGTGCTCAGCGGCGATATCGACCAGATCACCGACGAGGTCTTGACCGGGCCCGTCGGCGTCCACGGGTATCAGGCCCTGGCCGCCTACGGGCTCCCGGTCGAGACGGCGCTCGCCGCGTATCGAGCCGCATACCCCGATGCAGGTCCCGGGGATCTGCTCGCGGCGGTGCAGACCGACTGGTGGGTCCGTATCCCCGCGATCCGCCTGGCCGATGCCCACGTCAACGCCACCTCGCGCACCTACATGTACGAGTTCACCTGGCCCGCCCCGGGCCTCGGCGCCGTGCACGCTCTCGAGATCCCCTTCGTCTTCGACACCCTGAGCACAGACGCCCGGCTCTTCGGGCCGCTGCTGGGGGACGACCCGCCGCAGCAGCTCGCAGACACCATGCACGCCGCCTGGATCTCCTTCGCCACCAGCGGCGACCCGGGTTGGCCGAGATACGACCTCAACCGCAGGACCACCATGCGCTTCAACACCACCTCACAGGCGGTGGACGATCCCCGAGCCTGGGAACGGGCCCTGTGGGAGGGCGTCCGCTAGTAGCGCTCGGGATCGGTGGGAACCACCTCGATCGCCGACTCCGGGCCGCTCAGATCTGTATATGGGTCGACGGTCGGCTCGGTGGTCGGCATGAGCAAACGCCCCGGCGTGCCCGTTGGACGACCCGTCCTGTCCGGGCCCTATGCCCCTGCCGTAGTCGTGGCCGCTCCACGATCCTCTGTTCATGAGGACGGTGCCCGGCATTCTGCCGGCTCGTCCACCCGATCCCGGCCCTTCTCCCCGGCGGGCCACCGATGATCGAGAGATGCGGGCATGGGCAGCTTCGAGGCGTTGAGCAGGGACGAATGCCTGAGGCTGCTCGCTCGTTCCGCGACCGGGCGCCTCGGCGTCGTGGTCGGCCACTATCCCCTCATATTCCCCGTCACCTACGCGCTCGACGGCGACCTGGTCACCATCCGCAGCGGGCCCGGAACGAAGTTCACGGCGTCGCAGTACGCCAACGTCTCCTTCCAGGTCGATCAGACGGAGCCGTCGGGACATGCGGCCTGGAGCGTGCTGGTGCTCGGTGCCGCCTCCATCCCCGACATCAGTGATCCCGCTGAGGTGCAGCGCCTGGAGCAACTGGGAATCAGACCTGTCGCTCCGGGCGACAAGCCCCTGTGGATCCAGGTCGTGCCCGAACACATCACCGGTCGTCGAGTCGTCGCAGACGAGTCCGGCGGGGCGTTCGATCCCCGTGGCTATCTCGGCCTGTATTACTGATCCACCATCGCGTCGGTGCTGCTGCGTGGCGCGGCGCTGGTCCAGGAACGGCACGCAGCAGCGCGACGGCAGCGACCACGAGCAACGCCCCGACCGACCCCGCCGCCGCGCCACCGCCCCCTGTGAGGGACGCATCTTGTCGATTCCACGGCTTCGGCGCAATGCCCCAGTGTCATCGTGATCGTCCTCTCGCCTGCCCTCGTCGTTCTTCCTCCGCCGCGGCGGCCGGTCAGTACAGGGGCGCGACCGGGGAGTCCGCGGCCCGCTCGTCGACCTGGTAGGCCAGGCGGTCCACCACCGCGACAACGCCCTCCAGACGTTCGACGAAACTGACGGCCAACCGGGTGTCCGCCCGGGTGGGCAGCAGACCGGTCAGCGTCACCACTCCCCCGGACACCTGGACGTCGACCCGCGCCGGGTCGACCAGCAGCATCCGGCCCAGAACCTGGTCGACGACCTCGGCGCGCAACTCAGCGTCGTCGCGCAGGAAGGCCTTCAACAGGTCGGACCTGCCCAGCACACCGACGAGCCGACCGCCGGGGCCGCCAGAGGTCTCCGGTTCGACCACCGCCAGCCATCCCAGCCCGCGTTCGTGCATCACCCGAGCCGCCTCGGCCACGCCGGCCTCGGGTCCGACGCCGATCACGGGCGTGGTCATCAGCTCCCGTGCGGTCGTGGGGCGTGCCGCGTGATGCGGCCTGCGGTGCCACGGTCGTCGATCGCGGACCGTCCGCCGTGCCGGGTCGTCCTCCTGCGTGGTGTCCATCAGATCGGCCTCGGAGACGACACCGAGCAGCCGACCGTCCGGGTCGAGCACCGGCACCGCCCGCACGGCGTTGGCCACCAGCACCCGGGCGACCTCGTCGAAGCCGGTCTCCGGAGCCACCGACACCACCGCGGTGGTCATCACCTCCCGCACCCGCGTCCGGCGCAGGCCCGGCGGGTTCACAGCGGCACCGGCACGACCGCCGCAGCGACGGCCGGGCTCTCCTCCGGCACCGGCTGCGGGGCCGGTCGAACGACGGTGACCGGGCAGGGCGCGTGCAGCACGCACTGCAGCCCCACCGAGCCCAGTATCGCGCTGGCGAAACCACCGCGGCCACGGTGACCCACCACGAGCAGGTCCGCGCGTCGTGCCTGCTCGAGCAGCACCTTCGCCGGTGCCCCCGGCAGCGCCTGCACGTCGACGGGCAGCCCTGCGACGGCCGAACCCTGCTCCGCGACGACCTCCCGGACCATGCACTGCACACTCTGCTCGATGCCCGTGGTCAGCTGCTCGAGCGTCGGCGTCGTCTCCATCCGGTACGCCCCGCTCCCGTAAACCGTCGGCCCGTACTCCGGCAGCGGGAACACGCTCACCACCCGGACCCGGGCGTTCCGGCGGCCGGCATCGGCGATCGCGAACTCCAGCGCCGCCCGCGAACCCGCCGATTCGTCCACTCCGACCACGATGACCGGCCGATCGTCCACTTCGTCCTCCAGCACATCCCGGTGGCCGGCCCGCTGCCGGCTCTCCCGGCAACGCTGCCGCCGGTGTCGACCTGGCGCGACGGGCGGAAGCCCCCGGCCATCGGGCCGCTGGCCCCGCGGAGAGGGGCGCTTCGTCCCCGCCTCGGACTCCCCCGGGCCCGGCGCGCCGGGCCCGCGTGGGGCGTCACCGCTACCGCGAGCGGTCAGGGCTCGGCGCAGTCGTGGTCCAGCCGGCCGCCCCGGCGGTGCCGGACCTGCTCGGAGGTCAGCTCCTGGCGGGCGACCACCCGCAAGACGTCGCGGCGGCTCACGATGCCGACCAGCTCGCCGTCATCGACGATCGGCACCGACCGGATCCCCCCGTCGAGCATCAGGGACACGACATCGGCCAGGTCGTCCTCGGGCCGCATCGACATCGGTGCGCCCGTCATCACCCGCGCCACCGTGTGCTCGATCCGCCCCTCGGGCACCGGCCACCCCTCCGGGAGGATCCGGTTCCGGGCCAGATCGGCCTCCGTCGCGATCCCGATCACCCGCCGGCCCTCATCCACCACCGGTGCCGCGGTGAACCCGTGGGACACCAGCAGGGCCGCGGCAGCCCACACCGGCGTGTCCGGCCGCAACGTGATCACCGGGCTGCTCATCACGTCCGCTGCCTTCATCGCCCACACCTCCCCGGCCCGCCACGCCACCTGGCCACGGGCTCCCGCCCAGGCTGGGCGCCTCGGCGCCCGCATCCCAGGGACGAACGGCCCGCCGCGGCGCGGCGTGTGACATCCCGATCGGGGGCCATCGCCCCGCGACCGGAGACCGGGCAGACGTCAGATTCACACCAGCCACGACGAAAGGAGCGAGCATGTCCGCACCCGCACCCGCACCCGCCACGAGGGCGCCGACCGGGCCCGAGCTGAGGCGGCTGCGGCGCAGCCGGCGCGACCGGATGATCGGCGGGGTGTGCGGGGGCCTCGCCCGCCACCTCGACATCGACCCGGTACTGCTGCGGGTCGCCGCGGTGGCTCTGGCACTGTCCGGCGGTCTCGGCGTGCTGGCCTACGTGATCGCGTGGATCGTGATCCCCGAGTCCGTGCCCGGCGAGCCGGAACGAACCGGCCCGCCCGCAGGCCGGCGCGCGGTCGCCCTCGCCGTCGGCGCGGCGCTGATCGGGCTCGGCGCCCTGCTGCTGCTGCTGCGACAGATCGTGCCGTGGATCGGAGCGGACCTGTTCTGGCCGCTCGTCGTGGTCGCGGTGGGTGCCATGGTCCTGCTCTCGGCCCGTCGGTGACCGCCGTGGCGACCCCGTGCGCATCGCCCTGGACGTCGGGCTCGGAGACCTCGAGGTGACCCATGGATAGCACCGCACACACCACCGTGCCGGCCCTCGCCGGCGGCCCCGCCTACCTGCTCGTCGGCACCGCCCTGCTGCTGCAGGTGCTCGGCCTGCTCAGCCTGCGCTGGACCGTTCTCGGGTCGCTGCTGCTGATCGTCGTGGGTGTGCTCAGCGCGGTAGCGGGGACCGTGCAGGCCCGCCGCCACCGGAGCACCGAATGAACGGCCCGGCCGATCCGGTCGCGCTGGCCCGGCTCGGCAGCATGGTCGCCCAACTCCTGGAGGAATCGCACACCGCTCCGCTCGACCGGCCCGGCCGCGATCGGCTCCGCGACGTGCACGCCCGCGCGCTGGCCGAGGTGCGCGACCACGTATCCGCCGAGTTGCGCGGCGAACTGGACCGGATCGCCCGGCGCCCCGACCCCACCCGTGCCGCCTCGGAGGCCGAGCTGCGGATCATGCAAGCCCAGCTCGTCGGCTGGCTGGAGGGCGTCTTCGCCGGCGCTGCCTTCGCCGACGCCCTCGACCACGGGCACGCACCGCAGACCGTTGCACCGTGAGGGGCGGGCCCCCGGACCTGCAACGCCGCAGGATCAGGAGAACAACACTGATGCTCGCCACCCGCACTTCGCGACGGCCACGGATGTCGCGGCTCCTCACGATCGGGGCTCGAACTGAGCATCGCCGTCGCTGCGCTGTACGGCGGGATCGGCCTGATCGCCGACGACGCGATCGGATGCCGATGGACTGGCTGACACACGCCCCGTTCAGCTCGTGGCTGTTGCCGGGGTGTTCCTGCTGCTCATCATCGCGCTGCCGATGGCGACCGCGGCGGTCGTGCTGTTCGCGATCACCGGCCTGGCCGTCAACGGCGCCGTGCTGATCCTGAGCCGGGGCCGCTGGGCCCGGATGGGTCTGCTGGGTGCCGCCGCCTTCCTCGTCGCGATCATCCCGCTAGGCCTGTACACCCTTGCCGACCCGGTCCTCGCCGCCGGCGCGCTGTACCTGGCCCGCCGTGCCTGGCCGCTCGCCGCGCTCGCCCGCTCGGCAACCCGTCCGCCCGGGCCGACCGCCACCCCAGCTCACCGCTGTGCACAGCCCGACCAGCCCGCTCGCCCGCTGCGATTGCCCTGAACAGCTCGCGTGTTCTGCACCGGTTTCGCCCCCGGTACCCTCCACCTGGGCGAACAGAAGGATGATGCCATGACGATCTCGGTGTTTCTGCTCGATGACCACGAGATCGTCCGGCGCGGTATCGCGCAGCTGTTGGAGACCCAGGACGACATCGAGGTCGTCGGCGAGGCCGGCACCGCAGCGCAAGCACTGGCCCGGATCCCGACGTTGCGCCCGGACGTGGCGATCCTGGATGCGCGGCTGCCCGACGGGGACGGCGTTGCGGTGTGCCGGGAGGTGCGGTCCTCGGTGGAGCCGCCCCCGGCGTGTCTGATGCTGACCTCGTACTCCGACGAGGAAGCCCTCTTCGGGGCGATCATGGCCGGCGCGGCGGGATATCTGCTCAAGCAGGTCACCGGGGTGGACCTGATCGGAGCGGTGCGCACCCTCGCCGCCGGCGGGTCGCTGCTGGACCCGCAGGCCACCGCGCAGGTGCTGCAGCGGCTGCGCAAGGGCGACGAACCGGTCGACCCGCGGTACGCCTCGCTGTCGGAACAGGAGCGGCGGATCCTGGAGCTGGTCGCCGACGGGCTGACCAACCGGCAGATCGGCGCGCAGCTGTACCTGGCGGAGAAGACGGTGAAGAACTACGTGTCCTCGCTGCTGGGCAAGCTGGGTTTCGCCCGCCGCACCGAGGCTGCGGTCTATGCCACCGAACGGCGCCATGCGAATCGTCGGAGTGGCCCGTCCTGAGGTGACCTTCAGCCCGGGATGCGTGGTTCGGGCCCCGGAATGCTGGTTGTCGTGCGGGCGTGACCGCCCCACTCACCTGCCGAAGGGACCTCGGTGGTGTCATCGACGACTTTCCCGGCTGCCCACCGCCTCCCTGAGGCGCGCCACCGCCGGGCTCCCGCGTTCGGGCGCGGGCTGATTGTCGCGGTCATGGCCGGGCACGGGCTGCTGCACCTGTTGGGTGTGGTCCTGCTGTGGGGGCTCGCGGAGCCCGGAGCGCTGCGCTTCGCCGACAACGTGCCCCCTGCTGGTTCCCCGGTGGGTGCGCTGGCCGGGGCCGGCTGGTTGGCCGCCACGGCGCTGTTCGTCCTCGCCGCAGGCCTGCTTTCGGTCCGGCGGCGGTCCTGGCGGGTGGTAGCCCTGCTCGCGGTCGCCGCCTCGGTACCGTTCCTGGCGCAGATGGCCTCCGCCGCGGGCGTCGGGTTGGTCGTGGATGCCGTGGTGGCCGTTGCCGCGGTCACAACGTGGTTGCTCGATGGTCGCCGGGCGTGCCGGTGACCGCGCTGCGGGCTGACCCGCCCCGGCATCTGGCCGGCGACACGGCGGCTGACTGGGCCCGGCTCGTCGAACCGACCCCGCAGCCGGCGATCTTCGATCCGGCGATGGTCGCCCCCCTACCCACGCCGGCCCGCCGGTGGGTCGAGCATGCGATCGCGCCGGGCACACCGCTGCTGCGCGTGGTCGTGCTGGACATGCACGGCCGGATCCGGATCGGTTCCTGGCGGCCCTATCGGGCCCGGCAGGTGCTCACCGTGCCCCACGGGTTCGTGTGGGCCGCGGCCACCCGGGTCGCCGGGCTCCCGGTGCGCGGGTTCGACCGCTACACCCGCGGCAGCGGGCAGATGCGCTGGCTGCTGGGGGCGCTGCCGGTGCAGTCGGGCGCGGGCCCGGACATCACCCGCAGCGCCGCGGCCCGGCTGGCCGGCGAGTTCATCTTCACCCCCGCCGCCGCCCTCGACCCGGTTGTGCGCTGGGAACCGCTCGACGACCGGCATGCGGTGGCCCGCGTCTCGATCGGGCCGTTCACCCATCCGATCACGCTCCGCGTCGGGCCCGCCGGGGCGCTGGAATCAGTGTCGCTGCCCCGCTGGGGCAACCCCGATGGCACCGGCTTCGCCGAACACCCGTTCACCGCGCTCGTGCACGAGGAGGCCCGGTTCGACGGCTTCACCGTGCCCGCCCGGCTGTCCGCCGGGTGGTGGAACGGCACCGACGTCCGGGCCACCGGCGGGTTCATCCAGTTCACTGTGGACGCGGCGAACTACCGCTGAAGGCGCGACCTTCCGCGTCGTCGAGGGGCGCACGCCAGGTCTCGGCCCGACCACGGGGACGCAGTTCACGCAGCCGGCGGGCCGTCCGAGCGGACCACCAGGACCGGGCAGGGGGCGTACTGCACCAGCACCTGGCTCGTCGAGCCCAGCAGCATCCCGGTGAACCCGCCCTGGCCGCGATGACCCACAACGATCAGCCGAGCGGCGTCGGCCTGTCGAAGCAGCGCACGCACCGGCCGGTCGGCAACACTGTGCTGCTCGACGGGGACTTCGGGGTGAGCCTCCTGCGCAGCGGCCACGTGCCGGGCCAGCATCTCCCGGCCCTGCTCTTCGAGCACTCCCCAATCCTCATGGGATCGGACAGCGCCGCCACCAGGCCCGGGCACCACGTCGCTCCAGGTGTGCACCGCCACCAGACCGGCGCCCTCCGCCGCCGCGATGTCGAGGCCGAGGGCGAGCGCGGCGTCGCCGTCCGGTGAGCCGTCGACGCCGATCACCACCGGCCCGTCCCTCCGGGGCGTCGCATCCGGTGCCGGCCCCCGCACGACGGCGACCGGGCACGTCGCGTGGGTGACCAGCGTCAGCGCGACCGACCCGGCGAGCATGCCCGGGAATGCGTCCGAGCCCCACCCGCCGACAACCACCAGCCCGGCCGACCGCGCGTGCTCGAGCAGCACGGCAGCGGGCTTCCCGCGCTCCACCCGGGCCTCGACCCGTCCGGCTCCGTGCTTCCGGGCGGCGGTCAGCAGATCGTCGAGCCATCCCGGCACCTCGGCCGATCCGCCGGACTCCGCAACGACGTGCACCACCTGCAGTGGTACGTCTCGGCGGGCGGCCTCGGTCGCTGCCCACTCGGCGGCCTGCCGTGCCGACGGGGACGTGTCGACCCCCACCACCACCGGCCTGCCATCGGTAGTCGACACACGATCTCCTTCCGGAGCGGCCGGCCCACGAGGCTCGCGGGGACACCGCGGGCATCAGGTTGCCGCCCCGGCCGGGGCGCGTAAACCCCCGATCAGTCACCTCGGAGAACGCGGGTCTTCGGTCCCGTCAGGTCATGTCGCACGACTGTGGAGGCGGGCTGCGGGCCGATCGACGATGAGTTCCGCGATCGCGTGGTCGCGCACGTCGAGGCGACCCGCCCCGCGCCGCCGCGCCGCCGGACAACACGGAGCCTCCGATGATCATCGAGACAGTCGGCCACGCCACGGTCCGTGCCGCCCTGGCGCTGGCCTGCCGGGCCCCGTCGGTGCACAACTCCCAGCCCTGGCGGTGGGGCCTGGGCGGGTCGCGGGTCCACCTCTACGCCGATCTGCACCGGTGGCTGCCGGCGACGGATCCCGACGGCCGGGACCTGCTGCTCAGCTGCGGCGGGGCGTTGCACCACCTGCGGATCGCGCTCGCCGCACTCGGCATCGGAGTGGATGTTCACCGGATTCCCGACCCGACCCAGCCCGACCTGCTGGCCGTGCTCGACCTGAGCCCGGCATCGACGGGCCCGACCGACCTCGAGCCGGCGCGCGCGATCAGCACCCGGCGCACCGACCGTCGACGGTTCAGCTCGTGGCCGGTGCCGGACGACTACCTGGACCAGCTCGCCGAGCGCGCCGCCGAACAGGGCGCGCTGCTCCGCGTCATCTCCGACCCGGCCGCCCGACACACGGTGGAGGAGGCGATCACGGCGGCCGCCGCCGTGCAGGCCCTCGTCCCCGGTTACGCCGCAGAGCTCGCGATGTGGAGCGGCCGGCACTCCTCCGTCGACGGGGTCCCGGCCGCCAGCGCGCCCCCGGCCGACGAGCGCCGGGAAGGGCCGACGATGCGGCTGTACCCCGGGGGCGAACTCGCCGGGCCCCAGCAGGACCCACGGGACGCCGCAGCGCTGCTGGTACTGGGCACCTCCTCGGACGACCGGCTCTCCCAGCTGCGGGCCGGCGAAGCCATGAGTGCGATCCTGCTGTACGCCACCACCCTGGAGCTGGGCAGCAGCCCGCTGAGTCAGCCGCTGGAGATCGGCAGCACCCGCGCGGTGCTGCAGCAGCAGGTGCTGGGCGGAACGCTGTCACCGCAGTTGGTGATCCGGGTGGGCTGGCCGCCTGCGACCGGCCCGGTGCCACCTCTCACCCCTCGGCGCGAGCTCGCGGACACGACGATGCTCCTGCCCGCGTAGGCCCGAACGGGTAGGACAGCGGACCCGAGGTGAACGCGACGTCCGGCCCTGCTGCAGGATCCGCTGCGCGCCCACGCTGGCCCCATGAAGCACCTCACCGTGGCCGACGTGATGACGACGAACGTTCTGCGGGCCCGACCGGCGATGCCGCTGAAGGAACTGGCCCGCGTGCTGGCGGAGCACGAGGTCAGCGCGCTCCCCGTGCTCGACGCCGACGACCGGGTCATCGGGATGGTGTCCGAGCGAGATGTCCTGGCCAAGCAGGGACGCCCCAGCCCCGGCCGTCCGCACTGGTGGCAACCCCGGCGGGCTCGGGCCGAGATCCGAAGGGCCGCCGGAGACACGGTCGGCCAGGTGATGACCACCGGCCCGGTGACGGTGGGCCCGGATGCGCCGCTCGCGCAGGCGGCCCGGTTGATGGCCGACCACGAGGTGAAGAGGCTGCCGGTCGTCGACGACCACGGTGCACTGCTCGGCATCGTCAGCCGTGGCGACCTGATGAAGGCGTACCTGCGCACCGACGAGGACATCAAGACCGAGGTGACCGGTGAGGTCCTCATGCACGTGCTGTGGATCGATCCGACGACGGTCACGGTCACCGTGCAGGACGGGGTGGTCACCCTCCACGGCACCGTCGAGCAGCGCAGTACCGCCGGGATCGCCGAGCGCCTGGTGCGCCGGGTCGACGGGGTGATCGACGTCGTCAACGAGCTCGAGTACGGAGTCGACGATCGCAAAGCGGCACGAGGGCGTTGACCTGCCGTGACGTGGCGGGGAATACCCGGGAGCGCGGCGGCCCACCGGCCCCGGAACTCATCGGCGATGTGGAGAACCGCCCCGCGCTGATCGTCGACGCCATGATCAGCACCGGTGCCACCATCGACGCCGCCGAACGCCTCCAGGCCCTTCCGCCTGCTCGTCACCGATACCGTCCCCCTCCCACCGAACCCGCCACCGTGGATGGGCGTCCACTCGATGGCCGCCCTCCTCGCCGACGCCGTCGGCAGACTGCACCGCGGCGAGCCGCTGGACGACCTGCTGCTGCAGAGCTGCCCAGACAACGACTGCCCGGCGTTGCGGGCCTTCTGCCACGGATCGCCGGGCGGAGTCCCTGTGCTGAAGCCGCAAGTGGACGGCGTCTTGGCCGGTTCGGACGCTGGGCGCCCGCGACCCAGGTTCCGCTTGCGCGCCGGTCGAGAGCCTGTGATCGACATGTCGGGAGCGTGAGCCGAGCCCAAGGCTGATCCGGTGGGGGTCGACCCGCGGCACGGTCGCCCCCACCGGGCACCGTTGCGGACGATCTCATCGACAACGAACGGCGACACGCTGTCATTTCTTGCCGACGACGGCGACAGGACAGCGGGCGTAGTGGAGTACTGCATGGCTCACCGAGCCCAGCAGCGCCTCACCGCCTCGAGCCCGCCCATGGCGGCCGACGACGAGCAGGGCGGCGCCCGCGGCCTCGTCCAGCAACGTCTGCGCGGGCCGGTCGAGGACACCACATGACGCACCGGCACCTCGGGATGGCGCTTCCCCGCTCCGACCAGCAGGCGCTCCAGTACGGCGTCGGACTCCTTGTGCACCTGTCCCCGGTCGAGATCCACGGAGAGGGGCGAGGCTGGCTGACGTCATCACCGTGTTGCCTGCCGGGGATCCAGCGACGATGCAGGCCGGGGCTGCGCTGCGCATGAGCCCGGACCTGGAACGGATGGGAGTCCCAGCCCGACACGTGGCACATTGTCAGGTAGAGATACCCGAACGCGCCATCCGGCAAAGACCTCGGCGCCGCGTTCAGTTCGGGTCAGTCCCCTCGGCCTTCGCGGCGCGTCTTGCGGCGCCTATGGCGGCGCAACACGCCGAGTCCGAACCACACCAACGCCCCGACCAGCGCTGCCACGAGCGTAAGCAGCCACAGCGGCCAGGTGAAGTTCCAGAACAGGAACCGGAGCGTGACGCGCTCGGTGTTCTGGATCATGAAGATGAGCAGCAGTCCCACAGGCCGCTCCGCGATCTGGCGAATCGTGCCGCATTACGGTCTCGCCGCCCCGGTCGCGGCGACCAGTGGCCACCGCCACCACCTGGACATTCAAAAGACCCTGCCTCCTGCAGCCTTCGGGCCGGGGAGTCACGTCCCCGCTGGTGGGATAGGTCCGGGGCCGGCCGGCGTGCCTGAGCGCCTGAGGAAGAACATTGAGCTCGGCCACGAGGCGACGGAGAAGGCCGGCTGGCCGGACCGCCATGACCGCGGGCGGCTCGAGTTCGGGTGGGACGCCGGGAACACCCCCAGGATCGAACGTCGGCGGCCCGTACGGGCTACTCACGAGGCCGGCATGCCGCGGCGACTGCGGTAGACGCCACCACCGGCGTAGCCCGAGAGGTCGACCAGGACGGCGAGCGCCAGCCATATGGCGTCGAACCCGCCGATGCCTCCGGGCGCAACGAGCACGTACATCAGCGTCGTCCACGGCAGGAAGATCAGGCCCAGGACCGGCACCAGGACGGTGCCGAACGTCGCGTCCCACCGCAGCGGCTCGAACAGCCACCACAGGACACCGACCAGGCGCGGCCCGAACAGCAGCAGGAGGAAGAACAGGCACATCGGCGCTGCCTTCCCCGTCAGCGACGGCGGTCCAATGCGGCGTCCGGCGTGATCGCCACGTCGATGAGCGCCAGGTGGGTGAAGGTGCCGATCTGCTCGCCGAGCCAGGAGTCGCAGAACGCCACCGTGTCGTCGAAGCGCGGGCAGCAGAACCAGTCCACCGATCCGTCGGTGCTGACCAGCGCGGAGGTCTGCAGGTCTCCGATGAGCCAGGGATCGGCGATCGCGGCCTCGGTCATGGCTGGCTCCTCGGTGCTGTCACGGTGCCGGCGCCCGGTGCGCCGTAAGTCGCCACCGTGGCCACCGGTCGCAGCCCGTGCATCACCCGCGGCGGACGAGCGACGCAGGGGACGGCCTCGGCCCATCCCAAACTCGTCCCGCACCGTCGCGGGGGCGGGCACGGCGTCGCGGCTGGCGCAGACGATCGGGCTGCTCTACCTGCCGGGCACCCTGTTGCTCGCAGGAGTCAGCATCCTCGCCGGGCGCTGGTCGCGCTGTACACCGCCCGTCCGGTACTGCTTGCAGGTCTGCTGGTGCTCGCCGCGAGCGGGCTCGTGACGTTCGGGATGACCGGCTACGCACTCGGGCCGACGGTCTACATTCTGCTGCTCGGCTTCTTCTTCCAGCAGCAGTGGCTGGCCGATGCTGAGTCCCGGGGCCTATCGGTGCAGCAGGCCGAGACCGCCGTGAACGCGGTGCGCAGCTCGCTGGCGAACAGTCCTGGCACGACCGGCTACGACCCGAACTCGTCCAGCGGGCGTCGGAACTGGCACTGGACTACACAACCGGCCTGCGGATCACGATGCTGGTCGTCACACTCGTGCCGATGGCTGTGGCAGTACTGGCGTACTTTCTCGTGCCGCGGCGGCCACGGCCGACGCCGTAGCCGCCGGTAGTCCTCGCGGCGATGTCCGCCTCCGGCCCTGCGTGCCTCCGGGGGACGCTGCCCATCGACCTATGGGTGTCGGCCCGCCCCCCGGCTCGGCAGGACGAGACCTGGAAGCGATCAAGCGGTGACGGCCAGCCGTCCATCTGCGCCGCTCGCCTGCCGCCGGGTGCCCGGGATCTGGCGTGGGCGGGTTCGCGAGGGCGCCCGCAGAGCCTTGATGGTGGCCCGGCACCGGCTGTCGTCGCTTCTCCCGGCGGACCGAAACGCCGTCCATGCCACCGAGTTGCGCCGCAAGGACGGCCGGTAGGTCGGCGCGGGTCCTTCGGCCGTACCTGCCGCCACCGCGTCGGTGCAGAGTCGCCACGGGACGAGCGGGCGCTCGCACCCTCTGAAGGAGATCGACGTGATCGAGCAGGTCCGCGACCTGCCGCCCGGCGTCGACGGGGTCCGGTCCAGCGGGAAGCTCACCCGTGAGGACTACGACGCGGTAGTCGTCCCGCTCGTCGAGGAGGCGCTGCGCGACCGACGGCGGCTGCGCTGTCTGGTCGAGGTTCCCGACTTCGACGGCATCACCCCGGGGGCGGCCTGGGAGGACGTCACGCTCGGCCTGCGGGCGCTGGGCGCCTTCGACGGCTGTGCCATCGTCAGCGACCTCGGCTGGATCCGGGAGTCCGCCCGGCTGGCCGCTTTCCTCATGCCCTGCACGGTCCGGGTTTTCGCCCAGGCCGATCACGACGAGGCCGTCGCGTGGCTCACCGCGCTGCCTGGCGCACCACGGATCACCCACCGGCTGATCGGCGAGGCGGGTGTCGTCGTCGTCGAGGTCGGCGCTCCCCTGAGTGTCGTGGACATCGACGCACTGGCGACCGTGGTCGACGAGTGGCTCGCCACGCACGCGAGCCTGCACGGCCTGGTCCTGAACGCGCGGGTGGTACCCGGATGGGACAGCCTCAGCGCGCTGGTCCGGCACCTGCGCTTCGTCCTCGGCCACTCCCGCAGGGTCGACAAGGTCGCGTTCGCCGTTGACGGCACGCTCGCCACACTCGCCACGACGCTGGCCGGGCACGTCGTCCACCCCGAGGTACGCAGGTTCTCCTTCGACGAGCTCGACGCGGCGGTCGACTGGGCGACGGCCTGAGCAGCCTCAAGGCGAGCGCCGTCCCACCCCGCAGCGGCCCCGGTGAGTAACCTGCGTCGCCGACCAGCGTCACGCGCCCGGGCGACCACGTGTCCATCCGGATCGGGCAGATCGAGTCGAGATGGAAGCCGTCCGCCCGCTCCATGGGGCCAGGGCCGGGGACCTCCCAGCCTGCGTTCGCGGACTCCGTGGAGCGGTCGCTTCTGCTGCTCGACGTCGTGCTGGTCGAACCGGAGAACACCGAGGCGCCACAGGACAGAAGGTCCCTGAGTCGGACCTGTTCCGCCGGGTCGTCGCAGGGCAGGGTGCGGCGGTCCGTCGCACCCTGCCCGGGCTGTGAACCCGTAGTGGCGTGGGGTCAGCTCGGTCGAGGTGCCCAGTTCGCAACAGGCGCCGGCCATGGGTTCTGCACGCGACGATCCTCGGACCCGCGGGGCTGGCCGAGGTCCAGGGGCGGCACCGGGTTCGGGCTCGTGCACCATCCATCAAGCACTCGGCCGCGAGGTTCCGGAGCTGCTGGCGACCGTGTCCCCGTTCGGCAGACCGGATCCGTCGGTGTACTCCGCGTGCATGAACCGCGCGATCGTGCGGGCGCTGTCGAGGAACTGCGCCGGGAAGACGATGGTGGAGTTCTTCTCGATGGCGATCTCGGCGAGCACCTGCAGGTTCCGCAGCTGCAGCGCGACGGGGTGCGCGGCGATCACATCGGCCGCCTCGGCGAGCTTGCCGGCACTGAGCGCCTCCCCCTCAGCCGCGATGATCTTTGCTCGCTTCTCCCGCTCCGCCTCGGCCTGCCGGGCCATCGCCCGCTGCATGGACTGCGGCAACTCGATGTCCTTGAGCTCCACGAGCTGGACGTAGACACCCCACCGGCTGGTCAGCTCGTCCAACACCTCCTTGATCGACTCGTTGAGCGTCTCGGTCTCCGACAGCACCTGGTCGAGCAGGGAACGGCCCACGACGTTACGCACGGTCGTCTGCGCGATCTCGTACACCGCCCGCTCAACATCGGTGATCTCCAGGATCGACTTCACCGGGTCCGTGCGCCGGTAGTAGGCCACCGCCGCGACTCCGATGGAGACGTTGTCCTTGGTGATGATCTGCTGCGACTGGATGGGCATGGTCACCGTGCGCAGGCTGACCTTCTGCATCCGATCGGCCAGTGGGATCATGAACCGCAGCCCGGGTTCACGCACGCCTCGCAGCCTTCCGAAGCGGAAGACCACTCCGCGTTCGTACTGCCGCACGATGGCGACACCGAGGTTGGCCACAGAAATCGCCGCCTCTCCGCTTTCTCCCGGCCCAGGCTTCCGACGACCGGCCGACCCTGCCAGGGCCGAACGCCCTGCCCGGCGCGGCTGGTCGAGCGTCCAGAGCGCTCGGTCTTGGTCCGGCGGCGCGTGCCGGCCCAGGCGGCGAGCTGTGGAGCCTCGCCCCGCATCCCGAGGGGACGTAGCGCTCTGCCCCGATCTACTGCTCGATGAGCACTGTCGAGGGTGCCCTGCGCCGCGACCGGGGCGCAGCCTCGGCGAACCGCCGGCGGCCTGCCCCACCGCCCGTCGAGCGCGAGCACCGGCATCGGACAGGCAAGTATCTTCCGCCGGCGCGACCCTTCGGAATGCGCGATCCATCGGCTGACGCCTCGGTGCGAACATCGCGGTGCGCGATCATCGGTCACGGGGTCCAGGCCGATGGCCCACGGCCGCTTGGTGATCGACGCCGCCGAACACCTCCAGGCCCGCTCGGCGACCTGCTGCTGCAGAGCTGACCGGAGTGACGACCGCACCGAAGCCGGGGTCCTTCGACCATGAATCTCCTGACGGAGTCCCCCTGTGCTCGAGTCGCTCGTGGACGCCAGTCTTGCCGTGCCGGGCGCCCCATACGGGCGCTCGCTGGGCACGGGAGGTTCCAGATGATGTTCTGGTGGGGCAACCACATGGGCGGCTGGGGTTCGATGCTGATGGCCATCAGCACCATCGTCGTCTGGCTGGTGGTGATCGCGGGCATCGTCGCCTTGGCCCGGTACACCGCCCAGCAACGGCAGGAGTACGCGGCGCCACCACCACCGCGGCCCACTCCCGAACAGCTGCTCGCCGAGCGGTTCGCGCGCGGTGACATCGACGAGCCCGAGTACCGGCACCGCCTCGACACCCTCACCACCACGGTACGCACCCCCGCGGACCGGTCGTGAACCGCGGCCCCGGCGGCCTCGGGCCCGTCCACCCCGTAGCGGAGAGCCCCATGTTCCTCGACACTGCCAGCTCCCGACCCTGGTGGAAGCACCCGCTGCTCCTGTCGGCAGCTGGGCTCGTCGCCCTCCGTCTCCTGGGCGTGCTCGTCTTCCGCACCCAGGTCCCCGCCGTCATGGACAGGCTGCGCGCATTCAACAAGCACGCCCTGAACCCCGCGATGCTCCACCTGGCCGGCCGTCCACACTGGTACGCCGCCCGTGTGGAGCACGTCGGGCGCCGCTCCGGCCGGGCCTACGCCACACCCGTCATCGCACAAGCGATACCGGGCGGATTCACCATCCCCCTGCCCTACGGAACCGACGTCGACTGGCGCCGCAACGTCACGGCTGCCGGAGGCGGCGTCCTCGAGGTGGGGGGCGTGCGCCACACGATCAGCGGGCCCTGCGTCGTGGACAGCTCGGCGGTGCTCGCCGACCTTCCACCGCTCTGGCAATGGGTGTCCCGCATCTACCGGATCCAGCACTGGCTCACGGTCAGCGCAAAGCCGGCTCCCGACTCGAGCGCCGACGGAGCGGCACATTCCGCGGTCCTGCCGAGAGGGACGACCGGTTCGCCGATGTCGACGCCGTCACCGGCCAGCCGACGGCCACCAACCTGATGGCCGAGTACACCTAGACGGCTCCTCACTAGTCAAGTCGATCTTGATTCGGGGTTGTAGGGTCGGGGTTGGCGAGTCCGGGAAGTGACTTGTCCGAAGAGCCGGTGGTAGGGGTTGAGCCGGCCGCGCTGGACTCTGTCGTCGCCCCCTGGTGTCCTCCCGGACTCGCCCCTTCCTGTTGCGTGGCGTCGCAGAGCAGCCGGCGGTAGACGACGACGGAGAGTCGTCGTTTCAGGCAGCGCAGGGCTTCCTTGCGACCTTTCCCGGCGGCGCGTTTGCGCAGGTAGTAGTCCCGTCCCGGGCAGTCGCGCTGGACTTGGCTGATTGCCATGGTGTGTAGGCAGCAGTTGAGCTGACGGTCCCCGGCCCGCGACAGGCGGTGGCGGACGACGTCGCCGGAGGAGACCTCGACGAGGGCCACGTCGAGCAGGTGCGCGACGCCCTCGGTGGGCTGGGGATCAGGCGCAGGCTCGTCGCCCCGCCGTACAGCGCCTCGACGGCCGGGTTGAGGACCGTGCGGGTCGCCGCCCCGGCCGGCGAGCCCGAACGCCGAGCTGGTGGGTACGGCTGCGCCGCCGCGGCCCTGCTCGATCATCAACGGCGCCGTGGCGTGCACGGTGTTCCACACTCCGACGAGGTTCACGTCGAGCTGGTCACGGAACGCCCGTGCCGGGTCGGTGCCCGGCTTCACGATGCCGATGCCGGCGTTGGCCAGCACGATGTCTACGCCACCCAGCTGTCCTGCGGCGTCGGTGACCCCGCTGGTCAGCGTGTCGGCGTCGCGGACGTCGACCTCGGCGGTGACGACGCGGCGACCCTGCTCGCGCACCGGCCGCGCAGTCTCGTCCAGGTCGGCCCGGGTGGCCAGGTCGTAGGCCACCGAGTCGATGTCGTGGCCGATGTCGAGTGCCACGACATCGGCACCCTTGGACGCCGGCCTGACAGCGTGGCTGCGGCCCTGACCGCGGCCCGCACCGGCGATGACCGCGATCTTGCCGTCGAATCTGCGCATGTTCCTCCGTGCGCTCTGTCGTCCACGTAGGCAGACCCTGCCCCGTCCCAGACTCGTCGCCCGACAGCGCGGCCCACCCTGGAGCGCCTCTCCCCGGTCCAGCGGCACCGCAGGGTGTCCCTGTGCCACCTGCTCGCGCGGTGAGCGGAACGCGTGCACTCGGTCAGCCCGCCTGACTCACAGCTTGTAACCGATCCGGCGTAGGAGTGCCTTGCGCTGGTCCTCGTCATGTGAGCTCTCCACCCCTCGCGGCGATCCGCCGTCAATCACCCCGAGGACCCCGCGGCCGAGATCGGTCTCGGCCAGCAGCACCTGCACCGGGTTGGCTGTGGCACAGAAGATCGTGCAGATCTCGCTGACCTGCTTGAGCCGGTTCAGGACGCTGACCGGGTGGCCATCCCGGAGCAGCACCACAAAGGAGTGTCCGGCCCCGATCGCCTGGGCGTTCCGCACGGCGAGCGCGACCAGTTCCGGGTCGTTGCCCGAGCGGCGCACGAGGCACGGCCCTGACGCCTCGCAGAACGCGATGCCGAAGTGCAGCTGGGGTGCCGCCTCGGCGAGCGTCTCGTGAATGTCCTCCACGGTCTTGATGAAGTGCGCTTGGCCCAGGACGAGCTCGACGTCCTCACCGGTCTCGATCGGCACCACGGTCAGGTCCACGTCACACCTCCCGTCCGGGCACAGCCCGATCCTCGGCCGACCGTGCCGGGTTCGTCAGATGCCCAACGGCGCTCCGGTGCAGGGCCGATCGGCACTGGGCCGGGCTGCCCACCGGCCGACACCCTCTTCAGATGCCGTACCAGCGGAGGGTGGCGGGCGCACTGTCATGACCCGCCTGCCGGACATCGCGCTCGACATGCTGGACCAGATCCGGCGCGCTACGGGGCTGCTGTTCGATGCTCTCGGTTCCGGGCCGCGCACCACCCCGTCCACCGTCCTCAACATTGCGCCGGGAGTGCGACTGCACGTCTACCCCTCGGCCTCGCCGTCCGGCTCCCCGGTGCTGCTCGTGCCGGCGCCGATCAAACGCTCCTACATCTGGGACATCGAGCCGGACCTCAGTGTCGTGGCCCGCTGCCTGGAGCACGGCATGCGTGTCCACCTGGTGGAATGGACCGATCCGGGACGCGCCCAACAACGGTTCGGGCTCGACCAGTACGCCGATCGCCTGCTCGTGGAGTGCCTGCGGGTGGTCACCGAGCGGACCGGCGCCCAGCGCGTCCCCCTGGTCGGACACTCGCTGGGCGGAACGTTCAGCGCCGTCTGCGCGGCCCGCCACCCCGACCTCGTGACCGCCATCGCGCTACTCGAGGCTCCGCTGCACTTCGGGACCGATGCAGGCGCGTTCACGCCTTTCGTGTCCGCGACGCCGGCCGCGTCGTCGCCTCCGCTCTCGGCGGGCGGCGTACCGGGCTCGCTGCTCGACATCGTTGCCGCCACCGCCGCGCCGGCCGAGTTCCAGCTCGACCGCTGGACCGATTTCGTGCGAAGCGCCGCCGACCCGGTGACGCTGGCGTCGTATCTGCGCGTACTGCGCTGGACCATGGACGAGTTCCGGCTACCGGAACACCTGTTCTCCGACGTCGTCGAGCGGCTGTACCGCGCCGACGAGTTCATGCGCGGCACGCTCGTGGTGGACGGGCGGCCCGTCGGAGCCGCAACACTGGTCGTGCCGATGCTCAACGTCGTCGATCCTCGCTCCGACGTGGTCCCAACGTGCTCGATCATGCCGTTCCACGAGGCGGCCGCCAGCGCCGAGAAGCGGGTGCTCGAGTACCACGGCGACACGGGAGTGGCCGTACAGCACGTCGGCGTACTCGTCGGGCACAACGCCCATCGTGACCTGTGGCCGGAGATCCTCGGTTGGCTGACCGGTCTGCCCACGTCGCGATGAATCCTTGACCACTCCCCACGAGGAGGCCCCATGTCCGATCGAGTGTTCCGGGACCGGAGGGACGCAGGCCGGGTCCTGGCCGGCCTCCTCGGTCGTTACCGGGGCGGTACCGACGTCGTGGTCCTCGGGTTGGCACGGGGCGGTGTGCCGGTCGCCTACGAGGTCGCTCGAGCCCTGCGTGCTCCGCTCGACGTGTTCGTGGCCCGCAAGCTCGGTGTTCCCGAACACGCGGAGCTGGCCATGGGAGCAATCGCCGGTGGGGGGGTCGTCGTCATCGACGACGATGTTGTCCGGGGCCTGCGCGTCACCCCCGAACAACTTCGACAGGTGGCCGAGCAGGAGGGCCGCGAGCTGCTCCGCCGCGAGCGGGCCTACCGGGACGACCGGCCGGCGCCCGACGTCCACGGCAAGACCGTCATCCTGGTCGACGACGGCCTCGCCACCGGTTCGAGCATGTACGCGGCCGTCGAGGCGCTGCGCCGGTTGCGGCCCGCCCGGATCGTCGTCGCCGTGCCGGCCGCGCCGCAGTCCACTTGCCGTGAGTTGGGGGCCGTGGTCGACGAGATGGTCTGCGCGACCACTCCGTCACCCTTCTACGCGGTCGGGCAGTCCTACTGGAACTTCTCCCAGACCACCGACGCCGACGTCCGCAGGCTGTTGCAGGCGGCATCGGCGCTCGCTCCTGCCGCGCCGGAGAGCGCCACCGCGGTGGAGATCCTCCGTGCCGCCGCGGTGCCCACGGAGGACGGCGTTCCGCCCGGCGACATCCTGTCCGACCTGGTCGGCGACGCGCACTTCGTGCTGATCGGAGAGGCGAGCCACGGTACCCATGAGTTCTACGCGGCGCGCGCCGCCATGACGCAGCAACTCATCGAGGAGAAGGGTGTCTGTGCGGTGGCGATCGAGGCGGACTGGCCCGACGCCTACCGGGTGAACAGGTACGTCCAGGGTCGTGGCGATGACCGGATCGCCGAGGAGGCGCTGCGCGGCTTCGAACGCTTCCCCACGTGGATGTGGCGCAACGCGGCCGTACTGGAGTTCGTGGGGTGGTTACGGGAGCGCAACGACCGGTCCGGGGAGGAGCGTGGCCGGGTCGGCTTCTTCGGCCTCGATCTCTACAGCCTCTACCGCTCCATCCACGAGGTCATCGCGTACCTGGACGGCGTGGACCCGGCCGCCGCGGCACGCGCCCGCGAGCGCTATGCCTGCTTCGACCACCACCACACCGAGGACGGCCAGGCCTACGGTTTCGCGGCGGCGTTCGGTGCTGGCGAGACGTGTGAGCGCGAGGTGCTCGACCAGCTCGCCGACATGCAACACCACGCACTGGAGTACGCGCGGCGCGACGGGTGGCCGGCCGAGGACGAGCTCTTCTACGCCGAACAGAATGCACATACCGTGAAGAACGCGGCCGAGTACTACCGCTCCATGTACACCGGACGGTCCTCGTCGTGGAACCTGCGCGACCGCCACATGGTGGACACCCTGGACGCGGTGGCCGCGCATCTCACCCGACAGCGGGGCGAGCCGGCGAAGATCGTCGTATGGGCCCACAACTCCCACCTCGGTGACGCCCGCGCGACGGAGTCCACCGTCCGCGGAGAGCTGAACGTCGGGCAGCTCATGCGGGAGCGGCACGGCCTCGACTGCCGCACCCTCGGCTTCACCACCTACACCGGCACGGTGACGGCAGCCGACCAGTGGGGTGGTGCGGCGCAGCGCAAGTGGGTCCGCCCGGCGCTGCCCGGCAGCACCGAGGAGCTCTTCCACGAGGTGGGCGTCAAGGAGTTCCTGATCCCGTTCGGCGTGGCCCCGCACGCTGCCGAGGTCCTGCGCGCGGTCCGCCTGGAACGCGCGATCGGCGTCATCTACCGGCCCGAGACCGAGCGCCAGAGCCACTACTTCCAGGCTCGGATGGCCGACCAGTTCGACGCCGTGATCCACATCGACGACACCCGAGCGGTTGAACCGCTTGAACGAACAGCTCACTGGGAGACCGGCGAGGTCCCGGAAACGTATCCGTTCGCCGTGTGACGGTTCGACAGGACCGACCCGGAGGCGGGACGCCGGACCTGGCGAGGGCCGGTCAGCCCGTGCTGGTACCCGGCTCCATGGGAACCGCCTCCAACGGGCTCGCCGGTACCCACGACGGCGTGGCGTTCCACTCCGCATGCCACGCCGCGACGCGGGCGATCACCGGCCGGAAGCTGAGACACGAGCTGGAGGAAGCCGGGATCGCGGTCCGGGCCGCCTCGCAACGGGGACTAGCCGAGGAGGCGCCGTTCTCCTACAAGGACGTCGACGAGATCGTCGACTGCCGCGAGCACGCAGGACTGGCCCGGCGCGTGGCGCGGTTACGCCCGCTCGGGGTGGTCAAGGGATGAGGCTCGGCCCCCCGAAGGGCGGCAGCGCCGGAGAAGGAGCAGCACATGCGTCAGGAACGAGAGCGACTCACCGTGCCGGAGATCGTCGTCCAGCTGGAGGGCGGGGTGCAGCCGGACCTGGCCGATTACGCGCGGGAGAAGGCCGCAACGGCGCTGCATCACAGCAGGCAACCTGCACTGCACGTCCGGGTCCGGGTCGTCCGTCACGGCGACCCGGCCCGGGAGCGACCGGTCACCGCGCAGGTCAACATCGATCTCAACGGCCAGCTCGTCCGGGTGCAGACCTCCGCGTCCACCCCGCGCGAGGCGGTGGACCGGCTCGTCGCCCGGCTGCAGCACCGGCTGGAGCGGTGGCGCTGGACCGGGAGGCCCGGCGGAGCCGGATGTACCACCGGGACCCACACGAGTGGCAGCACGACGCACCACCCGCGCAGCGCAAACCCTACTTCCCCCGGCCGCCCGAGGGGCGGGAGATCATCCGGCGCAAGCAGCCCGGAGGCGGCGGGTGATCCACGCTGCTTCGCCGGGTCGACGAGGCGGTGTGGCAGTAGTCGAGTGCGAGCGGGACCGCCTCCACCCGCACCGGCCCGTGGTCATCGACCGTCACCAGCCACAGCAGGCCGAGGTCGTTGCGCAACCGCGGATGCCTGGCGTAGTCGTCGATGAAGTCGCCGAGGTCATGGAGGATCCCGTCCTGGACACCGAGGAGCACGTGCGCGGAGTGTCCGGCGACCGGCGTGGCCCCGGCCGACCGGAACTCGGCCGCCGCCCGCCGCACATGGGCGAGTGGCTCGGCGACCATGTTCGGCCCCCGTGCGGGGACACCACCACGACCTCGGCATCCAGGGCGGCGATACCGTCCAGCAGCCACCCTGGGAGGTGGCCCGCACCAGAGATCGGCGTAGGCGACGCCGGGGCGGCTCGGTCCCGCCTCGAACGCAGCGGGATGGTCGGTGACGCCCACGACTCCCACACGGGCGCCGCCCCGGGCGAGAACGACCGGTGCCCGCGCAGCGGCCTGGTCCACCCCGGCCCCGGCCCAGGCGAAGCCGGCGGCGTCGAACAGGGCAGAAGGCGGCACGTGCGGGATCCGCTCTCCCACTCCACGGCCGAGCATGGTGTCTTCGGCCAGGGCGATTCTCACCATTCCCCGGTCCGGGTGCGGACGGTCACGAACGCCCCGCTTGGTCGGGCCGCACGATCACGACGGGGCAGCGCGCATGGTGCACCAGGGCCTGGCTGGTCGAGCCGAGAAGCAGACCGATGAAGCCGCCCCGTCCGCGGGCCCCGACGACGACCAGTCGGGCACCGGCCGAGCGTTCCACCAACACCCGCGCCGGGCTGTCACGGACCACCACCCGCTCCACCGGCACGTCCGGATACTTCTGCGCCAACCCGGCCAGCCGCTCGGCCAGCAACCGATGCTCCTCGGCCTCGATCGCCTCCCAGTCCACGAACCCGGCGGCGGCCGGATCCATCACCGCGTCCTGCCAGGCGTGCACCGCGACCAGCGCGCTGCGGTGGGCATCGGCGTCCGCGAACGCGAAGGCCAGCGCCGTGTCGCTCAGCGGCGACCCGTCCACACCGACGACGACGGGACCCTCCAGTGCCACCGCGACGTCCTGGTCCGTGCCCCGGACCACCACGACCGGGCATGCCGCATGCGCGGCCACCGCCACCGTCACCGAGCCCACCAGCAGGCCGCTGAACCCCCCGAGGCCACGGTTGCCGAGCACGACAAGCTGAACCTCTCGCGATTCGTCCAGCAGAGCGGGAACCGGATATCCCTCCAGCACCTGCGGCACGACCTCGACGTCGGGTGCGACCCCCCGGGCCACGTCCGCGGCCGCCGCCACCTGCGCGCGGGCGATCTCGAGCAGCGCCTCCTGATAGTCCGGCCCCCAGTTCGGCTCACCGAAGTGCCGGACACTGCTCCCGCCGGAGGCCGTCACCACCCGCAGCGGCACCCGCAACCGCAGCGCCTCCTGGGCGGCCCACTGCACGGCCCGCAACGCCGGCTCCGATCCGTCCACCCCGACCAGTACCGGGCGACCACCCTGCAGATCCGCCACCGCGACCCCTCCTCGCGTCACCGCCTGCCACGACGCTGCCACCCCGGCCGGGGCACCAGGAGCGGCCATCGGCTCACATCACCGGGCCGTTCGGCCCAGGACCCGCAGGGACCACGCCCATGGGCGCTCCCCCTGCGCACACCCAGGATGGGAGACGGCCCAACCTCGGCATCCGGGCGGAGTGATCATGCGCGTGGGTACAGCCGGACCATGAGCGCGCCTCGCATGACTCGACCGTCGTTCGGAACGGCGTTGCGACCGGGGCTGGCCGCCCTGCATCGCCGCGATGGCCCCGCGCTGCGGGGTGATCTGCTGGCCGGGCTCACCGTCGCCGCCTACCTGGTGCCGCAGGTTCTGGCCTACGCCGAGCTCGCGGGACTGGCACCGGCGGTCGGGCTGTGGGCGGTCGTCACGGCACTCGTGGTCTACGCCGTCCTGGGCTCGTCTCCGCAGCTGTCCGTGGGCCCGGAGTCGACGACCGCGCTGATGACCGCGGTCGCCATCGCGCCGCTGGCCGGCGCCGATCCGGGCCGCTATGCCGCGCTGGCGGCCGGGCTGGCCCTGATGGTCGGGGGCATCTGCCTGCTCGGCCGGGTCGCCCGGCTGGGGTTCCTCGCCGACCTGCTGTCCCGACCCGTCCTCGTCGGCTACCTGACCGGCATCGCGCTCATCATGATCGTCAGCCAGCTGGAGAACATGACGGGGGTGCCCGTGGAGGGCAGCACCTTCCCGCCCGACCTCGCCTCCTTCGCCACCCACCTCGGCAGCGTCCACCTGCCGACGGTGCTTCTCGGCACGAGCGTGCTCGCGTTCCTGCTGGTGGGCAGCCGGCTGCTGCCCCGCGCGCCGATACCACTGCTCGGGGTCCTGCTGGCCACCGCCGCGGTCGGTGCCCTCGCGCTGTCGCGCTACGGCATCGAGACCGTCGGACCGGTCCCCGCCGGTCTGCCCAGGCCTGCGCTGCCGGCGCTCGGCCCCGACGATCTGGCGCAGCTGATCCTCCCGGCCATCGGCGTCGCGATCGTGGGCTACTCCGACAACGTGCTCACCGGGCGGGCCTTCGCCACCCACCACCGCGAGAACATCGACGCCGACCAGGAGATGCTCGCGCTCGGCGCCGCGAACGTGGTGGTCGGGCTGTTCCACGGCTTCCCGGTCAGCAGCAGCGGCAGCCGGACCGTCATCGGCGACGCTCTCGGCAGCCGCAGCCAGCTGTACTCGCTGGTCGCCCTCGTGGCGGTGTTGGCGGTGCTGCTCGTCGGGGGCCCGGTCCTCGCCGCCTTTCCCACAGCAGCCTTGGGAGCCCTGGTCATCTACGCCGCGCTGCGGTTGATCGAGCTCGGCGAGTTCCGTCGGATCGCCCGGTTCCGCCGCACCGAGCTGGCCCTGGCGCTGGCCACCACGGCCGCCGTGATCAGTCTGGGCGTGCTGTACGGCGTCCTCGCTGCGGTCGCGCTGTCCATCCTGGACCTACTGCGCCGGGTCTCCCGCCCGCACGACGGGATCCTCGGCTTCGCCCCCGGCCTGGCAGGCATGCACGATATCGACGACTATCCCGACGCCACCGTCGTTCCCGGCCTCGTCGTCTACCGCTACGACGCACCCCTGTGCTTCGCCAACGCCGAGAACTTCCACCGACGCGCCCTCGCCGCGCTCGATGACGCACCGAGCGCACCCTCGTGGCTGCTGCTCAATGTCGAGGCATTCACCGACGTCGACCTCACCGCCACCGACATGCTGCACCAACTCCACGACGAACTCGCCCGCCGACGGATCGTGCTCGCCCTCGCCCGCGTCAAACAGGAACTGCGCGCGAGCCTGCAGGCCAGCGGCCTCCTCACCCGGATCGGTGAGGACCGGATCTTCCCCACCTTGCCCACCGCGGTGCAGGCGTTCCACGCGGAGCACGGACCACCCGGATCGGCGGGGCTCTCCCGTTCAGCAGGCTGAACCGGGTGGCGCGACCGGTGCGGAACGCTCTTCGGCACGGGGGGCATCGTCGACCGTCGTGATCGGCTTGGTCACCACGACCGGGCACGGCGCGAACTCGACGAGGGCATGGCTGGTGGATCCGAGCAGCATGCGGTGGGACGGTGTGCTGCCGCGGTGCCCGACGACCAGCAAGCGGGCGGTGCCCGCACGATCGAGCAGTTCGCGCAGTGGATCGTTCTCAACGGTCTGTCGCTCGACCCGCAGTCCAGGGTGGCGGGCCAGGACGGGCGCGAGCCGTGCGTCCAGCAGTGCGGCACCGCGTGCGGCCAGGACATCCCCGTCCTCGGGCAGCCGTCCTACCCGGCCGGGCCCGTCGGCGACGACCTCGGACCAGGTGTGCACTGCGACCAGGGGGGCGCCGATCGACTCGGCCAGTTCCGCGGCGAACTCCAGTGCGGCCGCACCCGCTGCGGAGTCATCCACTCCGACAACGATGGGGCCCCCGCGGGGTGGCGGTATCTGCGGTGCGCTACCGCGAACGACCGCGACCGGGCAGGCGGCCCTGCCGATGAGTGCGAACGCGGTCGAGCCGGCCAGCATCCCGGACCAGGCTCCGTCGCCGTAGCTGCCCAGCACCAGCAGCCGCGCCCCTGCCGACCGCTCCACCAGCAGGTCGACGGCGCCTCCCGGCACGATCTCGATGTCGAGCGACCCGGCGCCGGCGCGATCGGCGGCGTCGAGCAACTCGCGCAGCCAGGTGGGCACCGTCGCGATCGGGGCATCGTCCCGTTCACCGAGGACGGTGTGCACCAGGCACAGCGGGGCGTGCCACGCTGCCGCGATGTCTGCGGCCCAGGCCAGAGCGTGCCGGGCCGAGTCCGACTGGTCGACCCCGACCACGATCCGCCGAGGCTCTGTCGTTCTGGCATCCATCCGGCGGCCTCCTCCAGCGCGGTCCCGAGCGGGTAGATCGCAAGCCTCGCCGGGCCGTGGTGCCGAACCCAGGGGCAGCGGGCCGCAGACAGCGGGACGAAAGGCCCGCGGTTCCGGCTTCGTCGACCTCCCGCTCGGCGCCGCAGGCTTGATCTGCCTATGTCCTGGCCCCTCGGGGTTGAACGGCCCGTGCGCAACCGACCCTCGGCCCGTCCGCGGGGGGCCTCCTCCCGTCGCTCCACGCATCGGCACGAGGAACGCTTGTCGGTGAGCCGATCCGAAGGGGACCTTCATGCGCAGCGGCCTGCGGGACCACGAGCCGCTCGCCCCCGCGTGGGCCGACGGCGAGCGCGGCTGCCGGCCACCAGTGACCGAAGCGGGACGTGTCCCGGCGGGGCCACGATGAACACCGCCCCGGGACCCGCCCTCCGGACCAGCACGCTGGAAAGCCCCTGGACGGCGCCGCCCGCGGACGTCGCCCGTGCGCTCGGGGTGGACCCGGCGGTCGGGCTCGCCGGGGCCGAGGCCGCTGATCGGCTGCTCACCAACGGTCTCAATGACCTGCCTCGGGACCCGCCGCGCTCGATCCTGCATTCGGTCCTCGCGCAGCTGCGCGAGACCATGATCCTCGTCCTACTGGTGGCCGCCGGGCTGACCGCGATCACCGGTGATCTCGCCGACTGCGCAGTGATCCTGCTGGTGATCACGGTCAACACGACCGTCGGCGTTCTGCAGGAACGACGCGCGGTCGGGGCGGTGACGGCGCTGCGCTCGCTCGCGACGCCGTACGCCACCGTCGTGCGCGACGGCACGGCGCAGCGGATCGCCGCCCGCGGGCTGGTGCCGGGTGACGTGCTGCGAGTCGCCGAGGGCGACGTCGTCGGCGCCGACGCACGCCTCGTTGACGCCCACGAACTGCAGGTCGACGAGGCGCTGCTCACCGGGGAGTCGCTGCCGGCGGAGAGGGACGCGCAGGCGGACACTCCCGCGTCCGCCGTCCTGAGCGACCGGCGGACGATGCTGCACGGCGGCACGCTCGTCGTCCACGGCACCGGTACCGCCGTCGTCGTCGCGACGGGCCCGCGGACGGCGCTCGGCGGGATCGCGGCGCTGCTGCACGAGCGGGACGTCCCGGACACTCCGCTGCAGCGCCGGCTCGCGGCCCTCGGCCGCCGGCTCTCCCTCGCTGCCACGCTCGGGTGCGCGCTCGTCGTGGTGCTGGGTCTGTTCCGTGGCGAGCCGTGGGAGCTGATGGTGGTGGCCGGGATCAGCCTGGCCGTCGCGGCGATCCCGGAGTCGCTCCCCGCAGTCGTCGCGCTCGCGCTGGCCGCCGCGACCCGCCGGATGGCCGCACGTGGCGCGATCGTCCGCTCGCTGCCTGCGGTGGAGGCGCTGGGGTCGGTGACCGTGCTCGCCACGGACAAGACCGGGACATTGACCTTCGGGAGCACCGCCTGCGTCGGGCTGTGGACGCCGGACACCGGCGAGTTCGGGCTCGGAATGGCCGCCCCGGTCCTCGAGGGGCCGGGAATCCTCGACGGGACCGGCCCGCTTGCCCTGCTGGAGGCCGCGGCGCTCTGCAACGACGCGCAGCCCGGCGCGGGAGGCACCGAAGGGGCGCTGCTCGAAGCGGCCGTGGAGGCCGGGATCGACGTCGTCGCGCTGCGCCGGGACCTCGCCCGCACCTCCCAGGTGCCGTTCGACTCGAACCGCCGGTCGATGCGCACGTGGCACGCGAGCCCGGGCGGAAGCCTGGAGGTCGTCAAGGGTGCACCGGAGGTGGTACTGACCGAGGTCCCTACCGTGCCGGACGCCGAGAGCGTCGTGGACCGCTGGACCGGAATCGGCCGGCGAGTGCTCGCGGTCGCCGCCGGGCCCCCCGGGGCGATCCGCCTGCTCGGGCTGCTCGCGTTGGCCGACCCGGTGCGACCGGATGCCCGCAGAGCGGTGCTGGCGGCGCGAGCGGCCGGGATCCGGACGATCATGATCACCGGGGACCATCCGGGCACCGCGGCCGCGGTTGCACGCGACACCGGCCTGATCGCCGCCGGCGACCTGCCGGACGATCCTGGGAGTGGGCTGCGCAGCGTGTATGCACGCACCGACCCCGGCGGCAAGCTGGACATCGTCGCTGCGTGGCAGCGGGCCGGCCACCTCGTCGCGATGACCGGTGACGGGGTGAACGACGCACCGGCGTTGCGCGCCGCCGACGTCGGCGTCGCCATGGGCCGGCGCGGCACCGAGGTGGCCAAGGAGGCCGCGGATGTCGTGCTCACCGACGACAGCCTGGGCACGATCGTGGCTGCGGTCGCCGAAGGCAGGCGGGTGTTCGACAACGTCCGCCGCTTCGTGCGCTACGGGCTCTCCGGCGGGTTGGCGGAACTGCTGGTGATGCTCGTCGGGCCGTTCATGGGAATGCCGCTGCCGCTGCTGCCGGCCCAGATCCTGTGGGTCAACCTGGTGACGCACGGGCTGCCCGGGGTGGCGATCGGTTCCGAGGTCGCCGAACCGGACGTCCTGCGCCGCGCTCCCCGGCCACCCCATGAGGGCATCCTCACCCGGCGCACCGCCACCGAGATCCTCATCGTCGGATCCGTGATCGCGGCCGCCTGTCTCGGCCTGTCCGGCTGGGCGGCAACGCAGGGGATGCCCTGGCAGACTCTGCTGTTCGCCACGCTCGCGCTGGCCCAACTCGGTGTCGCGCTCACCACGCGATCGGACAGCCGTCCACTCTGGCGGACCTCCCCGGCCGGCAATCCGTTCCTCTACGGCGCGGTCTCGCTCAGCCTGGCCGGGCTGCTGGCGGCGATCTATGCGCCCGGTCTGTCCGATCTGCTGGGTACCGCCCCGCTGAGCGGCGCCGAACTGGGGCTGGCCGCTGCGGTTGCTGCCGTTCCGGCACTGCTGATCGAAGCGGCGAAGGTGGCGAGAGGCCGGCGCAGCCGGCGGGCAGACAGCCATCCCGGGTCGGCGGCTGAGCCGCTACGTGTCACCTGAGCCCGCGGTTCGGCCGTCGAACGGCCCGCGCGAACCGGCCGATCGACCCTCGTGGCGCCGCGGCGGCCGGCGACAACCTGATCCCATGCACACGTGCCCGAGCGTCGCCTCCCCGCCGTACGCCTGCCGGGCCCGGCCGTGACCGTCGAGCGGACGCTGCGGTCGGAGACGATTCACAAGCGCGGCGATGAGCGGGTCGAGGCCTACCTCGTCGACTACGACCGGGCCCGTCGCGAGTTCAGCTGGGAGCAGGCGCGCGCCGCGCTCTCCGGGCTGTCCGGCGGGACCGGGCTGAACATCGCGTTCGAGGCCGTCGACCGGCACGCCGCGGGGTCGCGCGCGAGCATCACCGCGTTGCGCTGGCTGGATCGCGCCGGCGGCGTGCAGGAGATCAGCTACCGCGACCTCGCGGAACTCACCGCGCGCTTCGCCAACGTGCTCGGTGCCCTCGGCGTGCGTCCCGGTGAGCGCGTGTTCACCCTGCTCGGGCGCGTGCCGGACCTCTACGTGGCTGCGCTGGGCGCGCTGAAGGCCCGCTGCGTGCTCTCCCCGCTGTTCGCCGCGTTCGGGCCCGAGCCGGTGGCCGAGCGGATGCGCCTGGGCGAGGCCGCGGTCCTGGTGACCACGCCGGCGCTGTACCGCCGCACCGTCGCCCCGATCCGGGACCGGCTCCCGGCGCTGCGGCACGTCCTGTTGACCGGACCCACCGAGACCGACTTGTCCGGCACCGGGAGCCTCGCCGGTCTGCTGAGCGCGGCCTCCCCGGAGTTCACCATCGGCCCGACCGACCCGCAGGACGCCGCGCTGCTGCACTTCACCAGCGGGACGACCGGCCGGCCCAAGGGAGCGCTGCACGTGCACGAGGCCGTCGTCGCTCACCACGTGACCGCCCGGTTCGCCCTCGACCTGCGCCCCGACGACGTCTTCTGGTGCACCGCCGACCCGGGCTGGGTCACCGGTACCTCCTACGGGATCATCGCGCCGCTGGTCATCGGGGCCACGATGCTCAGCGACGAGAGCGAGTTCGACGCCCGCCGCTGGTACCGCGTGCTCGCCGAACAGCGCGTCAGTGTCTGGTACACCGCGCCCACTGCGATCCGGATGCTGATGCGCCGGGGTCCGGAGGAGGCCGCCCGGCACGACCTGTCGGCCCTGCGCCTCATCGCGAGCGTCGGCGAGCCACTCAACCCGGAGGCGGTCCGCTGGGGCGCGGAGGTACTGGGGCGGCCGGTGCACGACAACTGGTGGCAGACCGAGACCGGCGCCATCATGATCGGCAATTTCGCGGCCGCCGAGATCCGGCCGGGCTCGATGGGCCGCCCGCTGCCGGGAATCGATGCCGGCCTGCTGGAGCGCGGACCGAACGGACGCGCGCTGGTCGACGCCGATGGCCGTGTGCGCCCATTGGAGGAGGCCGCCGAGGGCGAGCTGGCGCTGCGCGCGGGCTGGCCGTCGATGTTCCGCGGCTACCTGCACGACGCCGATCGCTACGCGGCTGCGTTCGCCGACGGCTGGTACCTCACCGGCGACGTCGCCCGCCGCGACGCCGACGGCTGGTACTGGTTCGTCGGCCGGGCCGACGACGTGATCAAGTCCGCCGGTCACCTGGTCGGCCCTTTCGAGGTGGAGAGCGCGCTGATGGCACACCCCGCGGTGGCCGAGGCCGGAGTGATCGGCACGCCGGACCCGGTGGCCGGGGAGCTGGTCAAGGCGTTCGTGACGCTGCGTGCGGGGGTGGAGCCGACCGAGGAGCTGCGCACCGAGCTGCTCGGCTTCGGGCGCCGCGCGCTGGGCAGCGTCGCTCCGCGCGAGATCGTCTTCGACGACGCGCTGCCGCACACCCGCAGCGGCAAGGTCATGCGCCGGCTGCTCAAGGCCCGCGAGCTGGGCCTCCCGGAGGGGGACCTGTCCACCCTGGAGGTGACCCGATGACCGCGTCGCTCCGGGAGGAGAAGGACCGCCTGGAGCTGCTGACCGAGATGCTGCGCATCCGGCGTTTCGAGGAGCGCAGCGTGGAGCTCTACAGCAGCGCCGCGATCCGCGGGTTCCTGCACCTGTGCATCGGCGAGGAGGCCGTGGCGGTCGGCGTGTTGCAGGCCCTCGGCGCCGACGACGCGGTGGTCTCCACCTATCGCGAGCACGGGCATGCGCTGGCCCGGGGGGTGCCGATGCAGGCCGTGTTCGCCGAGATGTTCGGCCGCACCACCGGGTGCAGCCGCGGGCGGGGCGGCTCGATGCACCTGTTCGACGCCTCCCGCCGGTTCTACGGCGGCAACGCCATCGTCGCAGGCGGGATCCCGGTGGCCGTGGGGCTGGCGCTGGCCGACGCGATGCAGCGGCGGCCGCTGGTCACCGCGTGCCTGTTCGGCGACGGCGCGGCCGCGGAGGGCGAGTTCCACGAGTCGCTCAACCTCGCCGCCCTGTGGCGGCTGCCGGTCGTGTTCTGCTGTGAGAACAATCAGTACGCGATGGGCACCGCCCTGGCCCGCAGCCACGCCCAGACCGACCTCGCGCTGCGCGCCGCCTCCTACGGCCTGCGGTCCTGGGCCGTCGACGGGATGGACGTGCTCGCGGTGCGCGACGCCGCCCGGCTGGCCGTGGACACCGCGCGGGCGGGTGGTGGCCCCTGCTTCCTGGAGCTGCGGACCTACCGCTTCCGCGCGCACTCGATGTACGACGCCGACCGCTACCGGGGCAAGGCCGAGATCGCCCGCTGGCGCGAGCGGGATCCCGTCGAGCTGCTGGCGTCCGCTCTGGTGGCCGAGGGCGTGATCGACACGGCTCGGCGCGCGGCACTGGAGGCGGAGGTCGCCGCGGAGATCGACCGGGCCGTCGAGGCCGCCGAGGCCGCTTCGCTGGAGCCGGTCGAGGATCTCACCCGCTTCGTCCGGTCGGAGGTGTCATGAGCACGACCACCTACCGGGAGGCGTTCCGGGCGGGGCTGCGCGAGGCGCTCGCCGTCGACGACCGGGTCTTCCTCATGGGTGAGGACGTCGGCCGCTACGGCGGCTGTTTCGCCGTGAGCCAGGGCCTGCTGGAGGAGTTCGGCGAGCAGCGGATCCGGGACACGCCGCTGTCGGAGTCGGCCTTCGTCGGCGCCGGCATCGGTGCCGCTCTGGGCGGCATGCGCCCGATCGTCGAGATCATGACGGTCAACTTCAGCCTGCTCGCCCTGGATCAGATTCTCAACAACGCCGCCACCCTGCTGCACATGTCCGGCGGGCAGCTGGGCGTCCCGGTCGTGATCCGGATCCCGACCGGCCCCGGTCGGCAGCTCGCCGCGCAGCACTCGCACACGCTGGAGGGGTGGTACGCCCACATTCCCGGTCTCCGGGTGGTCGCTCCGGCGACGCTCGCCGACGCGCGGGGGATGCTGGCCACCGCCCTAATCGACCCCGACCCGGTGCTGATCTTCGAGCAGATCGCGCTCTACGGTGCGTCCGGTGAGCTGGCCGACGACGCGGGGCCGGTGGACCTCGACCACGCCGTGGTCCGCCGGCCCGGGTCCGACGTCACCCTGGTCGCGTACGGCGGTTCGCTGGCCCCGGCGCTGGCCGCGGCCGAGGAACTGGCCGTGGACGGCGTGTCCGCCGAGGTGGTGGACCTGCGCACGCTGCGACCGTTGGACACCGAAACCGTGCTGGAGTCGGTGCGCCGGACCCACCGGCTGGTCGTCGTGGACAACGGGTGGCGCAGTGGCAGCCTCTCCGCCGAGATCGCGGCCCGGGTGGCAGAGCACGCGCTCTACGAGCTGGACGCCCCGGTGGAACGGGTCTGCGCCGTCGAGGTACCGATTCCCTACCCGCGGCACCTGGAGGAGGCCGCTCTCCCCGGACCCGCTGACGTGATGGCCGCCGCGCGGCGGGCGGTCGGCTGACATGGCCGAGTTCCGGATGCCGTCGCTCGGGGCGGACATGGAGTCCGGCACGGTCCTGGAATGGCTGGTCGGGCCCGGGGACCAGGTGCGGCGCGGCGACGTCGTCGCCGTCGTCGACACCGACAAGGCGGCCATCGACGTGGAGTGCTTCGACTCGGGGGTGATCGAGCGGCTGCTCGTGCAACCCGGGGAGAAGGTCTCGGTCGGGACTCCGCTGGCCCTCATCGCAGCCACCGGAGCGGACGCCGGGCCGGCGCCGCCCGAGACCGCCGCGCGGCCCCGAGAAACCCCACCGCCCGCACCTCATCCGGCCGCACTCTCACCGCTGGTCCGCCGACGCGCCGCCGAGGCCGGTCTGGACATCGCCACGCTGACCGGTACCGGGCCGGGTGGGGTCGTCACGGCCGCCGACGTCGACCACGCCCTGCACCCGGCGGTGCCGGTCGCGGCACCTCTGGTGCCGTCTGTGACCCCCGGGCCCCCGGAGCCGGTCGTCGCCGCGGCACCCGGTGCCCGGATCCACGTCTCGCCCTACGCCCGGCGGCTGGCCGCCGAACGCGGGGTGGACCCGACGGTGCTGCGCGGGTCGGGCCCCGATGGCGTGGTGCATGCCCGTGACGTACCCGCGGTCCCGGCCCCGGTCGTGACGAACGGCGCCGGGCCGGCACCCGTCGCCGCGACGGCCCTGCGCCGGGCGACCGCCGCACTGATGGCTCGTTCGAAGCGCGAGATCCCGCACTATTACCTGGCCCTGGACATCGACCTGGGACCGGCCCTGGACTGGCTGCGCGCCCACAACCGGGCGATTCCGGTGGCGGCCCGGGTGCTGCCGGCTGCGGTGCTGCTGCGCGCCGTGGTGCTGGCCGCGCAGGCCGTCCCCGAGCTCAACGGGCACTGGATCGACGATCGCTTCGTCCCCGGCCGCGGTGTCCAGCTGGGCGTCGCGGTGTCGCTGCGCGGCGGCGGCCTCGTGGTGCCCGTCATCCGGGACGCCGGCACGCTGGGGCTCGACGACCTGATGGCCCGCGTGCGCGAGGGCGGGGAGCGCGCCCGCACCGGGCGGCTGCGCTCGTCGGAGGCCGGCGGAGCGACCATCACCGTCACGAACCTCGGCGAGCTCGGCGTGGACGCGGTCGACGGCGTGATCCACCCACCGCAGGTGGCGCTGGTCGGTTTCGGCGCCGTCCGGCCCCGCCCCTGGGCCGCCGGCGACGCGGTGCTCGTGCGCCCGGTCGTCACCGCCACCTTGTCCGCGGACCACCGCGCGACCGACGGCGCTCTAGGGGCGCGCCTGCTGCGCGAGATCGACCGACGCCTCCGACGACCCGAGGAGCTGTGATGACCGCACCCCGGCACGACCTGACGCCTCTCGAAGCCCGCACACTGGTGCTCGATGTCCTGCGCACCGTCTCCCCCGGTCCGGCGCTCGACGCCCTCGGCCCGCACGACGACCTGCGCGACGCCCTGGGGCTCGACTCGCTGGACTTCCTCGCGGTGGTGACACGGGTCAGCGAGCGGACCGGGCGGCGGATCGACGAGGACGACTACGACGGGCTCGCCGACCTGGACGGCTGGGTGGGTTTGCTCACCACGTCGGATCCGGCCCTCTGACCGGTGCGGGCGTCTCGTCGCCGCAGATCCGATACCAGGCAGTCAGCACGACCTGACGACGGACAAAAGGGAACGATCATGGGCAACGCCACACAGTGGACCGTCAGCATCGACATCGATGAGCATGACGGGCGTACGCGAGCCGTGGCGAGGTTGCACACGCGCGACAGCGATCGGCTCGTGGGCGTCGGCCTCGCCCGCCTCAACCCGGACGACCAGGACGTGCCCACGATCGGTGACGAGCTGGCGGTCGCCAGGGCCCTGTCGGAGCTGAGTCATCGCTTGCTGAGCACCGCAGCCGACGACATCGAGGGGGTCACCGGGAGCCTGGCACATCCTCACCTCTGAGCGGCCCTCGTCTGCGCGTACCGCTGTCCGGCAGGTTCGCCCGGGCAGCACCCGATCAGTTCTCGGCGAGCAGCACCGACAGCACGTCGCGCATCGCCACCACGCCCAGCACCTCGCGGTCGTTACCGACGGGTATGTGCCGTACCCCGGCGTCGCGCATGAGGATCCCGACGGCTCGGACGGAGTCGGCCGGGTCCGCCCATACGACCTCGGTGCTCATGACGTCCTCCGCCTGCACCTCGGCGAGGTCTCGTGCCGTGGTGAGCGCGGTCACGACGTCCCGCTCGGAGAGCACGCCCAACGGTCCGTGCTCGCCGGTCACCAGTACCGCACCGATCTCGTCGGCCACGAGCTCGGCAACCACCTCGAGCATCGAGCAGCCGACGTCGACGGTGGCGACCGTGCTGTTCATGATCAGGCGTACCGGGTCGGACGGCGTGACGTGGCCGGTCGCGGCGTCGTTCACAGCAGGCATCGCTAGCTCTCTTCTGTGCGTCTTCTGTGCGGCACGTGTCCGGTGAGGACCACGGACTAACCCACCGCCACCCGGTCCGGAGTGGGGACGATCGTGACCGGGCAGGTCGCGTGCAGGACGCACTTCGAGGCCACCGAGCCGAGCAGCAGATTGGCGAAGCCCCCACCACCCCGATGACCGACCACCAGTAGATCGGCGTGGCGGGCCGCGTCGACCAGGGCGGCGGCCGGATCACCGACCACCGGGCGGATCTCGACCGGGACGTCACGTGCCTGCTCGCCGAAACTGTCCGCCACCTTTCTGACGTGGGCTTCGACATGGTCGCGGATGGTCTCGCGCAGCGCCTCGGAACTCTCGGGCGCGGCGGGCATACCGTAGGCGCATGCCCAGTAGGGCGGCAGGTCGAACGCCGCCACGACGATCAGCTGCGCTCCGCGACGGGCCGCCTCCTGCAGCGCGAACCCGATAGCGACCTCGGACCCGGGGGAGCCATCTGCTCCGACCACGACAGTTCTCGTTCGGTCGTCCACGGTTGACCTCCTGCGCGCTACGACCGGCGCACCTGCGGGCCGGGCTCCGATCAGCGTGCGCGTCCGGCGCCGCGTCGGCCCACCGTCGGCAGGCCTGATCGTGCGGGCTGGAGGACCCGCACGATCAGGCCTGCCGGCCCTGCTGGCCGGTATCGGGTCGAGCGCACCCTGACCGGGCCGACGAGCTGCGGACAGAGGAGATCTCGTGACCGAGCAGACCCCCCATGAACCGCCCGTGGTCGTCGGCGTGAACGGAACCCAGACCGCGTTGCGGGCGGTCCTCTGGGCAGCGCACGAGGCCCGGCTGCGCCGCGCACCACTACGGATCGTGCACGCGGCGCCCTACGCCACCGAGCCGACCGGGCCCGGCCGGCGCCGCGCCGACGCGATCCTGGCCCGCGCCTACACCCTCGCGCGCCGCCAAGGCCACGCCCTCGACGTCCACACCGAACGATCCGACCACGAACCGGAGCAGGCCCTGCTCGAGGCGGCCGACCGCGCCCAGCTCCTCGTCCTCGGCATGGCGGGCGGGCAGCGGCTCACCGACGCACTCATCCCGTCCACGGCGCTGCCGGTCAGCAGCCACGCCGGCTGCCCGGTGGTCGTGGTGCGCGGCAGGCAGGTCCCGATGTCCCCGGGCCGCCCGGTGGTGGTCGGCGTCGACGACCCGACCACCGATTCAGCCGCGCTGCGCACCGCCTTCGACGACGCCCGCCGCCACCGCACCCCACTGACCATGCTGCACGCCCGGCACCGCGCCGGCCCGTGGCGCGGGCACCTCCACGAACGCGACACCCAGGCCGAGGCATTCGGGCACCTCACCGATGCGCTGTCACCGTGGCGCACCCGCTACCCCGACGTCCAGGCCGGCCTGCGCCTGCTGCTCGGCAACCCGGTGGACCTCCTGCTGCGCGAGGCCGTACACGCACGGCTGGTCGTGCTCGGCACCCACCGGCGCGGGACCACCGCACGCGCAGTCTTCGGATCCACCAGCCGCGAAGTACTCCGCGCCTGTTCATGCCCCGTCGAGGTGGTGCACCCCAGCGCCTGGCATACGGTAAGCGGCACCACGCCGGCTACCGCAGCTCCAGCCCCGTCGGCGGTGACCACACCGAGCACACCCGCCTGGACGAACCACCCGCACGACCGTGGCGAACTGTGGTGACGGCCCCGCCCACCGCAGAGTTCGCGGCAGTCCGTGAGACACACGTCGGCGTGGTCTTCCTGGTCGGCGACCGCGCCTACAAGCTGAAGAAGCCGGTGCGCACGGGATTCCTGGACTTCAGCACACCCGACCGGCGGCTCGCCGCCTGCCGCCGCGAGCTCGAACTCAACCGCCGGCTCGCGCCCGACGTCTACCTCGGGATCAGCGACGTCTCCGCCCCGCACGACGGAGCACAGGACCGGAGCGGCTCCGGAGACGCCGCAACCGCCACGGCGGAGCATCTTCTGGTCATGCGCCGCATGCCCGGCGGGCGCCGGCTGTCCGCGCTGGTGCGCGCGGGAGATCCGGCGACCGGCCCGCTGCGCGAAGTGGCCCGGTTGATGGCCGGCTTCCACGCGAGCGCCGAACGCGGGCCCCGCATCACCGCCGAGGGCGGCCCGGAAGCGTTGCGGCGCCGATGGACCGACAACCTCGAGCAGGCCAAAGCGTTCCGGGGAAGGGTGCTGTCCGAGGCGGTGGTCGACTCGATCGCCCGGCTCGCCCTGCGCTTCATCGACGGCCGGGGCGAGCTGTTCGCCGACCGGCAGGCCCACGACCGAATCGTGGACGGCCACGGCGACCTGATCGCCGAGGACGTGTTCTGCCTCGACGACGGACCGCGGGTGCTGGACTGCCTGGAGTTCGACGACCAGCTGCGCTTCGTGGACGGCCTGGACGACGTCGCGTTCCTGGCCATGGATCTGGAACGGCTGGGCCGGCCCGACCTGGCCCAGCTGTTCCTGGGCGCCTACGTCGAGTTCTCCGGCGACCCGGCACCGGCGGCGCTGCGCCACCACTACGTGGCCTACCGCGCGTTCGTGCGGGCCAAGGTGGCCTGCCTACGCCACGAGCAAGGCGACCCCCCTGCGGCCGAGGACGCGACGGGATACGCGGAGCTGGCACAGCGTCATCTGCAGGACGGCGCCGTGCGCCTCGCCCTCGTGGGCGGACTGCCCGGAACCGGCAAGACGACCCTGGGAGGTGGACTCGCCGACCGGTTCGGCGCGGTGCTGCTCTCCAGCGACCGGATCCGCAAGGAGCTGGCCGGCCTGGACCCCACCCTGCCGGCCGCCGCCGGGTACCGGCAGGGGCTCTACACCCCGGAGCACACCGACACGCTCTACCGGGAGCTGCTCCGCCGCGCCGGGGAACTACTGGGCCGTGGGGAATCGGTGGTGCTCGACGCGTCGTGGGCCGACGCGGGCCACCGGCACGCCGCCGAGGCGCTCGCCCACCGCACGCACAGCGACCTCGTCCGGCTGCAGTGCCGGGCCACCGCCGAGACCGCCGGACGGCGGATCCTGACCCGAGGACCTACCGCCTCCGATGCCACACCTGCCGTGGCGACCGCCATGGCCACCGACGCCGGCCTCTGGCCTGAGGCGGTCGCCATTCCCACCTCCGGGTCCATCGAGGACTCGCTGGACCGCGCGGCCGCGGTGTGGCGCCTCACCGCAGCCCGGACTACGACCCACCGGTGAGGACCGACCGGAACAGTCGCCATCGGCGCAGTCTCCCGCGGTTCGACGAGCACCAGCGGTACACCGTGCGCGTCCGGCCGGGCAAGGACCGGCTACCCGGCCCTCCGCGTCGCCCGACCGCTACGAAGATGCCGCACCGTCGCGACCACCCACATCAGTGAGATCGCGGCAACGCACACCGCGAGTGTCCCGGGCTGCCGGAGTCGATGGTCGACAGGGCGAAGGCCACTGCGATGATCCCGACGGCGCCCAGCAATCCGGCCCTCAGCCTGCCGACAGTCGCGACTCGCGCATCGACGACGAACGCCGTGATCCCGGCGACCAGTGCGATCACGGCGATGCCGCGGGGCCCGGGGACGAAAGGCAGACCGGGGCGGGTCAGGTCGGGGACCAGGAGCAGCACCACGACTGCGACCAGAACGCTCGCCACCGTGTCCCGCCAGACCCACCCAGGCGTCGGCTCCCCTGCGACGTCCCGGACCGGGCTCATGGTTCCGTCCCCGGCCTCTGGCCCGCCTCGACCCCGCCCCCAACGGCGTCCACGGCACTCCGTGCAGTGGGCACTGGGGTGAGATGGCGGAGGACGAGCATCTTCGGATCAGCCGTCGGCGTCATGAACGCTCTGCATCCGAGGTTCCCGCGATCGCGTTTCCAGCTGATCCGCGATGTCGTCGGCCCACGCGTCGACGTCGTCCCAGTCGCGGAAGTCGCCGTAGCGCCCGGCCAGGACGGCGAAGAGCGCGCGGCCGACCAGAGACCTGTTCTGCTCCTTCTGGTAGACGCCGGAGAAGAGGCGGTGGCCCCGGAGCTCTACGAGGTCGCGGAGACCGGCGATCGCCTTCGGCCCCTCCGACATGGCGAAACGGCGCAAGGGCCGGCGTAACGCCGCCGGCATTCCGACGCTGAACAACCACGTTGGCCGGTGGCGGAGGATGTCGGCGTTCTCCCGGACGAACCGCGTCGCCTGCCCGAGCCAGACTCCGTTGTGGATGGCGCTACCGAGCACCACCGCGTCGTAGCGTTCGGCGTCCGTCACCCGGTCCAGGGCGACGACCTCGACGCGCCGGCCGTGGTCGGCCAACCGGGCCGCCACCCGCTCGGCGATCTCCCGCGTCGAGCCGTGCTCACTCGCGTAACCGACCAACACCGACATGACCCACCTCCGGGTCCGGATCTGATCTCCAGCATTCGCGCACATTCCGGTCGGTCGAAGAGCCGATGGTCCCCCTTCCGAAGGGCTTCCAGCGGCCTCCGCCCAGTAGCCCACACACCAGGACCTGCAGCTCGGTCAGCTGCAGCCGCACGAGAAAACCGGGCGACGCGGACAGCCACGATCAGGCGGGACCCCCCTCAGGGCTGCTCCTCCAGTCAGGCGCTCAGCGACCAGTCAGGCGCTCGGCGACTCATCAACGTCGGGCCGAAGCCAGCAACGGAGGCCGCGAGGGCCAGATGGTGGGAAGGTCCAAATCCGGATGCTCCGCGGCCTCCCAGAGCGGGTCTTCCGGCCCTGGACGGCTCTGCCCGGCGCTCTACCGTCGAGGACCGTCCGATGACGCGCAATGGAGGAGAGGGCGATGAACAAGGGCCCGGGCTCCCCGGACGAACGACCCCTCGAGACTCTCGACCGCGATGCCTGCCTCGCGCTGCTCTCGACCGTCGCCATTGGACGGGTGGCCTGGGCTACATCGACCGGAGCTGTCGTCGTGCTGCCCGTCAACTTCGTCCTCGACGGAGAAACGATCGTGTTCAGCACCGGGCCGGGCGAAAAGCTCACCGCAGTACGCGAGGGCAGGCAGGTCTCCTTCGAAGCGGACGATGTCGAGGAGGCGATTCATACCGGGTGGAGCGTGCTGATCACCGGCACCGCAGAGGTCGTCGACGATCCTGAGCAGGCGCACCGAATCGAGCGACTCCACCTCGAGACCTGGGCTCCAGGCTCCGGGCGGTTGTTCATCCGGTTGCCGGTGGAGGAGGTCACCGGCAGGCGCCTCCCTCTGCGACCGGGCAGGGTGACGATCGAACGGCTCGACCGCTGAGAGCCGGCCACGGCGGCGGGCTGACGAGCGACAACCGCTGGGCGCGGATATGCGCCCGACGGGCGTCGCGCGACGCCACCGCCGCGTGACCGCGCCGGGTGTCTGATCCCGGGGCCAGCGTCGCTACGACCACCTCATCCGGGGCGGATGATGCCGGGCCACATGTGGGGCCTTTGTGCTGGGACGGCAGCTGTAGCCGGCCGTGGTGGCCATCATGCTGCGGATGGTCCACGACGACGCCGACCCCGCCCGGGGCGACGCGGGTGCCACCGGGAGCATGGCCTCCGACCGGATGGTGGCGCTGGCGCGGCGCTGCGGGCAGGGGCTGGTCATCGGGGCCTCGGTCAACGAACTTCGTTGCCGCGACACCAGGACCCGATGAGGTCCGGCCCGCGCACTGTTCTCGCTGCCCAGATATGCCGATGGGCGGTGTCCCCGTCGAAAGACACCGCCCATCAGACCGTCGGGACGACAGGATTTGAACCTGCGACCCCTTGACCCCCAGTCAAGTGCGCTACCAAGCTGCGCCACGTCCCGGCCGCCCCCTTGGGGGCTCGATCAGACTACCGCACCGCAGATCGGAGTCCCCTACCGGCCGGTCGTCAGCTCCCCCCTAGCTCGCTGGCCTGCACGCTTGCTGGATACCGACCGCGAGGGCACCCGCGGCGGGCATGTCCAGTTTCGACGATCAGGTCCCGTGTGACCACCGCCCTCGGTCGCCTCGGCAGGGGCGACTTTCGTGGGTACCGACGAGTAGCCCAACCTCTCACTTCCCCGGATCCGCACTGAGCAGCTCCGCGACCGCGGCGTCGATGACCGCCGTGTCTGCCGGGTTCTGTCCGGCGCCGGCGAAGTGGCCCCAGACGCCGGGTATCACCCGCAGCTCGGCGTTCGGCATGTGGGAGACCTCCCACTCCTCGTCCTCGGGCGGGAAGTAGAGGTCCTTCTCCGCCGGCATCACGATCGCGCGCGCCCGAATGGAGGCGAGAGCCTCCTCCGTGGAGGAGAACCCGGGCGTGGTGCCCACGTCGCCGTGCCACCACGTGTCGAGCATCGTGAGCAGGTTGTCGGGATCGCGGTCGTCCAGGAAGAAGCCCTCCCAGAAGCCGACGAGGAAGTCCTCCAAGGAGGTGTAGCCGAGTTCGCGCCACACCTCGTCCCAGTAGAAGGCCTGCGAGTAGCCCCATCCGGCGTAGACCCGGGCGGCGGCGCGCAGGCCGGTGACCGGTAGCAGTTCGGGCGAGTACCACCCACCCTCGAAGGCGCAGTCCGCGGTCAGCGCGGCCTTGACCCCCTCGAGGAAGACCCTGTTGTGCGGGGCGGTCCGTGCGGACCCGCAGAACGGCAGGATCCGCTGCACCATCTCCGGATGGCTGACCGCCCACTGGAAACTCTGGCCGGCGCCCATGGACCAGCCGAGCACCAACGGCAGGGTCTCGATCCCGAACACCTCGGTCACCAGCCGGTACTGCGAGGCGACGTTGTCGCGCACCGAGACCCTCGGGAACCGGGCCCGATCCCAGGGTGGCGGCGTGTTCGACGGCGAGGACGACAGCCCGTTGCCGAGCATGTTCGGCACGATGATGAACCAGCGGTCCGGGTCGAGCGCCATGCCCCGCCCGATCAGCCATTCGTTGTCCCAGTGTCGCCCGGAGTACCAGGTCGGATACACGATCGCGTTCGACTTGTCGTCGTTGAGCGTTCCGTAGGTTTGGTAGGCGACCCGTGCGGGCCGCAGCGTCTCACCGCATTCGAGGGTGAAGTTCGCGATCTCGTGGACCTCGTACGGTGCGTCAGGGCCGGTCATGGCGCCTCCTCGCTCTCGTGGCCCCCCGCATCGATGGTGCTGCGCTGAATCGTGGCCCCGCAATCCCCGTCACGTGGAGACCGCGCAGCCACCGCGATCGACCGCGACCGGCCCCGACGCGGACGGCCGGATGTCGACGTCGAAGATCGCGGTCGGCAGGTAGAGCGAGCAGCACGCGTTGGGGATGTCGACGACGCCGGACACCCGCCCCTCGATCGGCGCCGCGCCCAGCAGCAGGTACGCCTGGGGCCCGCTGTAGCCGAACTTCTTGAGGTACTCGATCGCATTGAGACAGGCGTTGCGGTAGGCGACGGTCGCGTCGTTGTAGAGGTTGGTGTCCGTCTCGTGGTCGACCCCGATGCCGATGAACGTGACGAACTCCGAGTACCGCGGCTCCACGTTGCCCGGCATCAGGATCGGGTTCGTCGTCACCCCGTAGGTCTGCATGCCGCCCTTGATCAGGTCGACGTGGAAGTCGATGAACCCGCCCATCTCGATGGCGCCGCAGAAGGTGATCTCGCCGTCGCCCTGACTGAAGTGCAGGTCGCCGCCCGAGAACATCGCCCCGGGCACGTGCACGGGATAGAACACGCGCGAGCCGCGGGTGAAGTTCTTGATGTCGTGGTTGCCGCCGTTCTCCCGGGCCGGCACGGTGCGCGCGCCGTCGCGCCCGATCGCGGCCAGCAGGTCGCCCTCGGCGGTGCCGCCCAGCACCGCGTTCTCCAGCGGGGGCAAGGCGAGCGGCGGCACCCGGTCCGGGTCGGTCGCGATCAGCGCCCGCTCGCGGGCGTTCCAGCGGGCCAGCAGCTCGGCCGAGGGCGCGGTACCGAACAGCCCCGGGTGCGTGATGCCGGTGAAACTCACCCCGGGGATGTGCCGCGAGGTCGCCTTCTGCCCGCTGAAGTCCCAGATCGCCTTGTACGCGTCGGGGAAGTGGTCGGTCAGGAAACCGCCGCCGTTCTGCTTGGCGAAGATGCCGGTGTAGCCCCAACCCTGGCCGGGCGCGTCGCCGACCTCCTGGGGCACGGGCCCGAGGTCGAGGATGTCGACGACGAGCAGGTCGCCCGGCTCGGCACCCTCGATCGCGATCGGGCCCGACAGCATGTGGCAGCCGTCGAGTTGGACGTCGCGCACGTCGTTGGCCGAGTCGTTGTTGCCGATCTGCCCGTCGGTCCACTCCCGGCACTCGACGCGGATCGAGGAGCCGGGCTGCACCGTGACCGCCGCAGGGATGTCGGGGTGCCAGCGGTTGTGACCGGGCACCGCCTGGTCGCGCATCGACTTGGCCTGGTCGACGCTGAAGACGACATCGGGCATGGGGGACCTCCGACGCTCGGGTTGTCGAACGGGTGCGGATCAGGGACGCGGCAGCCGGGCGTGCCGCGGGTCGGTCGTGTAGCGCGTCGCCCGGCCGGGCCGCCGGTCGGCCGACCGTGGCGGCACCGCCGTCACGACCTGCGGGGAGTCGGCACTGCGCTCCCCCGCGTCGAGGGCCCGGCGCAGGCGCGCGTCCATGCGCCGCAGCGCCGGTGCACCGAACACCCGGCGGCCCCGCATCCCGCAGCCCGGGCACACCGCCACGGCATCCACCTCGGACATCGGCCGCACGAGGTCGAAGCCACCGCAGTTCGGACAGTGATAGGCGTAGGTGGGCACGGGCGCCTCCCGGTCACCGACAGGTACTGCCGAGTGAAACTATTCGGAATGACAGCCTCTGGTCAAGGCCGGGCCTCAGCCGGGTGCCCGCGTCAGCTCGGCGATGACGTCGAACTCCAACCCGTCCGCCCTCGCCAGGTGGACGCTCTGCAGCAGGTGGTTCCCGGCCATCCGAACGACGCCACGTGGACTCTCGTACACCAGCGTCTGCGCAGCGGCGGACAGCTCGTCCAGCTCCAGGCTCGCGGCCCGACCCGCCAGCCGGGAGAGCAGCGTCAGCCCCTCGTAGCAGGATTCGCCCAGCGAGTTCAGGACCGGGGCGTCGACTCCGAATCGGTCCACGTAGCGGCCGGAGAAGTCCAACCCGCGCGACGTCGCCAGCGTTTCGAAGAACCCCGCCGCGGCGTAGAGCTGCCGGGTGTTCTCGGCGCCCGTGGCGAGCAGCATGTTCTCCTCCATCAGCGGGCTGAGCCGGACGCACCGGCGGTCGAGCCCGGCCGCTGCGAACAGCCGGTTGAACCGCACCGCGTCCGAGCCGACCAGGAACATCAGCACCCCGTCGGCTCCACTGCGCTCCACCCGGGCCAGCGAGGGCCCGAAGTCCTCTGTTCCGAGCGGGACGAACACCTCGTCGAGGACCTGGACGTCCGGGGAGTCGAGCGCGTACCGGCGCGCGGCACGGGCGGACATCCGCGGCCAGACGTAGTCGTCACCGACGACGCACCAGGTGCGCACGCCCAGTTCCCGCGACATCCAGCGCATCGCCGGCAGCAGCTGACGATCCGGGGTCTCCCCCGCGAGGAACACCCCCGGGGTCCGCTCGCCGCCCTCGTAGAGCGGTGTGTAGACGTAGGGCACCCGCCCGGCGACGACCGGCGTCAGTTCCTGGCGTACGGCCGAGATGTGCCAGCCGCTGACGGCCTGGACGGCGCCCGCCTCGACGAGCCGGGCGACCTCGCAGGCGACCTGAGCGGGCGGACGACCGCCGTCGACCAGGCGCAGCCGAAGCTCGCGACCCAGCACGCCGCCGTCGGCGTTGATCTCCTCGGCCGCCAGCCGGCCGCAGGCCTCGCAGGACGGCCCGAAGATTCCCGCCGGCCCGCTTCGCGGCACCACGAAGGCCACGTCGAGACGCCGACGGCGCGCCGCCGTCTCCAGGCGCTGCATCGACCACCTCCCCGGCGGGATACTCCGAGGTGCCCCCTTCCGCGTGACAGTGTTTACGATGAGAGCGATGTAGTCACTGTCTGACTCGATCCGAAATGGGGGGCGCAGGTGTCGCCAGGGGTAGGTCCGGTCACGACGTCCGGCACCACCGCCGCCACGCTCGGCCGCCTGCTCAGCCAGGTGGAGCAGCGCGTGGCCCGCCGGATCGAGGGCGTCCTCGGCACCCCACCGGGCGCGCCCACGCTGGACCAGTGGCGGGTGCTGGAACTTCTCGCCGACGGCGCGGGCCACCCGATGACGGAGATCGCCGGGTACGTGATGGTCCCGGCGCCCACCCTGACCAAGATCGTCGACCGGCTCGTCGACGCCGCCCTGGTCTACCGGCGGGTCGACGACGCGGACCGCCGCCGGGTGCTCGTCTTCCTCTCCGATCACGGCCGCGAGTTGCACGGCCGGCTGGCCCCGGCGGTGCAGGAGGTCGAGCGGGACGTCGCCGACGAGCTCGGGGGCGACGACGCGGCGAAGCTGATCGACCTGCTGTCCCGGCTGGCGCAGCGGCTCGGCTGAGCAGCCGAGGCCCCTCAGACGGCCGGGCCCACCGGAGTCATCGACCCGTCCTCCCGTAGCGCCGCCGCATCGCCCGACGCGATCCGGGGCCGGACGACGCCGGGTTCCGAGCTCAGCGGGAACACCGCCCGGACCGTGAATCCGCCATCCGGGCCAGGCCCCGTGGTCAGCTCACCGCCGACCGCACCGACCCGCTCGGCCAGTCCGGCCAGGCCCGCACCGCCCACTCCGAAGCCCTCGCCGCCCGGGGTGCGACGACGTCCGGCCCCGGGCACCTGGTCGTTGTGCACGCTGACCGACAGCTCGCCGGCGTCCCGCCAGCACAACTCGATCCGGACCGGTGCACCCGGGGCGTGCCGGGCCGCGTTCGTGAGCGACTCCTGCACCACCCGGTAGACAGCGCGGTCCAGTCCCGGCGGCAGCTCTCTGGACGTGCCCACGTCGACGAGATCTGCCTGCACCCCGGCCGCGCGGGATCTGGCGACCAGCCCCGGCAGATCGGCCACCCCGGCCGGCTGATCGGGCCGTCCGTCGAGCAACCCGAGCGCCGCCCGCATCTCGGCCAGCGCGCGCTTGGCCAGCACGCGCAGCCGCTCCGCTCCCTCGCGGGTCTCCGGCTCGGCCGTCGACGCGGCCAGCGCCGCCGCCCCGACCGCGATCAGCGTCGCGTGGTGGCCGACGGCGTCGTGGATCTCGCGCCCGATCCGGGACCGCTCCTCCGCTCGGGCGGCCGTCTCGCGGGCCTGCAGCATCGCCTCACGCGCCCGCTCGAGCTCGCGCAGGCTCGCGGTCAGCCGCTCCCGGGTGCTGATCAGCAGCCCCATCGCGGCGGGAGCCCCGGCCCACAGTGCGGTGAAGGCGACCGTCAGCACGCGATCGGCCCAGGACAGGTCCTGCAGGAGGAGTACCGGCAGCACCGCGGCCAGCCCGGCCAGCACCACCCACGGCGAGGTCCGGGAGACCCGGCCGCTGCGTCGGCCGAGCGTGTACAGCGCAACGAGCGCGGGTGGCCAGCCCAGCCCCCCGACCAGCCCCCACAGCACACCGAGCACGCCCAGCGAGGGCCACAGGTGCCGAAGCGGGAGCAGCGCGCAGCCCACCAGACCGGCCGCCACCGAGTAGCCGAACGGCGGGTGGCCGAGCAGCACCGCACAGGCCGGCACCAGCACGGCGAGCAGCTCGAGCCCGATCCTCCGCGATGTCGTCATCCTCATCCGGCTCCCCAGCCCTGTGCCAGCAGCGCGGCCTGGACCCGGTTCTGGGCACCGAGCTTCACCAGCAGCGCCGAGACGTACTTCTTCACGGTGGCCTCGGCCAGGCCCAGATGGCAAGCGATCGCGGCGTTCGACTCGCCGGCGGCGAGCAGTCCGAGCACCTGGTTCTCGCGCATGGTCAGGTCCGCCGGCCGGCCCGACGCGGGCGGCGCGGACCCGGCGGCCAGCCGAGGCAGAAGCCGCGCGGTGATGCGCGGGTCGAGCACGGCGCCGCCGGCCGCGAGATCGCGCACCGCACGGATCAGCGCGTCGGGCTCGGCGTCCTTGAGCAGAAAGCCCTGGACCCCGATCCGGAGCGCCTCCGCGACGTAGTCGTCGAGGTCGAACGTGGTCAGGACCGCGGCCGGGGGCGCGTCCGGACGGGCGCACAGGATGCGCAACGCGGCCAGCCCGTCGGTACCGGGCATCTGCACGTCGGCGAGCACCACGTCGGGGTGGTGCTCGCCGACCGCGGCCAGCAGGGCGTCACCGTCACCCGCCTCGGCGACGACGCGGATCGTGCCTCCGACCTGCAGCACGGTGCGCAGCCCGGCACGGAGCAGCGGCTCGTCGTCGGCCAGCACCACGCGTACCGGGGCCGGACCAGGTGCCCCCGCCGCCGGCTTCATACGGCGAGACTAGTCGGCGGCCTGTGGAACGATCGTTCCCTTCGTGGCCGCCGCCCGGCGTGTCAGCGCTGCTTCTTCGCGTTCTTCGCGTTCTTCGCGCGCTTCTCCCGCACCCGCACCGACAGCCGGACCGGGGAGCCTTCGAACCCGAACTCCTCGCGCAGCCGCCGCTCCAGGAACCGCCGGTACCCCGCCTCCAGGAAACCGGTGGTGAACAACACGAACGTCGGCGGACGGGTCTGGGCCTGGGTTGCGAAGAGCACCTTCGGCTGCTTGCCGCCGCGCACCGGGGGCGGGGTCGCGGCGATGACGTCCGCCAGCCAGCCGTTGAGCCGGCCCGTCGGAATGCGCTGGTCCCACGACTCGAGCGCGGTGCGCAGCGCGGGCGCGATCTTCGCGACCGACCGCCCGGTGAGCGCGGAGACGTTGACGCGCTCGGCCCACCGCACCCGCACCAGGTCGCGTTCGAGCTCGCGCTTCATCGCGAGCCTGCGGTCCTCGTCGACCAGGTCCCACTTGTTGAACACCAGGACGAGCGCGCGGCCGGCCTCCTCGACCATGCTGATCACGCGCTGGTCCTGCTCGGCGATCGGCTCGCTCGCGTCCAGCAGCACGACGGCCACCTCGGCGGCCTCGATGGCCGCCTGCGTGCGCAGGCTGGCGTAGTACTCCATGCCGCTGGCCATCTTGACCCGCTTGCGCAGACCGGCGGTGTCGACGAAACGCCACACCTCGCCGTCCAGCTCCACCAGCGAGTCGACCGGGTCGACGGTCGTGCCCGCCACGTCGTGCACCACCGAACGCAGCTCCCCGGAGACCCGGTTGAGCAGGCTCGACTTGCCGACGTTCGGCTTGCCGACCAGCGCGACCCGGCGCGGGCCGCCCGAGGACGCACCGAAGGTGTCACGCGGGGTCTCCGGCAGCGCCTCCAGGATCGCGTCGAGCAGGTCGCCCGAACCGCGGCCGTGCAGACCGCTCACCGGGTGCGGCTCGCCGAGCCCGAGCCGCCACAGCGAGGCGGTGTCGGCGGTGAGCCGGTCGTCGTCGACCTTGGTCGCGGCCAGCAGGACCGGCCGGTCCGAGCGCCGCAGCACCCGGGCGACGGCCTCGTCGGTCGTGGTGGCCCCGACGCTCGCGTCCACCACGAGCAACACCGCGTCGGCGGTCTGCATGGCCAGCTCGGCCTGCGCCGCGACGGCGGCCTGCAGGCCGGTCGCGTCCGGTTCCCAGCCCCCGGTGTCGACCAGCGTGAACCGGCGGCCGTTCCAGAGCGCGTCGTAGGCGACCCGATCGCGGGTCACTCCCGGGACGTCCTGCACGACCGCTTCACGGCGTCCAAGCATCCGGTTGACCAGCGTCGACTTGCCGACATTGGGCCGGCCGACCACGGCCAGCACCGGGGTGGCCACCACGGCGCCGTCAACACCGTCCGGGGCGCCCGCCCCCTCGTCTTCTTCATCCATGGCCACGAAGTCGGCCGGGTCGATGCCCAGCTCCGCCATCGCGGCGCGATCGTCTGCACTCACGTTCTGCTCCGTACGTCATCCAGCTCCACGACCAGCCCGGCCAGCGCGGCACGGATGGTCTCGGTGGCCGCGGTCAGCTCCGCGCGGCCCTTACCTGCGGGAGCCGGCAACGGCTCCCCCACCAGGACGTCCACCCGCGGCCGGAAGCGGCGGCGGACGCCGTCGGGCCGCCGGGTGCCCCGGCACACGACCGGCAGCACGACCGCACCCGACGCCCGCGCCAGCCACGCCGCACCGTGCTGGGCCGCCGCCACGTCACCGCTGCCCCGGGTTCCCTCGGGGAAGACCCCCACCAGGCCACCGCCCCGCAACACACCGAGAGCCGCCATGAGCGGCCGGCGATCGGGTTCGCCGCGGCGCACCGCGAGCTGCCCGATTCGCGGCAACGCCCAGGCCAGCGGCCCGGTGAACATCTCCTGCTTTACCAAGAACACCGCGCGGCGCCCCAGTAGTCCGTACAGCAGCGGCCCGTCCACGAGCGCGCTGTGATTTGCGACGAGCACCACCGGGCCGGTGGGGGGAACCCGGTCGAGGTGATGGACCCGAACGCGGTATACCGGGCGAAAGCACCAGGTACCCACCCAACGCGCGAGGTCGTGCAGCCGCTGCGACGCGCCCGGGGGTAGATCGGCGAGTTCCGCCGGGGCGGTCACGACACGAGCCCGCGCTCGGTCACGAGGCGCAGCAGCTCGTCGAGCACGGCATCGACGCTGAGGTCGTCGGTGTCGAGGATCAATGCGTCCGGGGCGGCGTGCAGCGGTGACGTGGCGCGGGTCGAGTCGAGCCGGTCCCGGCGCCGGACATCGGCCAGCGTCGTCTCGTGGTCCCCGGCGCGGCCGGCCTTGCGGTCCTGAGCGCCGCGGCGAGCAGCGCGGACCTCCTCGGACGCGGTGAGGTACACCTTCAGCTCGGCGTCCGGCGCGACCACGCTGCCGATGTCGCGGCCCTCCACGACGATTCCGCCGACGGTGCCCAGTGCCTCCGCGATGAGCTTGCGCTGCCGCTCGACGAGCACCGCACGAACCGTCGGCTGCGCGGACACCGCGCTGACCAGCATCGTCACCGGCCCGCCCCGGATCTCCGCCTCGACGTCCTCGCCGTCGAGGAGGATCCTCGGCGCCGCCGGGTCGGTGATCGACTCCAGCTCGGCCGCGACGGCGACGGCGGTGATGTCCTCGGCCGGGCTCTGCTCGTCCAGACCCGCGCGCAGGACCGCGAGGGTCGCGGCCCGGTACATCGCCCCGGTGTCGAGATACGCGGCCTCGCCCGCGATCGCCAGCCGCCGCGAGACCGTCGACTTGCCGGTGCCCGACGGCCCGTCCATCGCCACGACGCCGCGTAGCCTGCCCGGACCGGACACCGCTCGACCCCTCTCCGGGCCCTGCGGCCCATTCCGCCGCATCACCGGCCGTGCCCCCACGACCGGCGCGGGTTGGCTCCATTGTGCCGTGCGGGGTGACACGGCCGGTCAGGGGCATGCGGTCGCGCTCCCCGGTCAGCGGCAACGGATCGCTGGACGGCGCAACCGCTGCCTCACCAGCTCCTGATCGGTGAGCCGAAGGCGGTGACCGCGCCGTCCGCGGCTCGAGGCCCCGAAACGGTGATCGCCGGTAGCACTGGGTCGGCGGCGCCGGGTCGGTGACGCCGGGTTGGCGGCGCTGGGCCGGCCGGCGACCGCGCCGGCCGGAGGCCCGGCCGGGCCCTACTGCGGCAGGTCCGTGCGGAGCGCCGATGCTCCGCGCAGGTACACGTGCCGCAGCGCGGAGCGCGGCCGATCGGTCTCGACGTGCGCGAGCAGCCGCAACGTGCGCGGCAGCGCTCCCGGCACCGCGATCTCCGACGCGCACAGCAGCGGCACGTCGGTCAGCCCCAGCAGCCGGGCGGCGTATGCGGGGAACTCCGCGGTGAGGTCGGGGGTCGCGGTGAAGACGATCGAGATGATGTCGTCGGGGGTGAGGTCGTTGCGCTTGAGCACCGCGCTGACCAGCTCCGCGGAGCCATCGAGGATCTCCTGACGATCGTCGGAGTCGACCTGGATGGCCCCTCGCACCGCTCGTACCGCCATGGGCCCGCAGCCTAAGTGATCGGCTATCAGCTCGATGCCACCGCCCCGCGCGACGCCCGATCTCAGAGACCGACGGCCTTGTACAGAGCACCGACCTCGGGCCGGGTCAGCGGCCGGATCCGGCCGGGCCGCTGGTCGCCGAGCCGGACGTCGGCGATCGCGGTGCGGACCAGCCGCTGCACCGGGAACCCGACCTCGTCCATCAGCCGGCGCACCACGTGCTTGCGCCCCTCGTGCAGCACCAGTTCGATCATCGACCGGCCGGCGTGCGAGTCGACCAACCGGAACGAGTGCACGGTCACCGGACCGTCCTCGAGCTCGACCCCGGCGCGCAGCCGCTTGCCGAGATCGCGCGGTAGCTGCCCGGCCACCTCCGCCATGTAGGTCTTCTCGACCTCGAACGACGGGTGCATGAGCCGGTGCCCGAGATCGCCGTCGTTGGTGAGCAGCAGCAGTCCCTCGGTGTCTGCGTCGAGCCGACCGACGTGGAACAGCCGCTCCGTGCGAGCGGCCACCAGGTCGCCGACGCAGGGCCGGCCGCGGTCGTCGGACATCGTGGAGAGCATCCCGCGCGGCTTGTTCAGAGCCAGGTGCACCAGGTCCTCGCGCAACACGATGCGTGAACCGTCGACATGCACCACGGCGGTGTCCGGGTCGACCCGCCGGCCCATCTCGCGCACGACCTTGCCGTCCACGCTCACGCGGCCGGCCGCGATCAGCTCCTCGGCGGCGCGGCGGGAGGCCACACCGGCCTGCGCGAGCACCTTCTGCAGTCGGACGCCGTCGGGCCGGGTCTGGGGATTGTTCACACTCATCACAGTTCGTCGATCGCATCCACGTCCGGCAACAGCGGGGCCAGCGGTGGCAACTCGTCCACCGATGACAGGCCCAGCCGCTCCAGGAACAGTTCGGTAGTACGGAACAGGGTTCCCTGGGTCTGCCCGTCGACGCCGGCCTCCTCGACCAGCCCACGGGTCAGCAACGTGCGCAGCACGCCGTCGCAGTTGACCCCGCGCACCGCGGCCACCCGGGCCCGGGTGACGGGCTGGCGGTAGGCGACGACGGCGAGGGTCTCCAGTGCGGCCCGGGTCAGCCGGGCCCGCTGCCCGTCGAGCAGCAGCCGCTCGACGTAGGGGGCGTAGGTCTCGCGGGTGTAGAAGCGCCAGCCCTCACCCGCGCGCCGCAGGTCGATGCCGCGACCCGCGGACCGGTAGCCGTCGGCCAGCCGCAGCAGGGCGGCACCGACCCGGTCCGCAGGCTGACCGAGGGCCCCGGCCAGGGTCTGTTCGTCGGTGGGCGCGTCCACGACGAGCAGCAGCGCCTCCAGCGCGGCGTCCAGTTCGGCGTCGTCGGCGAGGGCGGGCGGCACCCCCGGCGTCTCGGTGGCCTCCTCGGCGCCCGGGCCGGTGGCGGGGTCGTCGGCATCGACGCAGGGGGTGGTGCTGGGGGTGCTCACGCTGTCGGGGTCACTCACTGATCTCGGTGTCGTCGTCCGCGGATGTGCTGTGCACGAGGTTCTCGGATCCGCCGGTCCAGCGTACTGTCAGCTCCCCGAACGCCTCCGGCTGCTCCAACCAGATGCTCGCCTCGCGGTAGAGCTCGAGGATCGCGAGGAAACGGGCCACGACCTCCAGCGGCGACACGCAGTCGGCGGTGAGCGTTGCGAAGGTCGCCTCGCCCAGTTCCATCAGCCGCCGGCGCAGCAGTTCGATGTGCTCGGCCACCGATACCTTCGGCCCGTGCAGGTGGTCGAGGCCGACCGTGGGTGGCGGCTTGGGGCGGAACACCGTGGCCGCCAGCTCGGCGAAGCTCTCCGGACCCACTCCGAGCAGGACCTCGGGGAGCAGGCCGGCGAACCGGTCCTCCAGCGCGACCGAGCGCGGGAACCGGCGCAGGGCCGTCGACTCCAGCTCGACGAACAACGCCGCGACCTGCTTGTACGCGCGGTACTGCAGCAGCCTGGCGAACAGCAGGTCGCGGGCTTCGAGCAGGGCGAGGTCCTCGTCGTCCTCGACCTCGGCGTCGGGCAGCAGCCGGGCCGCCTTCAGGTCGAGCAGCGTGGCGGCGATGACGAGGAACTCGGTGGTCTCGTCCAGGTCGGCGTCGTCGCCGAGATCGGTCAGGTGCGCGATGAAGTCGTCGGTGACCCGGTGCAGCGCCATCTCGGTGATGTCCAGCTGGTGCTTGCCGATCAGCTGCAGCAGCAGGTCGAACGGGCCGGTGAAGTTGTGCAGCCGCACAGTGAAGCGACGGCGGCCGTTCTCCGTCGGGACGCCTTCCGGGACGAGCGGTTCGTTCTCGACCAGGGTCACCGGGCGAGGACCTCGCGGGCCAACAGCCGGTAGGCCTCCGCGCCGTTGGACGTCGGCGCCCACGTCGTGATCGGTTCGCCGGCGACCGTGGTCTCCGGGAACCGGATCGTGCGGTTGATGACGGCGCCGAAGACCAGGTCACCGAACGCCTCGATGACCCGCTGGTGCACCTCACGGGTGTGCAGCGTCCGCGGATCGAACATGGTCGCCAGGATGCCCAGGACTTGCAGGTCGGGGTTGAGCCGGTCGCGAACCTTGTCGATCGTGTCCATCAGCAGCGCCACGCCACGCAGGCTGAAGAACTCGCAGGCCAGCGGGATGAGCACGGCGTCGGCGCAGGCCAGCGCGTTGATCGTGAGCAGGCCCAGCGAGGGCTGGCAGTCGACGAGGATGACGTCGTAGCGGTCGAGCACCCGCTTCAGCGCGCGGCCCAGCGCCTGCTCCCGGCCGACCTCGGTGACGAGCTGGACCTCGGCCGCGGACAGGTCGATGTTGCTGGGCAGCAGGTCCATGCCCTCGACGGTGGTGGGGCGGATGACCTCGTCGGTCTCGGGGCCCCGCTCCATCAGCAGGTTGTAGATCGTGGTCTCCAACTGGTGCGGCTGGACGCCCAGACCGACCGACAGCGCCCCCTGCGGGTCGAAGTCGACGAGCAGGACACGACGGCCGTACTCGGCGAGCGCGGCGCCCAAGTTGATCGTCGAGGTCGTCTTGCCCACTCCGCCCTTCTGGTTGGCCACGGCGATGACCCGTGCTGGACCGTGCTCGGTCAGCGGCGCCGGGACGGGCGCGGTCAGGCGGAGTCGCCCCCCGGAAACGTACAGATCCGTCTCGTCAGCCTCATCGCTGAGCGGCTCCGGCCGGGGGTCGAAGGGCCGCGGCGTGTTCATGCGGACTCCGGTCTCTCGTGGGCGGCCCCGAAGGGGGACGTTCCAGGCACGCAGACTAGGAGGCAGGCCCGACCAGCAGCAACGCGCCCCGCCGTTGGGTGTCGAACTGTTGTCCGACGATTCCGCGTGCTCAGCGCGCCGCCGGACCCCGGGTGCGGAGGCTGGAGCCCGTCCGCGGGGGTGCACATTGGGCACCACTGTAAACCCCCGGGCGCGGCGGCCTCAGCGGTACCCGACGGTCACGTCCCCGGCACTGCTGCGTGCGGCGATGCGGGGGTCGGCGCCCGGGTCGTCGGGCACCTGGACGTCGACGTCACCGGCACTGGTCGAGGCTTCCACGCGGTACACCGGCCCGCTGCGCGGGACGTAGACGCTCACCGAACCGGCCGACGAACGGGCGTCGACGGACCGGGGCGGCGTCGCGAACTCGAGCTCGATCGAGCCGGCACTCCCCCGCGCCGTGACGGTCGCCGCGCGGAGTCCGGTCGCCCGTATCTTCCCGGCCGAGGTGCTCAGGTCCTGGTCACCGGCCAGGTCCGAGACCTCGATACCGCCGGCTCCGAGCTTCGTGCGCACCGTGGTCGCCGCCGGGACCGTGACGGTGAGGTCGACCTCGCACCGCTCACCGGCGGAGCGGTCCGGGCAGCGCGCGGTGATCCGCAAGGTGTCGCCCTCGACGGCCTGGGTGAGTTCCGGCCGGGTCCCGGACCAGGTCGAGGTGTGGCCCACCGCGGCCGCGCCGTCGGGCCCGGGGCGCACGGTGACGCGACCGCTGTCGGAGTCGATCTCCAGGCGGGTGACCGGATGTGGGTGGGCCTGCTGACCGGTCTCGGTCTCGACCTCGCCGCTCCCCGCCGGCCCGGAGCCGGAGCTGACGTTGTTGCCACTGATCTGCACCGCACCGCAGCCGGCGAGGAGCAGGCACAGCCCGGCGGTCGTGGCGGACAGCGCGGCCCCGCGCCGCAGGCGGATGATCGTCTTCATCGTTGCCGGACCATAGCGGGGCGCCCGGGCGGAGCCGACGGGGAGCCTCGGCCGCTCACCCTCGGGCGCGCGGGTGCGCCAGGGCGTAGACCTCCCGCAGCGAGTCGACGGTGACGTGCGTGTAGACCTGCGTGGTCGTCACCGAGGCGTGTCCGAGCAGTTCCTGCACGACGCGGACGTCCGCACCACCGGACAGCAGGTGCGTCGCGAAGCAGTGTCGCAGCGTGTGCGGCGACACCTCCGCGTCCACCCCGGCGACCTCGGCCGCGGCCCGCAGCGCGTGCCAGGCGCTCTGCCGCGACAGCCGCGCACCGCGCGCGTTGAGCAACAGCGCCGGGGTGCCACGACCCCGGGCGGCGAGATCGGGCCGGGCACGGACCCGGTAGGCCTCGACGGCCGCGAGCGCGGGCCGCCCGACCGGCACGATCCGCTGCTTGCCGCCCTTGCCGCGCAGCAGGACGGTGCGGCCGGCCAGGTCGAGGTCGTCGAGGTCGATGCCGACGGCCTCGGAGATCCGTGCGCCGGTCGAGTACAGCAGTTCGAGCAGTGCGCGGTCGCGCAGTGGCGCGGGGCCGTCGCCGATGCACCCGGCGAGGAGCTGTTCGACCTGATCCACGGTGAGCGACTTCGGCAGGCGTTTGGGCAGCGCCGGGGGCGCGACGGCGCGGGCCACGTCGGCGGGGACCAGCCCGTCACGCACGGCGAACCGGTGCAGTCCCCGCACCGCCGCGAGCGCCCGGGCGGCCGACGACGCCGCGAGCGGGGCGGGCCCGCTGCGCAGCGCCGCCACGAACCCGCTCACGTCGGCCTCCCGGACGGCGGCCAGGTCGTCGATGCCGTGTTCGCTCAGGTAGTCGCGGTAGCGGCGCAGGTCGCCGGTGTAGGACCGCAGAGTGTTGGGCGAGCTGCCGCGCTCGACCGCGAGGTGCGCGAGGTAGGCCTCGACGACGGCCTCCGCCCGCGTGTCGCCGGCCAGGCCGGTCCCGTTCAGCTGTTCCCGCACCTGATCATGCTGCCCCAGCACCGGCCGGCGACGGGCCCGACGCGCCCGGGCCGTCGTCCGGAACCGTCCGTTCCTCATTGCGGAACATGAACGACCCACTCGTCCGATTCCGCCCTACGGTCGGCGGCGGCGGCGCCGACCGATCGCCGCGCTCCCGGGGCCGGCACCGTCGCCGCCCGGGCGGAAGGAGGCTCGATGTCGGGACGACCGCTGCGGGTGGTGATCGTCGGTGCCGGCGTCGGCGGACTGACCCTGGCGTTGCTGCTGCGCCGACGCGGCGTCACGGCCGAGGTTCTCGAGCAGGCCCCCGAGCTGCGCGAGGTCGGCGCCGCGGTGGCGCTGGCCGCCAACGGAACCCGGGTGCTGCGCGAGGTCGGTCTCGTCGACGCCCTCGAACGGGTGTCGTTCGAGCCCACCGAGCTCATCCACCGTCGCGGAGTCGACGGGCACCGCATCACCGCGCACCCCGTCGCGGGGTGGTACCGCGACCGGTTCGGCGCACCGTTCCTCGGTGTGCACCGTGTCCACCTGCAGCTGCTGCTGGGCGAGGCCTGGGGTCCCGAGCACCTGCACCTGGGGTGGCGGGTGACCGACATCGAGCAGCGCGACGGCGCCGTGCGGGTCCGCGGCGCGGACGGCCGGGAGGTCGACGCCGACGTGGTCGTCGGGGCCGACGGCGTGCACTCGGTGGTCCGCAGCTGGGTCACCGGTGGCGACAGCGCGGCCTACTCGGGCACCAGCGGCTTCCGCGGGCTCGTCCCGGTCGGGCAACTCACCGCGCTCCCCGATCCCGGTGCGATCCAGTTCTGGGTCGGGCCCGGTGCGCACCTGCTGCACTACCCGATCGGGGACGGATCGGTGATCAACTTCCTGGCGGTGGTCGAGGGTCCCGCACGCTGGACGTCGCCGGTGTGGATGACCGACGCCGAGCCCGGCGAGCATCTCGCGCCCTTCGCCGGCTGGCACCCTGCCGTCACCCAGATGATCGACGCGGCGCCGCAGGGACCGCGGTGGGGCCTGTTCTCCCGCCCACCGTTGCACCGCTGGAACCGCGGGGCGGTGATCCTGCTCGGCGACGCGGCGCACGCGATGCTGCCGCACCACGGCCAGGGCGCCAACCAGACCATCGAGGACGCCGCCGTCCTGGCCGCGGAGCTCGCAGAATGCGGCGCCGAGGACGTCCCCGGCGCGCTGGACCGCTACACCGCGCGCCGTCGGGGCCGGACCCGGCAGGTGCAGCTGGCCTCGTGGGCGACCTCGCCGGCACTGCACCTGCCCGACGACAGCCCGGCCCTGCGGCAGCGGGACTCCCGGCTCGCCCGGCTGCCGGAGGACCTGGCCTGGATGCACGGCCACGACGCGCTGGCCACCGAGGGTCAGCCCACGGCGGTCACGACAGCGCGGGGATGACCTCCCGCTCGAACATCTCGATCCCCGACCGGTCGTAGGCGGCCTCGGGGAAGTAGAAGATCCCGTAGGACATCCCGCGCTCGCGCAGCGCCGTGAGGTTCTCCACGATCTGCTCCGGGGTGCCGCACGCCGGGAGACCGCGGAACGCACCGAGCGCGCCCTCCGCCTTCTCCGGTCCGACGATCGGCTCCAGACGGGCCTTGAGCGCCTGCAACCGCTCCTCGACCTCGGCCTCGGTGCGGCCGATGGCCACGTTGTAGTTCGCCGAACGCACGATCTTGTCGAAGTCGGTGCCGACGGCCTTGCAGTGCTGGGCGAGGATCTCGGACTTGCGGGTGAAGCCGTCGAGGGTGCCGTCGAAGTTCGTGTACTGCGCGTACTTCGCGGCGATCTTCAGGGTGACCTTCTCCCCACCACCCGCGATCCACATCGGGATGCCGCCGTCCTGCAGCGGCCGCGGCTGCACGATCGCGTCATCCACCTGGTAGTACTTGCCGTCGAGGGTCGCGTGGCCGGTGCTCCAGGCCTGCTGGAAGATCTGCACGCCCTCGTCGAGCATCCCGAGGCGTTCCCGTGCCGGCGGGAACCCGTAGCCGTAGGCGCGCCACTCCTGCTCGTACCAGCCCGCGCCGATGCCCATCTCGACCCTCCCGCCCGAGATGACGTCGGTGGTCGCGGCCACCTTCGCCATGTAGGCAGGGTTGCGGTACGCCATGCAGGTGCACATCTGGCCGAGGCGGACGCGCTCGGTGGCTGCGGCGAACGCGGCCATCAGGGTCCACGCCTCGTGGGTCGCCTCGTCGGTGGCTGCGGGCACGGTGTGGAAGTGGTCGTAGACCCAGATCGACTCCCACGCCCCGGCCTCCGCATGGCGCGCGACGCCGAGCATGGCGTCCCACTGGGCGGCCGGTTCGATGCCGACCAGGTCAAGCCTCCAGCCCTGGGGCACGAACAGTCCGAATCGCATTCCAACCATGATCCGATCCTATCCGCGACCGACCCGGGCTGCTGGGCTGTCGAACCGCTCAGGCGCGGGCGGCGAAACGGGTGGGCCGGTCGGGCCACTCGGCGTCGACCGGACGGGGCCGGGCCCCACCCTCCACGGCGGCGTGCACGGCGAGCACGGCCGCGACCGTCACCCCGTTCACGACCGTCCCGTCGAACACCATGCCCACCGCGACCGGCAGCGACACCCAGCGCAGCGCCAGGTCCGCCTCCTCGTCGTCGGCGAGCGGAGGCCGGCCGACCTCGGTGATCCCGCGGGCCAGGTACACGCGCACCGACTCGTCGGAGAAACCCGGCGAGGGCACGACGTCGAGCAGCACCGACCAGTCGCGCGCGGCGAGTCCGGCCTCCTCGGCCAGTTCCCGTGCCGCCGTCACGGCCGGGTCCTCGCCGTCGACGTCGAGCAACCCCGCCGGCAGCTCCCAGAGCCGGCGCCCCACCGCATGCCGGTACTGGTGGATCATCATGATCCGGTCGTCGTCGTCGAGCGCCGCGATCGCGACGGCCCCCGGGTGCTCCAGGATCTCGCGCGTCGCGACCCGCCCGCCGGGCATCTCGACCTCGTCCGAGCGCAACGCCATGACCCGCCCGCTGTAGATGTCGCGCGACCCCGCGACCGGGAAGTCGTGACGCGAAGCCGTCACGGGCTCACCGTGCTCACGGCATCGGCATCGGCATCGGCCTTCGCGCCGGCGGCCTCGTCCGTCCGCGCGGACGTGTCCGCCCCGTTCGACGACGGCGCTGGCAGCGCCCGGTCCCGGCTCGGCAGCTCCACCGGCAGCCGGTCGGCCGCCCGGTAGCGCAGCGCGGCCTCGGCGAACGCCGAGAACAACGGGTGCGGACGGGTCGGGCGGCTCTTGAGCTCGGGGTGCGCCTGGGTGCCGACGAAGAAGGGATGCACATCGGCGGGCAGCTCGACGAACTCGACGAGGGTCCCGTCCGGCGACGTCCCACCGAACACCAGGCCGGCCTCGGACAGCCGGCCGCGGTAGGCGTTGTTGACCTCGTAGCGGTGCCGGTGCCGCTCGGACACCTCACGAGCGCCGTACGCACCCGCCACGACGGTGCCCTCGCCGAGGACCGCCGGGTACGCCCCGAGCCGCATGGTGCCGCCCATGTCCCGGTCGCCGGCGACGACGTCGACCTGCTCGGCCATCGTCGAGATCACCGGGTGGGCGGTGTTCGGGTCGAACTCCGTCGAGCTGGCGCCCTCGAGCCCGGCCATGTTCCGCGCGGCCTCGATCACCATCGCCTGCAAGCCCAGGCACAGTCCGAGGGTCGGGATGCCGCGGGTCCGGGCGTGCTTGATCGCGCCGAGCTTGCCCTCGATGCCACGGATACCGAACCCGCCGGGGATGAGCACGCCGTCGACACCGTCGAGGGCCTCGGCGGCACCCGCCGGGGTCTCGCACTCGTCGGAGGCCACCCACTTGATCTCGACCCGGGCCCGGTGGGCGAATCCGCCGGCGCGCAGCGCCTCGGTGACCGACAGGTAGGCGTCGGGCAGGTCGACGTACTTGCCGACCAGCGCGATGCGGACCGCCTCGTCGGGATGGTGCACCCGGTCGAGCAGGTCGCCCCACACCGCCCAGTCGACGTCACGGAACGGCAGCCCCAGCCGGCGCACCACGTACGCGTCCAGGCCCTCCCGGTGCAGCACCCGCGGGATGTCGTAGATCGACGGCGCGTCCGGTGCCGCGGCGACACCGTCGAGGTCGACGTCGCACATCAGGCTGATCTTGCGCTTCATGCCGTCCGGGATCTCCCGGTCGGCGCGCAGCACGAGCGCATCGGGCTGGATACCGATGTTGCGCAGGGCCGCCACCGAGTGCTGCGTCGGCTTGGTCTTCAGCTCCCCGGACGGGGCGAGGAACGGGACCAGCGACACGTGCAGGAAGAAGCAGTTGTCCCGGCCGACGTCGTGGCGGACCTGACGCACCGCCTCGAGGAACGGCAGCGACTCGATGTCGCCGACGGTCCCGCCCACCTCGGTGATCACGACGTCGGGGATGACCCCGTCGGTGTCGGGTTCCGCCATCGCGAGGATGCGGTCCTTGATCTCGTTCGTGATGTGCGGGATGACCTGCACCGTGTCGCCGAGGTACTCGCCGCGACGCTCCTTGGCGATCACCGACGAGTAGACCTGGCCGGTGGTGACGTTGGCCCGGCCGTGCAGGTTCCGGTCGAGGAACCGCTCGTAGTGGCCGATGTCGAGGTCGGTCTCCGCACCGTCCTCGGTCACGAAGACCTCACCGTGCTGGAAGGGGTTCATCGTGCCGGGATCGACATTCAGGTAGGGGTCCAGCTTCTGCATGATCACCCGGAGTCCTCGGGAGGTCAGCAGCTGGCCCAGGCTGGACGCCGTGAGACCTTTACCCAGCGAGGATGCGACCCCGCCGGTGACGAACAGATGACGGGTCGCGCGTGGCTGCACGGGTCTTCAGGGTACCCGCCGATCCGCCACCGGTGCTCATGCCCCCGCGTGTCGGGCCCTCGGTCCGGGGTGATCCGCCTCTCGTGGACGCTCCGAGCTGCGATCATGCGGCCGGCGAGGCCCCGTCCTCGGCGGTCTCGGCGGAGCCGTAGCGCCCGGCCCGCCCGTCCAGCTGCTCGCGCAGAGCCAGCACCGCAGCCACTCGCCCCGATCCGGTGTCCACGTCATCGACGGTGGACAGTCCGGCGGTCACGCTCCCGCCCGCCCTGGCGACCCCGACGGCCCCGGTCGACCCGGCCGAGCCCGACCGTCCGGCCAGCACCGCGCCGGCGCCGGAGCGGTCGAGCTCCGCGGCCAGCCGGGCCGTGACGGCGGCGGCGTCGCCCGCGTCGATGCCGCTCAGCGCGCCACCGGTGAGCACCAGCACCAGGTTCGCCGGGCGCGGAGTGTCGCCCGGCCGGACGAACCCGGCGGCGGCCAGGCCGGACAGCACCGCCTGGGCCTGGTCGGGCGTCGACTGCGGCTGGCCGCCACGCGCGGCCACGACCGCACCGAGCAGGCCACCGGTCAGGCTGCCGGTGTCCGAGGCCGCGGGCAGCTGAGCGCCGCTGGGCAGCAGCTGCGAGGTCAGCTCACGCAGCTGGTCGGCCCGGGCCGGGTCGGCGACCGCCTCGGTCAGCGCGACCTCTCCGGTCACCGTCGCCCCGGCCTGCCCGACCAGTTCGGCGACGGCGTCGCGGTCGTCCTGGTCGGCGCCGGCCGTCACGAGCGCGACGGTCTGGCCGGACAGCAGCCCCCGCACCGCGGCCGGGCCGATCCGCGTGGCGAACTCGTCGGCGGACTGCTGTGCGGCGGCGAGGTCGTTACGCTCCGCGGTCAGCTTGTCGACCTGTGTGCTGAGGTCGTCGCGCTGCGCCGAGACCGCCGAGAGCAGCCGGTCGGACAACCCACTCGCCCCGAGGAACACCCCCACGGCGAGCGCCAGGAACACCGCGGTGATGGAGACCGCGTGGTAACGCAAGGAGATCACACGAACCAGCCCTTGATCTGCTCGACGATCCCCAGCCAGCCCTGGGAGAACCAGGCCAGCACCGCGTCCCCGGCGTCGGAGACGAGCAGTGCGGCCACCACCGCGACGACCGCGGACGCGATCATCAGCGCGACCGCGCCGAAGGAGATCCGGCTGCGGTACAGCGACGCGATCACCCGCCCGTCGACGAGCGTCCCGCCCATCTGCAGCCGGGTGAGGAAGGTCGAGGCGTTGCTGCCGGATCGGCCGCGGTCCAGGAACTCGGCCATGCTCGCCGACAACCCGACCGTGACGATCATCGCGGCGCCGTGGTGCTGGACCAGCAGCAGCGCGAGGTCCTCCGGGTTGGCCGTGCTGGGGAACGTCACGGCCCCCGCCCCGAGGTCCTGCACCCGGTGCAGTCCGGGTGCGTGCCCGTCGGCGAACGCGGGCACGACGACGTCGGCCCCGCAGGTCAAGGCCTCGGTCGACACCTCGGCCGGGTCGCCGACGATCAGGTCGGGCTTGTGCCCTGCCGTCATCAGCGCGTCCGCGCCCGCGCCCACGCCGACCAGCACCGGGTGGTACTCCCGGATGTAGTTCTTCAGCCGGGCGAGCTCGGCCGCGTGGTCGAACCCGGCCGCGACGACGAGCACCTGTCGGTTGGCCAGCTCGACGTCGACATCGGGTACGCCGTGGCCGTCGAGCAGGAGGGACCGCTCGCGGCGCATGAACTCGATGGTGTTCGCCGCGAACGCCTCGAGCTGGTGGGTCAGCCCTGACTTGGCCTCGACCAGGGCGTCGGCCACCGAGTCCGCGGTCTGCTCGACGCCTTCGGCGAGCACCGTCTCGCCCGCGTAGAGGACGCCGTCCAGCAACCGGACCCGGCTGCCGTCCTTCACGGCGTGCAGCGCCTCCGCACCGACGCCGTCCACCAACGTGATGCCCGCGGTGATCAGCGCCTCGGGCCCCAGGTTCGGGAACCGGCCCGAGATGGACGGCGAGGCGTTGAGCACCGCCGCGACCTCTGCGGCGATCAGCGCGTCAGCGGTGGTCCGGTCGAGGTCGATCTGATCGAGGACGACGATGTCGCCCGGCCGGAGCCTGCGCAGTAACGCATCGGTCCGGCGATCCACCCGGGCGATGCCGGCAAGCCCGGGCAGCTCCGGTCGGGATCGGTGCAGCAGGCCGGACAGCTTCATGCACGCACTGTGACATCTGAGGCGCATGTTGCCCGGAAGGCACGCCGCAGCGTGACTGCGGAGTCACCGGGGCCGGGTACCGCGGCGGTGTCCCGCCGGTCCTACTTCGCCGCCGCGGCCTTCACCGGGGCCTTCCGCTGCCGGCGAGCCGGCTTGTCCGCGGCGACGTTGCGCTCGCCGGCCCGGTCGGCCTCCCGATGAGCCCGGGCCGAGGCGAGCAGCTCTTCCGCGTGCGCCCGCCCGGTGTCGGTGTCGTCGAGACCGGCCAGCATCCGGGCCAGCTCGGCGATCCGGTCGCCCTCGGCGAGGGTCCGCACGCGGCTGCGGGTCACACCGCCTTGTCCGGCCTTGTGCACCACGAGGTGCCGGTCGGCGTACGCGGCGACCTGTGGCAGGTGGGTCACGACGATGACCTGGTGGCGGGCGGCCAGCCGCGCCAACCGGCGGCCGATCTCGACCGCGGCCCGCCCGCCCACGCCGGCGTCGACCTCGTCGAACACCATCGTGGGCACCGGGTCCGCGCCGGCCAGCGCGACCTCCAACGCCAGCATGACGCGGGACAGCTCTCCGCCGGAGGCACCCTTGTGCAACGGCTGCGGTGCCGACCCCGCGTGCGGGACCAGCCGCAGCTCCACCTCGTCGACGCCGTCACTGCCCGCCACCAGTGCCACCCCGTCGACGACGACCGCGTCGGCGGCGTCCGGGCCCGCGGCCGTCCGCGGCGACACCGCGACGGTCAGCACCGCGTCCCGCATCGCGAGGCCGGCCAGCTCCGCGGTCGTCTCGGTGGCCAGCCGGGCGGCGGCTTCGGCACGGGCCGCGGTCACCGCGGCGGCATGACCGGCCAGTTCACCCGCGAGCTCGTCGCGGTGGGCGGCCAGTGCCGCGAGGGCCTCGTCGGAGGTGTCGAGCCGCTCCAGCCGCTCCCGGGCCTGCTCGGCCCAGGCCAGCACACCGTCGGTGTCGGCGGCGTACTTGCGGGTCAGCGCCTTGAGCTCCGCCTGCCGGGACAGCACCACGGCCAGCCGTTCGGGATCGGCGTCGAGCCGGTCGAGATACCCGGACAGTTCACTCGCGACGTCGCCGAGCACGGCCAGGGCCTCCCCCAGCCGCGGGTCCAGTCCCGCGAGCTCCGGATCGCCCGTCGCGGCCAGCCGGTGCCGCGCCTCACCGATCAGCCCGAGCGCGCCGAGAGCCCCCGGATCCGCCATCGACCCCGCGTCGTCGGCCCCGGCCAGCGCCGCCCGGGCGATCGACGCCGCCTCCCGCAGGTCGTCCGCGGCGGCGAGCCGGCGGGCCTGTTCGACGAGCTCGCGGTCCTCCCCCGGCTGCGGGTCGACCGCCTCGATCTCGGTGAGCCCGTGGCGCAGCATGTCAGCCTCCTGCGCCAACCGCCGTGCGCCGTCGCGTCGCTCGACCAGCTCGGCCGATACCCGCTGCCACTGCGCACGCACCTCCCGGTACGCGGCGAGCGGCTTGCCGACCGCGTCGCCGGCGTAGCGGTCGAGCAGGGCACGCTGGTCGGCGGGGCGCAGCAATCGCAACTGGTCGTTCTGCCCGTGCACCGCGAGGGTCGCCTCCGACAGCCGTGCGAGCACCCCGACGGGGACCGACCGGCCACCCAGGTGCGCGCGGGACCGCCCGTCGGCCGAGACCGTGCGCACCGCGATCAGCGCGCCGTCCTCGTCGGGCTCGGCACCGACCTCCTCCGCCAGCGCGAGCGCCTGCTCCCCCGCCGTGAAGCGCCCCTCCACCACGGCGCGGCGGGCGCCGTCGGCCACCCGTGACGCCTCCGCGCGGCCCCCACCCAGCAGTGACAGACCGGTGACCACCATCGTCTTGCCCGCACCGGTCTCCCCGGTGAGCACCGTCAGGCCGGGATCGAGCTCGAGCGTCGCGTCGTCGATCACGCCGAGGCCCTGGATCCGCATCTCGGCCAGCATGGTCCGCAGGGTACGTCGCCGGTCGGACGGAGCGGGGCCCGACGCCCCGATCAGGTCCGCGGATCCCGGTCGTGATCGTCGGCGTGCTCGTCTTCCGGGTGGGCCGGCGCGCCGCGCCAGCCCCGCACCGGAAGGTCGAACTTGCGGACCAGCCGGTCGGCGAACGGCTGGCCGTCCAGCCGGACCATCCGCACCGGCTGCTCGCCGCGGGACAGCTCGACGCGCGCCCCCGGCGGCAGGTCGATCGTGCGCCGGCCGTCGGCGTCGAGCACCGCCGGCGGCCCGTTGGCGTCGACCTCGATGGCGACGTCGCTGTCGGGCGCGATCATCATCGGCCGCGCGAACAGCGCGTGGGCGTTGCTGGGCACCACCACCAGCGCCTGCACCTGCGGCCACACCACCGGGCCCCCGGCGGAGAACGCGTACGCCGTCGACCCGGTCGGCGTGGCGCAGATGACACCGTCGCAGCCGAAACTCGACACCGGCCGGCCGTCGATCTCGAGGACGACCTCGAGAATCCGCCCCCGGGTGCTCTTCTCCACCCACACCTCGTTGAGCGCCCAGGTGCGGCCGAGTACGGACCCGTTGGACCGGACGACGGCGTCGATGGTCATCCGCTCCTCGACCTTGTAGTCGGCGGCGACGATCGCGTCCAGGGCGTGGTCGAGCGACTCCTGCTCCGCCTCGGCCAGGAAGCCGACCCGGCCGAGGTTGACCCCGAGCAGCGGGACCCCGGCCGGACGGGCGAGCGCGGCCGCCCGCAGGAACGTGCCGTCACCGCCCAGCACCAGCACCACCTCGGCGCCCTCGGCCGCCTCGGGTCGGTCCTCGACGGGTATGGGCTCCCATCCGGGCGGCAGGTCGGCGCCGACGTCGGACAGCTCCGAGGCGAGTATCCGCAGCCGGATGCCCTCCGCGGCCAGGCGCTTCGCGACTGTGGCCGCGGTGCGCCGGTTGGTCTCGCGACCGGCGTGCAGAACCAGTAGAGCTTGCCTCACCCTGTCGTCCCTGTCGTCCCTGCCGTGTTCACCGAGGTCCGTCCGCGACGGCCTGCGCCAGTACCGCGTCCCCGGCGTCCGCTCCCCCGTGCTGTGGCCCCCCGAGCCGCAGGAAGTACTCCACGTTGCCCGACGGGCCCGGCAAGGGGCTCGCGGCGGCCCCGAGCAACGTCAAGCCGAGTGCCCTGGCGGCGGCCGTGACCTCGGTCAGCGCGGCCAGGCGCAACTGCGGGTCCCGCACGACGCCGCCCGCTCCGAGTCGGTCACGGCCCACCTCGAACTGCGGCTTCACCATCGGCAGCAGGACGCCTTCCGGCGTCGTGCAGGCGGCCAGCGCGGGCAGCACGGTGCGCAGCGAGATGAACGACAGGTCCGCGACGGTGAGGGCGGCCGGGCCGCCGATCTCGTCCGGGGTCAGCGAGCGGACGTTGGTGCGGTCGTGCACGTGCACTCGCTCGTCGGCCTGCAGCCGCCAGATCAGCTGCCCGTAACCGACGTCGACCGCGACGACCTCCGCGGCCCCGTGGTGCAGGAGCACGTCGGTGAACCCACCCGTCGACGCCCCGGCGTCCAGGCAGCGCACCCCCTGGACATCGATGTCGAACGCCTCCAGTGCGCCGAGCAGTTTCCTGGCCCCGCGCGACGCCCACTCGGGTCCCTCGTCCGCGGTGACGACGACGGGGGTGTCGCGCTCGATCTGGGTGGCGGGCTTGCCGGCGGGAACACCGCGCACCGCGACCCTGCCCTGTTCGATCAACTCGGCCGCCTGCTGTCGCGACCGGGCGAGACCCCGGCGGACGAGTTCGGCGTCGAGACGGGCCCGGGTGACCACCGTCGTCACGCTCGGCCGGCAGCCTGGTCGCCGGGGGTGCCGGCGGCCAGTGCCTCGCCCAGCGCGGCGTGCACCCGCTCGAAGGCCTGCACGTGCTCACCGGCAGGACGGCCGGCGAGGTCGGCGAGTCCGGCCATGGCGGCGTCCACCGCGGCCTGCACGACCTCCAGCGGACGAGCGTCGGCAGGCCGGGGATCGCCCGGTCGCGGCCCGTCGTGCGCGGGCCGCGACAGGTGCTGCGACGGGACGGTCATCGGTGCGCTCCCGGTGCGGTGTCGGCACGCTCCACGGTAGTGGAGTCCAGCGCCGCCGAAGCCGTCGGCAGGCCGAGCTCACGCACCGCCCGTTGCGCCGCGTCGCCGTGGGCACGCACGATCACCGCGCCGCCGTCACCGGCCCAGTGCGCGGCGCACAGCGAGCGCAGCGCGTCGAGCGCCGGCTCGGCCGAACCCGCACCGTCACCGGACAGCACGAGCGTCGCCGGATCGTCGGAGCGCACCTCCCAGCCGGGCCGCGGGGCGACGGCCAGGTCCGCCGCGGAGCGGGTGAGCGCGGTGAGGTCGGCCGCGAGGTAGTCGGGGCGCAGCGCGGGCGGCGCGGCCAGCACCTCGACGGCGTCCGAGACACCGGTGAGGACGAGCAGTGTCGGCAGACCGACCGACCGCCCGCCCTCGATGTCGGTGTCGAGCCGGTCGCCGACCACCAGGGCACTCTGGGCACCGCTGCGCACCACGGCCGCACGCAGCAGCTGCGGAGCGGGCTTGCCGGCGACCTGCGGTTCCCGGCCGGTCGCCGTCCGCACCGCGGCGACCATCGACCCGTTGCCGGGCAGTGGACCGCGTTCGGTAGGCAGCGTCGGGTCGACGTTGCACGCCACCCAGACCGCGCCCGCCCGCAACGCGACCGTCGCATCGGCGAGCTTGCGCCACCCCGTGTCCGGAGAGTGGCCCTGCACCACGGCCACGGCCTTGTCGGGATCCTCGGTGACGGCCAGGCCGACGCCGGTGATCTCCTCGGCGAGCGCCTCCGTGCCGACGACGAGAACGGGCGACCCGGCCGGCAGCTGCTCGGCCAGCATGGCCGCCGCAGCCTGCGAACTGGTCATGACGTCCTGTTCGGTGGCGGGAAAGCCCAGCTCGGCGAGGTGCGCCGCCACCTCCGTCGGACGACGCGAAGCGTTGTTCGTGACGTAGACGGTGCGGGCACCACGCCGGATCGCACCGGCGAGGGCGTCCACGGCGCCCGGCACCGCGGCCTGGCCCCGGTACAGGGTGCCGTCCAGGTCCACGAGCAGGACGTCGTGCTGCGCCAGCAGGTCGGTCACGAGCCGGTGCCGTCCCGGTCGGCGGAGCCGGCCTCGGTGGCCGCATCCTCGTCGTCGGCGTCATCGTCGTCTGCGTCATCGTCGTCTGCGTCATCGTCGTCGAAGGCCGTAGCGGACTCGACGACGTGGCGCCGGTCCGTCCCGGCCGTACGGTCCGTCGTGGACCGGATGACGTCCTCTCCGACCTGACCCGCCCCTGCGGCAGAGTCGGTTCCGATGTGGCCGGTCCTTGTGGACGCGGCGTCGGCACCGTCCTGAGCCGAATCCGTGGCCTCGGCCTCCAGGGTGTCGACATCATCAGCCTCGGCGTCAGCACCGGTGTCGGTGTCGGCGTCGGCGTCGGTGTCGGAGTCGGTGAGCTCGCCTTCCTCTTCGGCGTCGGCATCGGCGTCCGAGTCCGCAGATTCAGCGTCGGCGTCGGCGTCGGCGTCGGCGTCGGCGTCGGCCTGGACCGCGCCGCGATCTGCAGCCTCCGCCGCCCCTGCCTCCGCAGGGCGTCCGGGGAGCTCAGCCTTCTCCTGATCGGACACGGCCGTTTCGCCGGCCGCTACCGGCTCGTCGTCGGTGAGTTCTTCCTCCCCGAAGACGATGTCGTCCTCGGGGTTGGGCTCCCCGGTCAGCTCGGCTATCCGGGCGGCCACGTCCGTCTCACCGTCGGTGTCGGCGGCCGCGGTGTGCACGAACCACTGCAGCGCGTCGGACTCCCGACCGGCGGCGAGCAGGTTGTCGGCGTAGGCGTAGAAGAGCCGCGCGCTCCACGGATCCCGCCGGGACGGGTCGAGGGCCGAGATCTGAAGCCCCACGACCGCCGCGTCCAGCTCGCCCAGGTCGCGTCGGGCACCGGCGGCGACGATCGCGAGCTCGATCTGCTCGGCCGGGCTCAGCTCGGACACCTCGGGACCGCGGGCGAGCTCGAGAGCCCGCTCGGGACGTCCCAGCGCCCGCTCGATGTCCGCCATCACCGCGATGTGACCCGGCCCGCCGCCCATGCGACGGGCGGCCCGCAGCTCTCCGAGCGCCTCGTTCCACTCGCCCGCGTGGTAGGCCGCGATGCCGGCCGCCTCGCGCACGACCGCGATCCGGGACGCCCGGCGGCGCGCATACCGCGCGTGCTGCAGCGCCAGTTCCGGGTCCTCGTCGACGAGGGTGCCCGCCGCGACGAGGTGTCGCGCCACGCTATCCGCGGTGTCCTTCTGCAGGCCCCGCAGATCCCGGCGCACCTCGACGTCCAGGTCGGTCGCGGCGATGTCGTCGGGCAGATCGGGCTCGGGAACGAAGGTGCTCTCTGCGCTCTCCGGGACCCGACGCGGACGGTTCTCCTCGCGGCTCCAGCGAGCCTGCCCTGCACCGCTCGCGGGCGCGTCCCGGTCTCGGTGGCGACCAGGAGCCGAGGACCGATCCCCACCGCGCCGATCAGGCCGATCCGCGCCGGAACGCTGCTCACGCCGGGCACCGCCCCGGTCGTCCCGACGGAAGGCCGGCCGGTCATCGCGTTGGAACGAGCGCTCCGGTCCGCGGTCCCCCCGGTACCCCGAGCGGTCTCCAGCCTGGTCCTCACGCCGCGACGGTCGGTCGGTGTCCCGATCAGCCCGATACCCCGCGCGGTCCCCACCGCGATCGTCACGCCGGGACGGCCGGTCGCCACTCCGGTCTTCCCGGCTACCGCGGTACCCCGGGCGATCGTCACGCCCGAACGACCGGGTCGATCCGCGGTCGTCGCGCTTGCCGGGAGCTCGGTCGGGCCGCCCGCTCCGATCACGATCGTCTCCGCGGAATCCACGGTCCGGCCGGCCGCGGTCGTCGTGACGGTCGCGCCCCTGGCTCAGACCGGACCGGCCCTCCGACCGATCCCGACGCGGCCCGGCGCCCTCGGACCGGTCCCGACGCGGCCCGGCGCCCTCCGACCGGCGGTCGCCTCCTCCACGGCCCTCACCACCGGTGCGGTCGTCATTGCCACGCCGGCCGCCGCCTCGGCGCTCATCCTCCGAGCGTCCCGTCCAGCCACCACGTGCGGTGCCCGCGCCGCTGTCCCTATCCCGTCGCGGACCACTACGGTCCGGGCGACCGCCACCGGATCCAGGACCGCCGGTCCAGCGATCCTGGCGCTCCCGAGGAGCGTCGGTCTCGCCGCGACGGAAGGGGCGTCGCTCGTCGCCACGCCGGTCCCCACTGCGCCGGTCGTAGCCACGGCCGCCCGTGGGGGCGTCACCGCCGCGCCACGATTCCCCTCGACGCTGACCGCCCGGCTCGCGGTCGTCACGGGACCGGCCGCCCTCGCGCCGCGGGCGGTCTGCCGCACCTGCACCACGCGAGTAGCCACCGGATCCACCGCCACGGCGGGGACCGCCTTCCTCACGCCCTCGATCAGGCCGTGCGTCCGAACGGGCCGGGCGGTCGTCCGAGCGCCCACCCCACCCACTACCGACCCGGCCTGCTCCGCCCGACGATCGGTCGCGTCCCGGTGCGCCGCTGCGGCGGGAACCGTCGAAGCCGCCGGAGCGACCACCGCTGCCGTTCCGGTCGCCGCGGGGGGCGTAGCCGCCCCGGTCGTCCTGCCGTCCGCTTCTGCTCGAGCGATCAGAGCGCCGCTCGTCGCCGTGGGTCGGCCTGTCAGTTCGGCTCCGGGAACCATCGCGCTCGTCGCGGTGCGGACGGTTATCGCCGGAACCATCCGCGATACTCATATGTTCAGAATACAAAAGTGGGCCCCCACCTGACGGCGGGGGCCCACTTCTTGAATTTTCCACGTTTGATGTCGGCGGTGACCTACTCTCCCACACCCTGGCGAGTGCAGTACCATCGGCGCGGGCGGGCTTAGCTTCCGGGTTCGGGATGGGACCGGGCGTTTCCCCACCGCCATGACCACCGACAACACTATCAACTTATCCCTACCGGAACCCCCGGCCGACACCGGCCACCGCCGACGCCACCGGAAACCCGGATACATGTGGATGCGCACACCGAAACCGGTGCCCGCACCCCGACCACACAAGGCTGTGTGCTCAGGGTCGCACAGTGGATGCAAACAACTCGTTATGGCAAGCCCTCGGCCTATTAGTACCAGTCGACTCCACCCGTTAC
>NZ_JAAXKZ010000149.1 GCF_012911875.1 Pseudonocardia bannensis | reverse complement strand
GGGCCTCCTGCGCCGCGACGGCGCCGGGGTTCAGGGTGGACGGACCCCGGCGCCGTCGCGGCGCAGGAGGCCCAGCGGGCCCGCACGGACGATGCCAATCTGGCTGCCGGGGCCGACCTGTCCTCGGCGCGCCTGCTGCGCCCGACGAAGCGCCCGCCGCAGTCCGGCTGGCGACGGCTGGTCTACCTGGCATCCGGCCGGCTGATCAACCCGGGGGAGAGCCCCGCCGACATCCGCAGGCGCGAACTCACCGCGCGGGTCAACCAGCCCCTGCTGGGCTGCTACAAGATCGCGATGCTGAGCCTGAAGGGTGGGGTCGGCAAGACGACGATGACCGCGACCCTGGGCGCGACCTTCGCCTCGTTGCGCGGTGACCGGGTGGTCGCCGTCGACGCCAACCCCGACCGCGGCACGCTGAGCCAGAAGATCCCGCTGGAGACCAGCGCCACGGTCCGGCACCTGCTGCGCGACGCCCAGCGCGTGCGACGCTACACCGACGTGCGTGCCTACACCTCCCAGGGGCCCTCGCGGCTGGAGGTACTGGCGAGCGAGCAGGACCCGGCCGTCTCCGAGGCGTTCAGCGAGGACGACTACCGGCGCACGGTCAACCTGCTCGAGCACTTCTACAACATCGTGCTGACCGACTGCGGGACCGGTCTGATGCACTCGGCGATGTACGGGGTGCTCGGCGTGGCCGATCAGCTCATCATCGTGTCGTCGGGGTCCATCGACGGCGCACGCAGTGCGTCGGCGACGATGGACTGGCTCGATGCCCACGGACACGGGGACCTGGTCAAGAACGCGGTGGCCGTGATCAACTGCGTGCATCGCTCCGCCGGCGGGGTGGATCTGGACCGGGTGGCCGAGCATTTCGCGCTGCGTTGCCGGGCAGTGGTCCGGATCCCGTTCGACGCGCATCTGGAGGAGGGCGCGGAGGTGGACCTGGACCGGCTGGAACGGGCTACCCGGATCGCCCTGCTGGAACTCGCGGCATCGGTCGCGGACGGGTTCCCGTCCTGAGCCGGCGGGGGAGCAGACCCGGGTGGTCCGGACCGCGGGTCAGGCCGAGGGCGGGTCGTCGCGGCGCTTGACCTTCTCGTCGAGCTGACGAAGGAACTCGGGATCGTCGTCCGGGCCGCTCGTTCGCGGCAGTGTGGTGCCTGCCGTCGGGCGTCGCTGCACGCGCGGCGTATCCACGCGCTCGCTGTTCATCGCCCTCCACAGCAGCAGCGCAATGATCGCGGCTCCGGCGAACGCGATGAGGACCAGCATCACTACCACCTCCGCTCACGAGGTTAGCGGAGAGGCCGCAAGAGGCGGGTAAAGAACCCGGCGACCGGAAACGGCCGGCCGCCGGGCCCGTCACCTGATCTCGTAGGGGCGCTCAGCCCCGGGTGGGCAGCGTCGCCTCACTCGTGAGGTCGGCGAGCATGCCGCGGACCTCGGACTCACGGAACCGGCGGTGCCCACCAGGGGTGCGGATCGAGCCGATTCGACCGGCCGAGGCCCACCGGGTCACGGTCTTGGGGTCGACGCGGAACAGGGTCGCCACTTCACCAGGGGTGAGCAGCCGCTCGTTGTTCGCGTTCTGGGTCGGAGTTGACATCCGGGCCTCCCGCATCGTTGATTTCCGGGCCATCGTGACACCTCGGACCCCAGGTACTCGAACGGTTGTCGAAAGGTAAAGGGCTCTTAAAGGACGAAAGGGACAGTTGGCCCTATTGGGATGATCGAGATCACAGAGGGGCAAAATCCGGCGACTGTCAGTGTCCTCCCCTCACCTTTCCATCGCCGGTCCCTGACCGACATCTGTCGACGTGCGCGGTGGTATCCCGGCCCGCGGTCGTACCCTCGAAGCATGAGCACCTCCGCGCCCACGCCTTCCGGTCCCTCCGGTGCCGTGGTCGGCGAGCAGCCCGGGCTGGCCGCGACCCTGGCGCTGTACACCCTGGCCCGGCTCGGCCTGCTCGCGGTCATCGCCGGGTTCCTGGTGCTGGCCGGCGTCCCGCTGCTGCTCGCGCTGCTGCTCGGCCTGATCGTCGCGCTGCCGCTGTCGCTGCTGCTCTTCCGCGGGATGCGCGCCCGGCTCGACGGCGCGATCGCCGCCGCCGGCCGACGCCGGGCGGCGGAGCGGGCCGCGCTGCGCGCGCGGCTGCGCGGCGACGAGCGTCCGGGCGAGTCCGCCCCGTCAGACGACGAGGCCCAGCGTGAGGCCGACGGCGGTCGCGGCTGACCAGGCCAGCAGCAGGAGTCCGGTGTCGCGCAGCACCCGGATCAGCTTGCGGCCGTCGGCCCCACCGAGGACCCGCCGGATCTGGACGACGGCGAGCGGCAGCGCCAGTAGCCCCAACAGCATCGGCAGGCTGCGCAGCCCGGACAGCGCGGTGAGCACGAACGGCAGTACCACCAGCGCGGCGTAGAACCGGCGGGTGTCGGCGTCGCCGAGCAGCACGGCCAGCGTCCGCTTGCCGGCCACCTCGTCGGTCGGGATGTCACGCAGGTTGTTGGCCACCAGGACCGCGCACGTCAGCACGCCCACCCCGACGGCGCCGACGATGGCGAGCGGCCCCGGCGCGCCGCTCTGGGTGATCACGGTGCCGAGGACGCCGACCAGGCCGAAGAACACGAACACCGCGACCTCGCCCAGGCCCGCGTACCCGTAGGGCCGCTTGCCGCCGGTGTAGAACCACGCACCGGCGATGCAGACCGCCCCGACTGCGATCAGCCACCACTGCCGGCTCAGGGAGACCAACGTCAGCCCGGCAAGCCCGGCTATCGCGAAGCCGACGAACGCGGCGGTGCGCACGGTCGCCGGCGCGGCCGCCTTGGAGCCGACCAGCCGCAGCGGGCCGACCCGGTCGTCGTCGGTGCCGCGGATGCCGTCGGAGTAGTCGTTGGCGAAGTTCACCGCGATCACCAGGCCCACGGCGACGATCAGCGCGAGCACCGCGCGCCCGGGCGCGACGGTGCCGGCACCGAGAGCCGCGCCGGTGCCGACGAGCACCGGCGCGACCGCCGTCGGAAGGGTGCGCGGACGGGCACCTTCGATCCACTGCGCCAGGTTGGCCACAGGTGAAACCTATCCCGCGCCGGTGCAGGCCTCGATCGGACCGGCGTTCGGGACCGCCCCGGCCGTCACGAACTGGCCGTCACCGATCTGCAGCCAGCTCCCCGGCCCGCTGCCCAGCGCGCACCGGACGGGGACGTCGGCCCGGTCCGCGGCGATGCCGACCACCTCGGCGCCTGCCCTCGGCGCGGCGAGTACGTCGACCGCACCGCTCTCGATGCTCACCTTGGAAAGCCGGACCGAACCGGTCCACAGGTAGTCCACAGTGACCATGGAGTTGTCCGTGAGGCCGAGCGCGTCCCAGAACACGCCGTCGCCGAGGTCGATCCCGGCCGGGTTCGCCACCCGGCGGCCGAACTGGTCCTTGCCCCCGTTGAAGTTGTCCCGGTACGCCGCCTGGGCCTGCGGGACACCCTGCGGCAGGTTGCCCCACTCCTGGCGCACCGAGCCCGGGTTCCAGTAGTCGTCGCGGGTGTTCCACGGGCCGATGTCCCAGACCGGGGCGAAGGCGCAGCGGCCGTTGGGGGCGCAGACCTTGACCGAGTAGTCGCTGGTGTTGCGCGGCGAGAGCGCCCGGCGGGAGGGCAGTGCGACGAAGTGGTCCCGCTCGACGATCTGGTGCCCGTTGGCGGTCGTGCCGCCGACGAGACCCTCGCGGGTGGCGAACACGCGGTAGCTGAGCACCGCGCCTTCCGCGCCACCCTTGCGGGCCTCGGTCATCGACGAGGCCGACGCGGGGTGCGCGGTGAGTCGCACGTCGCGCACCCGCGGCTCGGCGCCGGGGCTCCCGGTCAGTACGAGGCGGCTCTGCACCTCGGTCGCGGGCTCCGGCAGTTCGACGGTGCCTGCCGAGACGGCGCCTCCGGTGGCGGCGCCCTCGGTGGCGGTGCCGGTGACCGGCGTGGCCGGGATCCACTCGGTCCAGTTGCCGGTGGCCCGGCGACCGCGCACGTCGACCGTGGCGGTGCTGCCCGGCGGGAGGTCGGCGACGAGCGCGGACTCGACCCGGTCGGTCGGGCGGTCCAAGGTCTGGGGATCGAGGGTGAGCAGCCCGGTCGGCACCATCGCCGCGGGCGCAGCGTCCGGTCCGCCCTCGGCCATCGCGCCCGCGCCGGTGGTGGCGTCCTGCGGGGCGAGGTGGGCCTGCTGCGGATCGAGCTCGGCGGCCCCGGCGCGCATCGTGACGCCGGCGGCCTCGCCCCGGGACAGATCGGGTGACCACGTGGAGGCGCTCGCTTCCGAGGCCGACGCCGGCGCGACCGTGCCGGCGGTGAGCACGCCGGCGATGGCGAGCAGCAGCGCGGTGCGAAGCCTGGTCCGCATCCTGTCGACTCCCTGGACTCGATCGGTGTTACTGGGGTGACGGCAGTGATGCATGTTCCGTCAGTGAGGGCAGCAGATCGGACAAATGAGTAGTGGTCAATCAACGCAGAGTGAGCACCACCATGGGGTGTAACTCGTCGTAACCGGTTTGGGTCGCCGTCTCCGGCTCAGTCCGTCGCGGTGAGGAGTCGGCGCACCGCGATGCGGTCCGGCTTGCCCACGCCGCGCAGCGGCAGTTCGTCCACCGCGAGCAGCCGGCGGGGTACGGCGGCGCGGCCGAGTTCGGAACGCACGGCCGCCCCGAGCCGGTCGGAGTCGGGCGTGGCGGCCGGGTCGGCGAGTACCAGCACCGCGGCCACGATCTCGCCCCATTCGGGGTCGGGCAGCCCGACCGCGCACGCCGCGCGCACTCCGGGCTGGGCGGCGAGTACACGTTCCACAGCGGCCGGGGCGATCTTCTCCCCGCCGGTGACGATCACGTCGTCCGCCCGGCCGAGCACCTCCAGCCGGGGCCCGGCCCACCGGCCGAGATCGCCGGTCCGGAACCACCCGTCGGCGAACACCGCGGCGGTCTCGGCGGGCCGGCCGAGATAGCCGGCCGCGAGGGTGGGGCCGCCCAGCAGGATCCGTCCCCCGTCCAGCCGGACCGCCACGCCGTCGAGCGGCAGCCCGTCGTAGACGCAGCCGCCGGCGGTCTCGCTCATCCCGTACGTGGCCACGATCCGGACCCCGGCCGCCTCGGCCCGGGCACGCAGGCCGGCATCGAGCGCGGCCCCGCCAACGAGCACCGCGTCGTATCCGCACAGGGCGTGCAGCGGGGCGCCCCCGGCGTCGAGCAGCCGGAGCAGCTGGGTGGGCACCAGGCTCGTGTACCGCCGGGCGCCCCAGGGCATCCGGGCGGTGGCCCGGGCGAAGTCGGCCGAGCGGAAACCGTCCCGGACGTCCTGGACCACCGGCGCTGCGCCCGCCAGGAGGGCACGCACGATCACCTGCACCCCGGCCACGTGGTCGGCGGGCAGCGCGAGCAACCAGCGGGCGGGCCCTCCGAGCCGGGCCTCGGTGGCCCGGGCGGACGCGGTGAGCGCAGTACCGGTCAGCATCACGTGCTTGGGCTCGCCGGTGGAGCCCGATGTGGTGATCACGACCGCCGTGCCCGGGGCAGGAGCCGCTTCGGGGACGGGGCGGTCGCGGCCCGCGGGCCCGACCGGCAGCACCGCGGGCCCGGTGCCGTCCAGGGTGGAGCCGAGCGCGCCCACCAGCTCGGCGACGGTGTCCGGGGAACCGTCGACGGGCACCGGTCGCAGCATCACCGGCACCCCGCTCCCCGCGCCGCCTCCCGCCCGGCGCCGCACGGCGTCAGTAGTGCCACGGATAGGGCGCCCAGTCGGGGTCGCGCTTCTGCAGGAACGCGTCGCGACCCTCGACGGCCTCGTCGGTCATGTAGGCCAGCCGGGTCGCCTCGCCGGCGAACAGTTGCTGGCCGACCAGGCCGTCGTCGGCGAGGTTGAACGCGTACTTGAGCATCCGCTGCGCGGTCGGCGACTTGCCGTTGATCTCGGTCGCCCACTCGAGCGCGACCTTCTCCAGGTCGGCGTGCGGGACCACCTCGTTCACCGCGCCCATGTGGTGCATCTGCTCGGCCGTGTAGGACCGCCCGAGGAAGAAGATCTCCCGGGCGAACTTCTGACCGACCTGGCGGGCGAGGTACGCCGAGCCGTAGCCGCCGTCGAACGAGCCCACGTCGGCGTCGGTCTGCTTGAACCGGGCGTGCTCGGCACTGGCCAGGGTCAGGTCGGCGACCGCGTGCAGCGAGTGCCCGCCGCCGGCCGCCCAGCCGGGGACGACCGCGATGACGACCTTGGGCATGAACCGGATCAGCCGCTGGCACTCCAGGATGTGCAGCCGCCCCGCCCGCGCCGGATCGACCGACTCCGCCGTCTCGCCGCTCGCGTACTGGTAACCGGTGCGGCCGCGGATGCGCTGGTCGCCGCCGGAGCAGAACGCCCAGCCGCCGTCGCGCGGCGAGGGGCCGTTACCGGTGAGCAGCACGCAGCCGACGTCGGGGGTCTGCCGCGCGTGGTCCAGCGCCCGGTACAGCTCGTCGACCGTGTGTGGGCGGAACGCGTTGCGCACCTCGGGGCGGTCGAACGCGATCCGCACCGCGCCGGTGGACACCGCCCGGTGGTAGGTGATGTCGGTGAAGTCGAAGCCGGGGACGACCTGCCAGGCTTCGGGATCGAACAACTCGGAGACGGCGTCGGTCACCTGACGGACATTAGTGTCAGGGCGACTTCTGCCCTTCGGCCACGTCGCGCAGACCCGGCTGGGCGAGCTCGGCCGCGAGGACCCGTGCGGTGCCCGCGGGTAGCGGTTCGTCACGGGACATCGCGTCGACGATCTCCGCCGCGACGTCGCGCAGCTTGCGGTTCGAGGCCTGCGAGAGACCGCGGAGCAGGTCGAACGCCTTCTGCTCCGAGCACCGGTGCATCAGCATGAGCATGCCCTTGGCCTGCTCGATCACGGGCCGGGTGCGCAGGGCGTGCGCCAACTGGTCGGCTCGCTCACGCAGCTCGGCGAGTTCGGCGTCGCGGTGGTCGACCTCGGCGGTGAGCTCCACCAGATGACCGCTTACCGCCACCACCGTGCCGGTGTCGTCGCGCTCGGGCTCGCCGACGACCAGTACCGTCCGGGTCAGGCCCGCCGCGGTGACGATCCGGAACCCGGAGGCGAACGGCCGGCCGGCGGCGATCGCCGTGACCACCCGACCGAGGTCGGGGTCGCGGTCCTGCGGGTGCCGCAATGCCAGCAGGGTCGCCGTCGTGGCGGGCGCGTCGAGCGGGAGGTCGTGAAGTGCGAGCGTCTCGTTCGACCACGTCCACCGGCCGGTGCGCAGGTCGAGGCGGAACCGGCCGACCCGGTCGGCCACGTCGGATCCACTCAGCGCCTCGATCGAGCGTGACAGATCGAGGTCGTCGGGCATGTGCACCTGTCCAGCGAGGTCGGTCTACAAGGGACCGCGGGCCTCGCTGCTGGACCTGCGCCTGAAGACGTTATCAAGACGCGATGACCGGGGGACGCGGTGCTCCCGGCCGCCGTGACGGTCAGCCGACCGGCCGTTCCAGGGTGACCAGCAGGCCCTCGACGCCGCCAGGACCGATCCGGCCCTTGACCTCGGTGGATGTGATCGCCCTGAGCTGCCAGCCTTCGTCCGCCGCGTCGTTGAGGACCCTCTCCAGCTTGTCGGCCGACAACTTGCCGCCGATCATGCTCTCGCGGATCTGCAGTACCCGGTACTCGTAGCGCCGCATGTGGACCAGGTTGCCAGGTCCCGCGGCCACCGGGTGGTCCGCGCGTTGACCGGCCTCCGGTGGCACGCCACTCCCGCCCGGTGCACGGGCGCCGCCGGTGAGGCAGGTCAAGCAGACCAGGCCATGGAGCGGGCCGCCAAGGCGGACGACGAGTTCCGGATGACGGAGTGCGTCGCTGCGTGCGCACGGATTGACGTGTGACATGCCACATGCCACGGTCACCTCTGCGGGCGCGCGCCCGAGCGCGTGGCGACATCCCTCAGCGTCGAAGGGACCACGATGGCAACTGCGAACAAGGTGAGCATCATCCCTTGTGGGGCCATGCACGCCGACCTGACCTGGCTGCTGCTCAAGCCCGGCCGGACCATCCGCTCCATCCACGACAAGGACCAGCCGACACCGTGGTCGGAGGTGCCCACGCACTGCGTCCTCGTGGAGACCGACGACGGCAAGGTCCTCTGGGACACCAGTTGCCCGCGGGACTGGCAGGAGCGCTGGGCGCCGACCGGCTTCCAGGACTTCTTCCCCTACGACGCGGTCAATGACGACGAGTACCTGGACTCCCGGCTCAAGACGATGGGTGTGGGCCTCGACGAGATCGACTACGTGATCCTGTCGCACCTGCACTTCGACCACGCCGGCAACGTCCGGATGTTCGAGAACACCGACGCCAAGCTGGTCGTGAGCGACAAGGAGCTGGAGTTCGCCCACAGCTTCGACGACCTGTTCAACGGGGCCCACCTCAAGACCGACTACGAGGGCCTGAACTTCGAGACGGTCTCCGGCGACACCGACTTCCTGCCCGGCGTCCGGCTGATCCAGACCCCGGGCCACACCCCGGGCTGCATGTCGATGCAGGTCGACCTGCCGGACACCGGCACGATGATCTTCACCTCGGACGCGGTGTACATGGGTGACAGCTACGGGCCGCCCGCCACGCCGGCCGCGATCGTCAACAACATGGAGCAGTTCTACTCCTCGGTCGAGAAGCTCCGTGGCATCCAGGAGAAGACCGACGCGCAGATGGTCTTCGGCCACGACCCGGACCAGATCCACCAGCTGCGTGTGGTGCCGGACGGTTCCTACACGTGACGGCAGGGCGCCCGCCCGGCAGGAGGAAGGCATGACCGACGTCGACCTGACCGAAGAGACGATCTTCACCTGGGGTGCGCCGCCGCTGAAGTTCGGCGCCGGTGCCTCGGACGAGGTCGGCTTCGAGATGTCCGGTTACGGCGTGAAGCGGGTCCTGATCGTCACCGACCCCGGGGTCAGTGCGATCGGGGCGCCGCAGCGCATCGCGGACAATCTGAAGCGCTACGACATCGAGTCCGAGATCTTCGACGGCGTGCACGTCGAGCCGACCGACGACTCGATGAACAAGGCGACGGAGTACGCCCGGGTACAGGGCCCGTGGGACGGCTTCGTCGCCGTCGGTGGCGGGTCGGCGATCGACACCGCCAAGGCGATCAACCTGCTGACCAGCCACCCCGGCGAGTTGATGGACTACATCAACAAGCCGATCGGCAACGCCAAGGTGCCGCCGGGCCAGCTCAAACCGCTCATCGCGATCCCGACGACGGCCGGCACCGGCTCGGAGTCCACCGCGATGTGCGTGCTGGACATCCTGTCGATGAAGGTCAAGACCGGGATCAGCCACTGGCGGCTGCGCCCGACCCTGGCCGTGGTCGACCCGCTGCTCACGATGTCGCTGCCCCCGGAGGTCACCGCGGCGTCCGGGATGGACATCGTGTGCCACGCGCTGGAGTCCTACACGGCGCGCTACTACACGACGTTCGACCGCAAGAAGCCCGAGGAACGGGTGACCTACTGCGGCTCGAACCCGGTGTCGGACCTGTGGTGCGAGAGGGCCATGACCCTGCTCGCCCAGTCGTTCCGCACGGCCGTCCACTCCGGTGCCGACAACCTCGAGGCCCGGTCGAACATGATGATGGCCGCGACGTTCGCGGGCATGGGCTTCGGCAACTCGGGGGTGCACATCCCGCACGCCAACGCCTACCCGATCGCGGGCATGGTCAAGGACTACCGACCGGCGGGCTACCCGCAGGACGAGCCGATGGTCCCGCACGGGCAGTCGGTGTCGCTGACGGCGCCGGAGGCGTTCCGGTTCTCCTTCGAGAGCGCACCGGAGCGGCACCTGCGGGCCGCGGAGCTGATGGACCCACGGGCGGACAAGCACAACGACGCGCGCGAGCAGCTCCCGTCCGTCCTGGTCCGGCTGATGCGCGACATCGGGATCCCGAACGGGATCGGCGGCGTCGGGTACACCGAGGCCGACGTGCCCGACCTGGTGCCCGGCACGATGAAGCAGCAGCGGCTGCTGGCGACCTGTCCGAAGACGCCGACCGAGGACGACATCGCCGACATCCTGACGAAGTCCGTCCAGAACTGGTGATCCCTGGTGCGCGGCGACGGCGGCTCCGGCGGCCGTCGCCGCGCACGAGCCCGAAGGGCCCGCGATGCCGATCTACGTCTACCGCTGCGACTGCGGGTTGCGCTTCGAGCGGCTGACCTCGTTCGACGCCGATGCTCCGGCCTGCCCCGAGTGCGGCGGGGCCACGCGCAAGATCCCCGCCGGGTTCAGCCTGGGTGGCCAGGCCGATGCCGGCCTCGCGAAGGAGCAGATGCCGCAGACCTGGCGCGGGGTCTACAACGGCAACCGGGAGTACGTCACCCGGATGCAGAAGCAGTGGGAGCGGCGCCAGAAACTCGAGGCCAAGCACCCCGAGCTCGCGGGTGACCAGCGGCCGATCATCGCCCACGAGGGCCGCTACCACGATGCGCCGCTGCGCGCCGGGGACCCGGTGCTCGGCGGCGGCGCGGGTTCCGGGTCCGGCGGCCACGGCCACGGCCACGGCCACGGTCACGGGCACGGCCACTCGCACGGCGAGCCGGCCAAGCCCAAGCCCGAAGCCGAGCCCGCCGCGAAGCCCACATCCGGTTCGACGGGATCGGCGTCCAGCGGCACGTCACACTGATCTCGTGTCCGACGCACGCCTGCCCGCCCCCGCCCGAGACCTGAGTGCCGACCTCACCGCCGCCGTCCGCGGCGAGGTCCGGTTCGACGCCGCGCACCGCGCGATGTACTCGGCCGACGCCTCGAACTACCGCCGGGTGCCGATCGGGGTGGTCGCCCCACGCGACGCCGCCGACGTCGAGGCCGCGATCGCGGTGTGCCGGGAGCACGGGGTCCCGGTGCTGCCGCGCGGCGCCGGTACGTCCATCGCGGGCCAGGCGGTCAATGTCGCCGTTGTGCTCGACTTCACGAAGCACATGGGCGGCATCGTGGAGATCGACCCGCAGGCCCGCACCGCCCGCGTGCAACCCGGACTGGTGCTCGACACGTTGCGCGACGCGGCCCGGCCGCACGGGCTGACGTTCGGCCCCGACCCGTCCACGCACAACCGCTGCACGCTCGGCGGGATGATCGGCAACAACGCGTGCGGCTCGCACTCGGTGGCGTGGGGAAAGACCGTCGACAACGTCCACGCGCTCGACGTGCTCACCTACCGCGGCGAGCGGCTGAGCCTCGGCTCCGGGGAGCCGGGTCCCGGAGCCGGTGGGATCCCCGGCGCGCTGCGGGACCTGCGCGACAAGCTCGCGGACGACGTGCGCGCCTCGTTCCCCGACCTGACCCGGCGGGTGTCGGGCTACAACCTCGACCAGCTGCTTCCGGAGAACGGGTTCGACCTGGCCAAGGCGCTGGTGGGCACCGAGGGCACCTGCGCGACGGTGCTCGAGGCGACGGTGCGGCTGGTGGAGTCGCCGGCCGCCCGCGCACTCGCGGTACTGGGTTTCGAGGACGCCTATCTGGCCGCGGACAACGTCATGGTCGTCCGTGAGCACAACCCGCTGACGATCGAGGGCATGGACGCCGGGCTGATCGCGGCCCTGCGCGCACACAACCCGCTGGAAACGGCGAGCCGCGCGCTCCCACCCGGCGGCGGTTGGCTCTACGTCGAGACCGGCGGGGCGACCCCCGGGGAGGCCGAGGCCGCCGCGCACGCCGTCGCCCGTGCGATGAAGCCCTACGGCGCCACGAGCGTCGTGGTCAGCGACCCGGCGCGGATGAAGGCGCTGTGGCGGATCCGCGAGGACGGTGCCGGCATCCTGACCCGCAGCCCCGACGGCGGGGAGGCCTGGCCGGGCTGGGAGGACGCGGCCGTCCCGCCGCACCGGTTCGGCGCCTACCTGCGCGAGTTCGACGCGCTGCTGGCCCGGCACGGGCGCCGCGGTGCCTACTACGGGCACTTCGGCGACGGCTGCCTGCACGTGCGGATCGACTTCGACCTGCTCACCGAGCCCGGTATCGCGAACTTCCGGGCGTTCATGACCGACGCCGCGGACCTCGTCGTCGCGCACGGCGGCTCGCTGTCCGGCGAGCACGGCGACGGCCAGGCCCGCGCCGAGCTGCTGCCCCGGATGTACCCGCCGGAGATCATCGCCGCGTTCGAGCAGTTCAAGAGCGTCTGGGACCCCGACGACCGGATGAACCCCGACCGGGTCGTCCGGCCGGCCAGGATGGACGACGATCTGCGGATCTTCGTCGGGATGCCCACGCTGCGCGACGAGCCGGAGCTGGCGTTCGCGCACGACCGCGGCAGTTTCACCCGCGCCACCCGGCGCTGCCTGGGCGTCGGCAAGTGCGTGACCGCGTCCGGCGGCGTGATGTGCCCGAGCTACCGGGCGACCGGGGAGGAGATGCACTCCACCCGCGGCCGGGCCCGGCTGCTGTTCGAGATGGCCAACGGGCAGGTGATCACGGGTGGCTGGGAGTCGCCGGATGTCGCCGAGGCCCTCGACCTGTGCCTGTCGTGCAAGGGCTGCAAGCGCGACTGTCCCGTCGGCGTCGACATGGCCGCCTACAAGACCGAGTACCTGGCCCAGCGGTACAAGGGCAGGCGCCGCCCGGCGTCGCACTACTCGATGGGTGCGCTGCCGCGCTGGATGCGGATGGTCGGCAGGCTCCCGGCGCTCGCCGTCGACGCGCTCAACGCCGCCGCGCGCGGCCCGCTGGCGGCCGTGGCCAAGAAGGTCGGCGGCATCGCCCCGGAACGCGCCATCCCGCCGATCGCCCGGCGCCCGTTCACGGCGTCCCGCCGCAGCAAGGTGGCCTTGCTGCGCTCCGGTCGCGGCAGGGCCACCCCGCTGCGGGCTGCGGCGGGCCCGCGGGGGCGGGTGCTGCTGTGGCCCGACACGTTCACCAACCACTTCGATCCGGTGATCGCCGACGATGCCGTCGCGGTCCTGGAGTCTCTGGGCTACACCGTCGAGCTGCCGCCGCGCGACGTGTGCTGCGGGCTGACCTGGACCTCCACCGGACAGGTCGACGCGGCCCGCAAGGTGCTGCTGCGCAGCCTGCGGACGATCGAGCCGTGGCTCGCCGCGGGTGTCCCGGTGGTCGGGCTGGAACCGTCGTGCACCGCGGCGCTGCGGGCCGACGGACCGGAGCTGCTGCCGGGCGAACCGCTGGCCGCCGCGTTGTCGACGGGGGTCCGCACGTTCGCCGAGGTGCTCGCCGAGCACGCCGGCGAGCTGCCCGACGCGGTGGTCGTGGCCGGGCAGAAGGCGCTCGTCCAGGTGCACTGCCACCAGCACGCGGACCTCGGCGCCGAGGACGACAAGGCCGTGCTCGCCGCCCTCGGGGTGGACGCCGACGTGCTCGACTCGGGTTGCTGCGGGCTGGCCGGCAACTTCGGCTTCGAGAAGGGCCACTACGAGGTGTCGATGGCCTGCGCCGAGCGGGTGCTGCTGCCGGCCGTCCGCGCCGCGGACGCCGACGTAGCGGTGCTCGCCGACGGGTTCAGCTGCCGCACACAGCTTCGCCAGGCCGGTCAGCGCGAGCCGGTGCACCTGGCCCAGCTGGCCGCCCGCGCCCTGGGCCTGCGGTCCTCGTGAGTGGATGACACCGTTCGAGCGGTGCCATCCACTCACGGGCCGTCGGTGGGGAACCGATCGGGTGGCGCGGTTCGTTGAAGCGGCAACATGCGCTCGTCACCGGGGCGGGCCGCTGCGAGGGGAGCCGGAGCGGTGGACCAGGCCCGCGATGAGACCACGAGCCACGGCCCCGCCCTCGCCCGGCGGATTCAAGGGGTCGTTGCAACACCGCTGGTAGGTCAGGCGGACAGTAGTTGACGCAGACGCTCGGCTGGAGTTTTCCAGCCGAGCGTTTTGCGTGGACGCCCGTTGAGCTGTTGGGCGACGT
>NZ_JAAXKZ010000148.1 GCF_012911875.1 Pseudonocardia bannensis | reverse complement strand
CTCGCGGGGTGGGGAGGCGGGTGGGTCAGGCCGGGAGTTGGCCGCGGCCGGCGGCGTCCAGGGTGGCCTGCGCGGTCCGCGGCAGGTGGATCACCCCGGCGCGGTCCAGCTTGGCCAGCTCCGAACGGGCCATGGCGTAGGCCGTCAGGCGCTCGGCGTCGCTGTCGGAGTCGCGGGCGGTGGTCAAGAGCTTGATCACCCGCTCGACGGTGCCCCGCTCGGCGGGGGACAGCCCGGAGAGCCGGATGCGCTCGGCGGCGTCGCGCGCCGCGCGCCAGGCCCGCTCGGCCCGGTCGACGGCGGCGACGAACGCGGCGGCGTGCGTGTGGGCGGGCGGGGAGTCGGTCTCCAGCGCCTGCGCCTCGGCGAACGCCTCGACGAACCGCCCCGTGCTCGGCACCGTCACGTCCGACAGGGCGGGCAGTCGCAGTACCTGCATCGGGTCGCACTCGTAGGCCGCATACTCCCGGCGCAGCATGTCGAACCGGGCACGGGCCTGCGGCCACGGCGGGGCGACGGGCCGCGGCGGCACGGGGGGCCGGTAAGCCAGCGGCACCGTTCCGGCGGACCCGCCCCGGCGCAGGGCGGCCCGGCGCCGTCGTGAGTGCGTGATCAGGCCGACCGCGAGGAAGGCCACCAGCATGGGCAGCGCGGCCGAGATCATGACGGCGAGCACGGCAGCGATCATCATCAACGCCATGACGGAACCCCCGAGCACGATGACGGCCGGCACCAGCAGCCATGCCGTCGAGATCCGGGGGCGGCGGGCGGCCGGCGGCTTGCCCCACCCCGGGTGACGTCGGCCCCCTGGGGCCATCGGCGGGCCGAAGCCCGGCCAACCGCTCCGTCGCCCGCCCGGATCCCGGTGTGCGGCGTGCCAGTGCCCGTGACCGCGGGGCCGCCCCCGGCCACGCAGGCCCGCAGGTGGCGGACGACGTGTCATCTCTCTTTGGTACCCGATCGGGTGGTGTCTTCGCATCGGGCGGAACCCTGAATCATGGGGAGTGGGATGTGACCGGAGGCGCAGCCGCGCACCCTCACGTTTCGACGCGGATTCGCCACCGTGCGACCATCACGCGTTGCTCGGACCCGTGAAGACGCAAGGAGCCGGATGTTTCGCAAGGTGTTGGTGGCCAACCGTGGTGAGATCGCCATCCGGGCGTTCCGGGCCGCGTACGAGCTCGGCATTGGGACAGTCGCGATCTTCCCGTACGAGGACCGCAACTCGCTGCACCGGGCGAAGGCCGACGAGTCCTACCAGATCGGCGAGGAGGGCCACCCGGTCCGGGCGTACCTGTCGGTCGACGAGGTGATCAAGGCGGCGCGCGCGGCGGGCGCCGACGCGATCTACCCCGGCTACGGCTTCCTGTCCGAGAACCCGGACCTGGCCGAGGCGTGCGAGGAGGCCGGGATCACGTTCGTCGGGCCACCCGCCCGGGTGCTGCACCTGACGGGGAACAAGGCCCGCGCGGTGGCCGCGGCCCGGGAGGCCGGGGTCGCGGTGCTGCGCTCCAGCGAGCCCTCCGACGACGTCGACGCGCTGCTGGAGGCGGCCGAGGGCGTCGGGTTCCCGGTGTTCGTCAAGGCCGTGGCCGGCGGTGGGGGGCGCGGCATGCGCCGGGTCGCGGAGCCGGGCGAGCTGCGCGAGGCCATCGAGGCGGCGATGCGCGAGGCCGAGTCCGCATTCGGCGACGCGACCGTGTTCCTGGAGCAGGCGGTCGTCAACCCACGGCACATCGAGGTCCAGATCCTCGCCGACGCCGAGGGCAACGTCGTGCACCTCTACGAGCGGGACTGCTCGGTGCAGCGCCGCCACCAGAAGGTCATCGAGATCGCGCCCGCGCCGAACCTGGATCCCGAGCTGCGGGACCGGATCTGCGCCGACGCCGTCGCGTTCGCCCGCCACATCGGGTACGTCAACGCCGGCACCGTGGAGTTCCTGCTCGACGAGGAGGGCAACCATGTCTTCATCGAGATGAACCCGCGCATCCAGGTCGAGCACACGGTGACCGAGGAGGTCACCGACCGCGACCTGGTGATCGCCCAGCTGCGCATCGCGTCCGGTGAGACGCTGCCGCGGCTGCGGATGACCCAGGACGAGATCTACCTGCACGGGGCCGCGCTGCAGTGCCGGATCACCACCGAGGACCCGTCCAACGGGTTCCGCCCGGACACCGGCGTGATCGGCAACTACCGCTCGCCGGGCGGCCCGGGCGTGCGCCTGGACGGCGGGACGACGCACACCGGCGCCGAGGTCAGCGCGCACTTCGACTCCATGCTGGTGAAGCTGACCTGCCGGGGCCGGACCTTCCGCACCGCGGTGCGACGGGCCAAGCGCGCGGTCGCGGAGTTCCGGATCCGCGGCGTGCACACCAACATCCCGTTCCTCGCCGCGGTGCTGTCCGACCCGGACTTCGAGGCCGGCAAGGTCACCACGAGCTTCATCGAGCAACGCCCCGAGCTGCTGTCCGCCCGCCAGCCCGCCGACCGCGGTACCCGGATGCTCAGGTACCTGGCCGAGACCACGGTCAACAGGCCCAACGGGCCGCGGCCCAAGGTCGTCGAGCCGGTGGACAAGCTGCCGGCCTGCGACCTGGAGGTGAAGGCGCCCGACGGTTCCCGGCAACTGCTTCGCGACCTGGGCCCGGAGGGCTTCGCCGCCCGGCTGCGCGAGCAGTCGGCGGTCGCGGTCACCGACACCACGTTCCGCGACGCCCACCAGTCGCTGCTGGCCACCCGCATCCGGACCCGGGACCTGCTGGCCGTCGCCCCGTACGTCGCGCGGACGGTGCCGCAGCTGTTCTCGCTGGAGTGCTGGGGCGGGGCGACCTACGACGTGGCGCTGCGCTTCCTGGCCGAGGACCCGTGGGAGCGGCTGGCGGCGCTGCGCGAGGCGGCGCCGAACATCTGCACCCAGATGCTGCTGCGCGGGCGCAACACCGTCGGCTACACGCCGTATCCGGTGGAGGTCACCCAGGCGTTCGTCGACGAGGCCGCGAAGACCGGGATGGACATCTTCCGGATCTTCGACGCGCTCAACGACGTCGAGCAGATGCGCCCGGCGATCGAGGCCGTCCGCAACACCGGGACGGCGGTCGCCGAGGTCGCGCTGTGCTACACCGCCGACCTCGCCGACCCGTCCGAGCGGCTCTACACGCTGGACTACTACCTGCGCCTGGCCGAGCAGATCGTCGATGCCGGTGCGCACGTGCTGGCGATCAAGGACATGGCCGGGCTGCTGCGCCCGCCGGCCGCGCGGAAGCTGGTCACGGCGTTGCGGGAGCGGTTCGATCTGCCGGTGCACCTGCACACCCACGACACCGCGGGCGGCCAGATGGCCACGCTGATCGCGGCGATCGACGCCGGGGTGGACGCGGTAGACGCGGCCGTGGCCAGCATGGCCGGGACCACGAGCCAGCCGTCGCTGTCCGCGCTGGTCGCCGCCACCGACCACACCGAGCGCGCCACCGGCCTGGAGCTGGCGGCCGTCGGCGATCTGGAGCCGTACTGGGAGGCGGTGCGCAAGGTCTACGCGCCGTTCGAGTCCGGGCTGGCCAGCCCGACCGGGCGGGTCTACCACCACGAGATCCCCGGTGGGCAGCTGTCGAACCTGCGCCAGCAGGCGATCGCGCTCGGCCTGGGCGACCGGTTCGAGCTGATCGAGGACTGCTACGCGGCCGCCGACCGGATGCTCGGTCGGCTGGTCAAGGTGACGCCGTCGTCCAAGGTCGTCGGCGACCTCGCGCTGCACCTGGTCGGGGCCGGGGTGCAGCCCGAGGACTTCGAGGCCGAGCCGGGTCGGTTCGACGTGCCCGACTCGGTGATCGGGTTCCTGCGCGGCGAGCTCGGCGTGCCGGCTGCGGGCTGGCCGGAGCCGTTCCGGACCCGGGCCCTGGAGGGCCGTTCGCCGGAGAAGGAGGCCGCCGACCTGTCCGACGAGGACCGCTGCGGGCTGCGCGACGATCGCCGGGCGACGTTGAACCGGCTGCTGTTCCCCGGGCCGACCAAGGAGTTCGACGCGCACCGCGAGACCTACGGCGACACGTCGGTGCTGTCGAGCAAGGACTTCTTCTACGGCCTGGAGCCCGAGATCGAGCACACCGTCGACCTCGAGCCCGGGGTGCGGCTGCTCATCGAGCTGGAGGCGATCTCCGAGGCCGACGAGCGCGGTTACCGGAGCGTGCTGACCACCCTCAACGGCCAGTTGCGGCCGGTGTCGGTGCGCGACGAGTCGGTGGCGACCGACGTCAAGGCCGCGGAGAAGGCCGACCGCGGCAACGACCGGCACGTCGCGGCGCCGTTCGCCGGGGTGGTGACGCTGTCGGTGGACGAGGGCGACACGGTGGAGGCCGGCCAGACCGTCGCGACCATCGAGGCGATGAAGATGGAGGCGTCGATCACCGCGCAGCAGTCCGGCACGGTCGGCCGGCTGGCCATCGGGAAGGTCCAGCAGGTCGAGGGCGGCGATCTGCTCCTCGAACTCGAGTGAGGCCGGATGACGCGGATCATCGCGGGGCGGGTCGGCGGGCGGCGGCTCGCCGTCCCGCCGAAGGGCACCCGGCCCACCTCCGACCGGGTGCGTGAGGCGCTGTTCAGCGTGCTGGAGAACGACCCCGGACTGGACGGGGCCGCGGTGCTCGACCTGTGCGCGGGATCGGGCGCGCTCGGCCTCGAGGCCCTGTCCCGGGGCGCCGAGCACGCGCTGTTCGTCGAGTGCGACCGGCGTGCTGCGGCGGTGCTCCGGCGCAACGTCGCCGATCTGGGCCTGGGTGGGGAGGTCCGGGCCGCCCCGGCCGCCGCGGTCCTCGCCGGGCGGGCCGACCGCGCCTACGACGTCGTGCTCGTCGACCCGCCGTACGAGGTCGCCGACGACGAGGTCGCCGGCTGGCTCGCCGCCGCGCAGGCCCACGGCTGGCTCGCGCCGGACGCAACCGTCGTGGTCGAGCGCGGAGCCCGCAGCGGGGCCTTCGACTGGCCCGATCCGCTGCGCGGGGCACGTGAGCGCCGTTACGGAGACACCACCCTGCACGTCGGCCACTGTTACGGTCCCGGCTCGTGATGCTCCGATCGGAGGCGCAGCGATGAGGCGCGCGGTCTGTCCCGGCTCGTTCGACCCGGTGACCCTCGGTCACCTCGACATCATCGGTCGTGCCGCCGGCCTGTTCGACGAGGTCGTCGTCGCGGTACTGATCAACAAGAACAAGAAGAGCCTGTTCACCGTGGACGAGCGGATCGCCATGCTCAAGGAGACGACCGCCGACATGGAGAACGTGACGGTCGACTCCTTCCACGGCCTGCTCGTCGACTACTGCAGCGCACACGACGTGCGGGCGATCGTGAAGGGCCTGCGCGCCGTCACGGACTTCGACTACGAGCTGCAGATGGCGCAGATGAACCAGCGCCTGTCGGGGGTCGACACGCTGTTCATGTCGACCAACCCCGAGTTCAGCTTCCTGTCCAGCTCGCTGGTCAAGGAGGTGGCGACCTACGGCGGGGACGTCGCGCATCTGCTGCCGGAGTCGGTCCACCGGCAGCTGCTGGAGCGGATCGCCGAGCGCGCGTAGGAGGCGCAGAGATCGCCCTACCCGGGCGGGCGGCTCCCTACACGTTGATCACCCGGTCGGAACTTGACACGCGCGCGCCACGCCGAATACGGCGAATGAGCGTGTCGCGGTGGCAGGATCCGTCCCGTGTACCGGGTCTTCGAGTCGCTGGACGCGCTGGTCACGGTCGTCGAGGAGGCGCGCAGCGTCCCCATGACGGCCAACTGCGTGGTGCCGCGGGGTGATGTGCTCGAACTGCTCGACGACGTCCGCGAGGCGTTGCCGGGAGAGCTGGACGACGCCCAGGACGTCCTCGACCGCCGCGACGAGGTGATCTCCGAGGCGGAGCGGGAGGCCGAGGAGGCCCGCTCGTCCGCGACGGAGGAGGCCGAGCAGATATTGGCCGAGGCTCGGGCCGAGGCCGAGCGCACCATCTCCGAGGCGCGCGAGGAGGCCGAGCAGATGGTGGCCCACGCCCAGCACGAGGCGGAGCGGGCCATCGCCGACGGGCGCCGCCAGTACACCGACCTGACCGATCGGGCCCGCGACGAGGCCGACCGGCTCGCGCACGCCGGGCGCGCCGCGCACGACCGTTACGTCGCCGACGGCCAGGCCGAGCAGGCCCGGCTCGTCTCACAGACCGAGGTGGTGCGCGCCGCGCACGCCGAGGCCGCCCGGATCGTCGACGCGGCCGACGGCGAGGCCGACCGGCTGCGTCGCGAGTGCGACGGCTACGTCGACGCCAAGCTCGCCGAGTTCGAGGACACCCTGAGCAAGGCGCTGCGAACGGTGACCCGCGGGCGCAGCCAGCTCTGGCGCGGCGGCTCGTCGAACGGGACCGCCGCCGGCGCGTCGCTGAACGGGCGCACGGGTACCGGGATGGACCTGATCGACTAGGCGCGATCCGGAGCGCACCACTCCGTCATCGCGGCGAAGATCGTTAATCTGCCTCCCGGCTGCGCAGAGCCGGGCGGTTGCCCGTCGATCACGTCCTCGACATCGGGGTGAAGCTCGCCGGCGCTGTCGGGACCGCCCATCGGGCGGGCGTGTTGCACCGTGAGGTGAAGCGCCGTGGCCGTCGCGCGGATCGTCCGGGACCCCGTCCCCGATCTCGCGGACCTCGGGGTGCCCCCGGCGTCGGGGCCGCCCTGCGGCGTGCCGTCCCATCACCCGCCACCGGACGGCGTCCCGGCCGTGGAGTGCTGCCCGAGCTGCTCCCCGAGGATCCGGTAGCGAGCGCGCCGGCGTCACATCCGGCTGTTCTCGATCTTGTATCGGATCTCTGACGCAGTGTGTCCGTCGCGCTACCCTGCGCACGTGGCGCGCCGCGTCGAACCGGATCCGCTGACCTGGTGGGACAAGTACGGTCATCGGCTGGAGGGCCCGCCCGTCACGTCTCGGCACAGCGGCGCGGGGGGTCCGGTGGGGGAGCAGACGATACGGGCGGTCCGTCCGGAGACCGCCGCGGAGTTGACCGACGACACGATCGTCCGGCATCGCGCGGACCGGCCCGAGGAGGGCTGGCGGCGGCTGGTCTACGCCGGGAGCCGCGGGTTGGTCAATCCCGGCCCGAGCGAGGCCGAGCAGGCCCGGCGGTCGCTCCTGCACCGCATCCGCAACCCGCTCGCCGGTGCCCACCGGGTGGCGGTCACGTCGATCAAGGGCGGGGTCGGCAAGACCACCGTGGCCACCTGCCTGGGCCTGGCCCTGGCCGAGAACCGTGGCGACCGGGCCGTGGTACTCGACGCGAACCCCGACGCCGGGACCCTCGCCGAGCGGCTCACCGGCGAGTCCGCGGTGACCGTCCGCGAACTGCTCGACGATCTCGACTCGGTCCAGTCCTGGGCCGACGTGTCCCGCTACACCAGCCTGGCCGGGCGCCTGCAGGTGCTCGCCTCGGAGCAGGACCCGGCCGCGAGCGCGGCGTTCGACCGGGACGAGTACGCGCGCGTCTGCGCGGTGCTTGCCCGGTTCTTCAACATCGTCGTCACCGACTCCGGCACGGGCCTGGTGCACTCGGCGATGGAGGGCACCCTGCAGCTGGCCGACAGCCTCATCGTCGTCGGCGCCCCGACCGTGGACGGCGCGAGCCGGGCCAGCAAGACGCTGGACTGGCTGGTCGCGCACGGGCATGCCGAGCTGGCCGCCGACGCCGTCGTCGTGCTGTCGTGCGACCGGGGCAGCGCCGAGGTGGACAGAACCCGGATCCGGGAGCACTTCGCCGCCCGCTCCCGAGCCGTCGTCGAGGTACCGCACGACCCGCACCTCGCGACCGGCGGCCGGGTCCGGTTCGCCCGCCTGCGCCGGCCCACCCGTGACGCGTTCCTCGAGCTGGCGGCGCTGATCGCCGACCGGTTCACCGGAGACGCGCAGCCGTAGCGCCCGTCAGCCGGCCGGTGTGGTGGCGGCCTGGGAGCGACACCACGCCACGACCAGGTCGACGACCTGGGGGGCGAGTGGCTCGCGCAGCTCGGCCTTGTACTTGCGCATCGACGGTTCACCGGGCTGGACGCGCAACGTGTGGCTGACGTCGGGGACGCGGTGGGTCTGGACCGTGCCCGGCACGAGGCGGGCGATCTCGTCGAGGTCGGCCGGATCGACCTGCAGGTCCTTGCCGCCCGTGACGGCCAGGACGGGGACCTCGATGCGGGCGAGATCCGCACGCGGATCGTGGGCGAGGAACTCCCGGGTCCAGCGTGCGTTGATCCGGACCAGACCCATCCGCGCGACGTCGGTGGTCGTCGCCTTGATCTTCGCGTGGTTCTTCGCGACCTTGGCGCGCAGGTCGAACCGGAGCAGGCGCAGCAGGGCGCGCACCGGGCGTGGCAGGGTCGCGGCGATGCGGTCGGCCTGCCAGAGCAGGAGTTGCTCGCCGGGGGTGGCGCTGGCGCTGAGCAGTACGACCCCGGCGACGGGACTCCCGCGCCCGGCGATCGCCATGGCCAGCAGCGCACCCTCACTGTGCCCGGCGGCGAACACCCGGTGGGCGTCCACCTGCGGGTGGGCGGCGAGCGCGGCGACCGCGGCTCCGGCGTCGTCGACGTTGTCGTACAGGCCGGCGGTCCGCCAGTCGCCCGGGCTCTCGCCCACCCCGCGCTTGTCGTAGCGCAGCGAGGCCAGGCCCCCGGCGGCGAGGGCGTGCGCGAGTTGCCGGGAGACGTCGAAGCGGGCCCGGCGGTGGTTGGAGTCCCGGTCGAGCGGGCCCGAGCCGGAGGCCAGCAGCACCGCGGGGAAGGGCCCGTCGCCGTCGGGGAGGGCCAGCGTGCCGGCCAGGACCTGGCCCGCGGAGTCGATCCGCAGCGGAGTCTCGCGCATCAGCCGGCCCGGGAGCCGAGCCGGGCGACCAGCCCGGCCGGGTCGGCGACGCCCAGCAGCAGGGTGTCGTAGCGCTCCCCGCTCAGCGAGATCCGGACCGCCGGCTCACCGCGGCGCACGGCGACGAGGGCCTTCTCACCGTGCCGGCGCCACGTACCGATCTTGCGGACGCCGGGGATGGCGAGTCCGGGGGCGCGGACGCCGCGGGCGGCGGCGAAACCGTCCGGGACCACGACGGCGTCGCGGACGGCGGACAGCGGGACGTGCACGTCCCGGATCAGTCCGGCGATCTTCTCGCCGCGGCTGAAGGTCACCTCGAGCTTGTCGCTGGTCACGTGTGCGGTGGGCATGGCAGTATCATTTCTGAGAATAGGAACGTTGTCAATATTGAGAACGATGGGAGCTGGCCATGGCCTCGGCGGAGCTGCTGTTGCATCCGGTCCGGCTGCGGGTCGTGCAGGCCTTCCTCGGCGACCGCGCGCTCACGACCTCCGACCTGCGGGCGGAACTGCCCGACGTGCCGCCGGCGACGCTGTACCGGCACGTGGGCGCCCTGGCCGAGGGAGGGGTGCTCGAGGTGGCCGAGGAGCGCCGGGTCCGCGGCACCGTCGAGCGCACGTACCGGCTTCCGGCCGGCGCCGGGTCGATCGGTCCGCAGGAGGCGGCGACGATGAGCGCCGAGCAGCACCGGCAGGGCTTCCTCGCCTTCGTCGCCGGGCTGCTGGCCGACTTCGACCGCTACCTCGAGCGGGACGACGTCGACCTCGCCCGGGACCTGGTGGGCTACCGGCAGGCCGCCATGTACCTGTCCGACGACGAGCTCCGCGAGCTGATCGCGGAGCTGGGCACGGTGCTGGCGTCGAGGACGGCGAACGGTCCGGGCGAGGGCCGGACCCGGCGGATCTTCAGCACGATTCTGATGCCGGGCGAGTGAGTGGCCGGCGTTCCCGCCGCACGGATCCGTTCGTCGGCGCCGAGGACTATCCTGGGAGTGGCCATGAGCACCCACAACACCCCCACGCGCCCCGACGCGGCCAGCCCCTGGGTCTTCAGCACCCGCGAGCTCGGCCGGCGACCCGGGAACATGCGCACCGTCGCCCGCACCGTCCCCGCACCCGACGCACCTGAGGCGATCGGCCTCGAGAACGTCATCGTGGTGCCCGCCGGATCGCCGGTCGAGCTCGACCTGCAGCTGGAGTCGGTCACCGAGGGCGTCTACGTCTCGGGAACCGCGGCGGCCGGGCTCACCGGTGAATGCTCGCGCTGCCTCGACGCCTTGACCGACACTGTCGAGGTCGAGATCGCGGAGCTGTTCGCCTACCCCGACAGCGTCACCGAGGAGACGACCGACGAGGACGAGATCCCGCGTCTGGTGGACGAGCGGATCGACATCGAGCAGGTCGTCCGCGACGCCGTCGTGCTGGCCCTTCCGCTGGCGCCCCTGTGTGATCCCGACTGCCTCGGACTGTGCGCCGAATGCGGCGGACGACGGGCGGATCTCGGGCCCGACCACGGGCATGAGACACTGGACCCTCGATGGACCGCTCTGCGTGAGCGGCTGCCGTCTGCCGACTAGCCCCCAAGCACTACAGGAGATTCGCCGTGGCCGTACCCAAGCGCCGGATGTCGCGGTCCAACACGCGCTCGCGCCGGGCGCAGTGGAAGGCCGCTGCGCCGACCCTCGTCGCATGCTCGAACCGCGCCTGCCGCGAGCAGAAGCCGCCGCACGTGGCGTGCCCGACCTGTGGCACCTACGACGGCCGTCAGGTCGTCCGCCCGGCCTGATCGCGCCAGGGTGGGGGAGAAGAGCCTCAAGGGGCCCGTGGAGGACCGCGGGCCCCTGTTGAGCGCACTCGGTGTCGACATCAGGGCCGAGCTGCTCACGCTCGCCCTCACGCACCGCTCCTACGCCTACGAGCACGGTGGGCTGCCCACCAACGAGCGCCTGGAGTTCCTGGGCGACTCGGTGCTCGGCATCATCGTCACCGAGCGGCTCTACCGGGACCATCCCGACCTTCCCGAGGGGCAGCTCGCCAAGCTCCGCGCCAGCGTCGTCAACATGCACGCGCTGGCCGGAGTGGCCGCCGAGCTCAGTCCCGACGGCCTCGGCGCGTACCTGTACCTCGGCCGCGGTGAGGAACTCACCGGTGGGCGGACCAAGGCCAGCATCCTGGCCGACGCCACCGAGGCCCTGATCGGTGCCGTCTACCTGCAGCACGGGCTCGAGACCGCCCGCGGGCTGGTGCACCGTCTGTTCGACGGTCTGCTGCGCAGCGCCCCGCTGCTGGGTGCGGGCCTGGACTGGAAGACCAGCCTCCAGGAGCTCACCGCGTCCGCCGACCTCGGAGTCCCGGAGTACCGGATCGCCGAGGACGGTCCCGACCACCTCAAGGTGTTCACCGCGACGGCCGTCGTCGGTGGCCGCGAGCTCGGCTCGGGCGACGGGCGCACCAAGAAGGAAGCCGAGCAGAAGGCCGCCGAGCTGGCCTGGCGAACGCTGACCGCGGAGGCCAACGGCACCGGCTCGACCGGCGGTGATCCGGTCATCGGCCCGGCCGACGGCACCGGTAACGGCGCCGCCCGGTCCTAGCCGGCGTACCTGCACCTCTCATGCCCGAACTCCCCGAGGTCGAGGTCGTCCGCCGCGGTCTGGCCGACCACGTGCTCGACCGACGGATCACCTCCGTCGGCGTGGCGCACCCGCGCGCGGTGCGCCGCCATCTCGCCGGTGCGGACGACTTCGCCGCCCGGCTGACCGGTCGGACGATCACCGCGGCCCGCCGTCGAGGCAAGTACCTGTGGTTGGAGTTCGATTCGGCCGGCCCGGGCGACGACGCGATCCTCGCCCACCTCGGAATGAGCGGGCAACTGCTCGTCGCGGACCCGGACCGCCCTGACGAGAAACACCTGCGGATCCGGTTCGGCTTCGACGACGACGGCCCCGAGCTGCGGTTCGTCGACCAGCGCACCTTCGGCGGGCTGAGCGTGCACCCGCTGGCCCCCGCGGCGGACGGCGGCCTGCTGCCCGAGCCGGTGGTCCACATCGCCCGGGACCCGATGGACCCGGCGTTCTCCCTCGACGACGCCGTGGCCGGGATCCGCCGCCGCCGCACCGGGCTCAAACGTGCGCTGCTCGACCAGACGGTGGTCTCCGGGATCGGCAACATCTATGCCGACGAGGCGTTGTGGCGGGCGAAGCTGCACTGGGCCCGGCCCACCGAGACGCTGACCCGGGCGCAGGGCCGCAGCGTGCTGTCCGCCGCCGCCGATGTCATGAACGAGGCCCTCGAGCAGGGCGGAACATCGTTCGACTCGCTGTACGTGAACGTCAACGGCGCCTCGGGCTACTTCGACCGGTCACTCGACGTCTACGGCCAGGCCGACCGGGCCTGCCGGCGGTGCGGCACCCCGATCCGCCGGGACCCGTTCATGAACCGGTCGTCGTTCAGCTGCCCGCGGTGCCAGCCGCGCCCGCGCCGCGCGCACGCGTGACGCACTACAACCAGCCGCGCCGCTTGAAGACCAGGTACAGCGCGAGCCCGAGAAGCAGCATCAGCCCCATCGCCATCGGGTAGCCCAGCAGCCAGCTCAGCTCGGGCATGTGGGTGAAGTTCATCCCGTAGACCGACGCGATCAGGGTCGGCGCGAACAGGATCGCCGCCCACGACGAGATCCGCTTGACCTGTTCGTTCTGCTCGTATCCGGCCTCGGTGAGCCGGGTCATCTCCTCGTTCTGACGTTGCCCGACGAGCGTGCTGTTGACGGTGAGGATGTTGGTCAGCAGCTGCCGGAAGTTCTCGGTGCGCTCCAGGACCCGCGTCGCGTGGTCGGCGACGTCGCGGAAGGCGCGGCGCAGCTCGAGATCGGTGGTCTCGCTGTCCTTGCCGAACCGTGTACGCAGCTCGCTGAAGATCTCGCGCAGCGGTTCGACCGCTCGCTGGAACTCGATCACCTCGCGGGTCAGCTGGTAGATCCGCCGCGACGCCGTCGGGTCACCGTCGAAGACCTGCACCTCGATCTGGTCGATGTCGTCCTGCAGGCCGTCGAGCACCGGTGCGTAGTCGTCGACGACCTTGTCGAGCACCGCGTAGAGCACGGCGAACGGTCCGTGCGCGAGCAGCTCGGGGTCGTCCTCGAGGCGATGGCGGACCTCGGCGAGATCGGGCTCCTCCGCGTGCCGGACGGTGACGACGAAGTCGGGGCCGAGGAACAGGTGCACCTCGCCGATCTCGATGACCTCGACCGGGTCGACGTACCGGGCCGGCCGCAGGACGATGAACTCGGTGTCGCCGTACCGCTCGAACTTCGGCCGCTGGTGGGCGGTGACCGTGTCCTCGATGGCCAGGTCGTGGAGGTTGAACTCCTTCGCCACGGAGTTGATCTCGTCCAGGTTCGGGCGCAGCAGCCCGATCCAGCCGAAGCTGTGCCCGTCACCCGGGCAGCCGCGCAACTCCTCGTAGGTCTGGTCGAGCGAGGCAGGCTCCACGGACCGCTGCCCGTCGATGTAGACCGCGTTGTCGACGACGGTCACGGCAGGCTCCTCACGCGGTCGGCGGCATCGGCCTCCTCGGATGCATCCGGAGTGCGCCCGGACCCGGCGGCCTGCCCGTCGCAGCGTATCCGCGTCGGGTCCGCACGGGGACGTCCGCCGTGCGGGTTCGGCGCAGCTTCCCGGTGCGGGCGGTGGACGGTCCACGCGGACAATCCGCCGGCGACGGCCTGGGCGAGGCTGATCACCCCGGCCTGTCGGCTGAGCACATGGTCATCGAGGCGTCAGCGGCCGAAGTCCTGCGTCCAGTAGTCGCCGCGAGCGTCGTGGCCGACGCCGATGGTGATCAGCGAGCAGTCCAGGATGTTCGCCCGGTGGCCTGGGGAGTTCATCCACGCCTCGACGACCCGCGACGCGGTCGGCTGGCCCTGGGCGATGTTCTCCGCCCCTGGCGAGGGGTAGCCCTCGGCGCGCACGCGGTCCCCGAAGGAACTGCCGTTGCGTCCCGTGTGCGAGAAGTACTCGTGCGTCGCCATGTCGGCGCTGTGCTTCTGCGCCGCGGCGGTGATGCGGTCGTCCACGCGCAGCGCGCGACACCCGGCGCGGGCCCGCTGCTCGTTCGTCAGGATGACGACCTGGGCGGAGAGTCCCCCGTTCGCCGCGGCCGGCGGCACGGGGCGGGTCGGCGTGGACACCGGGGCCGGTGGGGTAGGCCGGGCCGGCGGAGTGGGGC
>NZ_JAAXKZ010000147.1 GCF_012911875.1 Pseudonocardia bannensis | reverse complement strand
GCCACCTCCCCCGCCGCCGCCTCGTTCTACGTAGCCTCCGCCACCTCGTTGCGTCGCCACTGACATCGATCATCGCCTCCGTCCGGAGCCGGCACCGGCCCGCTGTCTGGAACGCCGTTCGGGACGAGCCTCGGCGGCGGGCTCCTCGTCCTCGTCGCCGTAGCCCTCGTCCGCGGTGTCCTCGTCCGCGGTGTCCTCGCCCGCGTAGTCCTCGTCCGCGGTGTCCTCGTCCGCGGTGTCCTCGCCCGCGTAGTCCTCGTCCGCGTAGTCCTCGTCCTCGTACTCGTCCTCGGCGCCCTCGGGCTCCTCCTCGGCGTACTCGCCCTCGTACTCCTCCTCGGCGCCCTCGGGCTCCTCGCCCTCGGCCGCGGCGGACTCGGGCTCCTCCTCCGGCTCGGCTTCGAACTCCCGCTGTTCCTCGCGCTCCTGCTCCTCCTTCAGCGCCTCCTCGTGCGTCTTCACGACCTGGCCGTCGCGGATCTCGCCGCGCCAGCCCTCGACGTCCTCCTGGTGCAGGATCACGTTGGTCATGGCATGGCGGCGGAAGTGCTTGAACTCGAGCCGGGCGCGCCGGCCCTGGGCCCGCCAGAGGTTCCCGGTGTGCTCGAACAGGCCCTGCGGCCAGTACTCCATGACCAGCGCCACGCGGGTCAGGTTCGGACCGAGCTCGGTGAACGTGACAGCGCCGTCGACGTGCCCCTTCTGACCCTTGGACCGCCACACGATGTGCGAGTCGGCCACCTGCTCGACCGTCGTCGCCTCCCAGGTCCGGTGCGACAGGAAGATCTGCGCCTTCCAGTTCGACGTCTCGTCCGCCGGGCGGTCGACGTTCTCCACCTTCTTCATGAAGTTGGGGAAGTCCTGGTACTGCGACCAGAGGTTGTAGGTGGTCCGCAGCGGGAGCCCGACGTCGAGGGTCTCGACGATGTTGGTGACCTTCAGCTTCTTCCCGCCACCGGGTTTCCGGCCGGCACCGAAGAGGCCCTTGATCTTCTCCGTCAGCACGCCGAGCTTGCCCTTGCCATCCGACTCGCCGTCTTCGGAGGACTCGCCGTCCTCGGAAGCCCTGCTCTCATCCGGGGCCCGGCCCGTCAGGGCCGCCCGGAGCCCCTGCCCGCCGTCCTCGGCGAAGTCGGTCAGCCGTTCGGACAGCTCCCCGACGCGTTCGGTGGCGACCTGGGCGGCACGCTGCACGAGCAGACCGAGCAGCCGCTGGCCCGCGTCCCGCAGGGCATCGGTGGGGATGGCGTCGGCCAGGCCGCCGCGGTCGCCGTCCCTGGACGCCCCGCGGGTGACCTCGGCCATCACTCACCCCGCCGGCTCGCGGACCGGCCCTTGCCCGCGCCCGCGCCGGCCTTGGCGGTGGCGCGCCCACTGCCGCCCCCCGCCTTCGTGGCCGTGCCCTTGCGGCCCGTCGCCGACCCGGCGGCCGACGCGGTCGACCGGGCGATCTCGGCGGCCGTGGTCGCCGCGGCCGGCTGCCGGCGGCGTCCGGCTGCGGCACCGCGGGCCGGCTTCTCCTCCTCGGACCGCCGGCCGCGGCCCTTGCGCGCCGGCGGCTCTTCCTCGGCCGTGTCCTCCTCGGGTGCAGCCTCGTCCTCGGCGAGGTCCTCCCCCATGTCGCGGTCGGCGTCGGCATCCACGTCCTCGTCGACCTCGTCGTACTCCTCGACGTCCTCGGGCTCGCGGCCGGCCTCCTCCTGCTCGCCACGCCGCCGCCGGCCCGGGCGGCCCGGAGCGACGTCCCCCAGTGACTCCACCCGGCGGCCCACGCGGTCGGTCAGCGCCTCGACCTGGCGCGCGGCCACCGCCATCGCGGCGCCCTTGCCGGCCTCCATGAGCCGGCCACGGACCTCGTCGCCGAGCCGCTGCAACTCCGGCGACCGGTCGAGGAACTTGGTCCCCTGGGCGAGCAGCTCACCCGGGCCGCCGATACGCCGGCCACCCGCCATACCCGCCAACGCCAGTGCCAGCTTCATCTTCTTGGTGCGGCCCAGTAAGTAGCCACCGGCGACGCCCAGTGCTACTCGCGCTCCACATTTCACTGGATCTCCTCGTGTCGGTCGTGGACTTTTCGCCGTGGGGCGCACGACCGGACGGAATGGATCACGGCATCGACTCCGCCCGACCACAGGCCTACTGCGTCGGAAACGCTCTACCCAAAGCGAAGATCACGCACACCGGAGGAAGCACATCGCGGAGAATTAGCCCTGAACAGCCCATCAGGGTGTCCGGCGAACGGATGCCACTCTGCACTGAACGGGGTATTACTGATTGCGCAGACAGCCGCAATGGCACAGTTGCGTCCCGCAACGGCGATAGCGCAATTAGCCGGGATACTGGTATTCCTGTCGATTCTTCCCGGCTCGGCCTTCGAGGAGCAGAGATGCACAGGTCCGCCGCACTCGCCCCGTTCATCGTCTGGCTCGCCTCGCGTGATCCGGACGAGGCCGCCCGTCGTCGTCACCGGGATCAGGTCGAGCGGTACCTGCGCTGGGCCGACCTGGACCGGGGACCCGCACGCGGCCGCCGGGAGCGTTACGAGCGGCTCCTGCGCCACGTCGAGGCCGACCCGGCGGCCATGAACGCCGCGCGGACGGCCCTCGACCGCTACGCCGAGTTCCAGCAGATCCTCGCGCTGACCGCCGTCGCCGACTGAAAGGGTCCCGGCATCGCAGGCGTCGGTGGGGGCCCGCGACGCCGGGAGGTCGCCGTCAGTCGGTGGAGGGCGCCTCCAGCAACAGGCCGCCGGCCGGGCCGTCCACGGCTCGTGCCACGTCGGCCAGGGCGACCACACCGACCAGCCGGTGCCCGTCGATCACGGGGATCCGGCAGATCTTGTGCTTGGCACATGGTGCGCAGCAGGTCGACGACGTCGTCGGCGCCGATCGTGACGGCCTCCCCCTGGGCCAGTTCTCCGACGTGCACCGCACGGGGTCCTTGCCCCGCGCCGGCACCTTCACGACGATGTCGCGGTCGGCGATCATGCCGTGCAACCGGTCGTCCGCACCGCAGATCGGCAGGGCGCCGACGTCGCAAACCGGGCCGCGCGTGGGCGACGCAATCTCCCGCCGGAGAATCGGCTGAAAGGGATTTCACGAAGGAAACGTCCCGCAGGCGAATCTCCCGCAGCACCGCTGTCGTTCGATCGGCACGGCCTTTCGCGTGCCGCGGAATTCGCCCGGACCCCGATCCCCTGCCCGGCGGAGCGGGCCGCCCGTCACAGCCGGCGGACCGACCGGACCAGCCAGGTTCCACCGGCGATCGCCAGCACCACGCCGAGACCGAGCGAGCCGGCCGCGACCTGCATCACCCTGCGCGGTCAGCAGGACGAACGCGGCGCACAACCGCAGCGCCGATCCGACGTCCACTCCTCACCCGCCCAGGGTCAGCAACTCCTCGTGGAACCCGCCGATCCGCCGCGCCCGGTCGACCAGGTGGACCTCCAGGATCCAGTGGCAGCGCCGGCCCGCCTTGTCGGTGCGGCGCATGACGGTGCCGTTGCCGGGCGCGATGTAGCTCTCGATCCGCTCGCCGTCGATCAGTTCGTGCGGGAACTCCCCCACCAGGTGGCCGGAGTGCGCGCCGCCGAACTCCCAGCCGGCGGCTTCGGCGAGCCCGGTCATGTGCGCGTACAGCTCCCGGCCGGTGATGTCCGCATGCGCCGCGAAGTGGCGGCGTCCGGCCTCGAAGATGCGCGGCAGGTCGTCGCGCAGCCGGTGCTTGACCGGGTCGTCGCCGAGCACGAACGTGCGCCCGAAGTCGGCCTCCCACTCGGCGAAGACCGGTCCGAGATCGACGAAGACGATGTCGTCGGCCTCGATGACCCGGTCGGGTGGGTTCTCCCGGTACGGCTGCAGGGTGTTCGGCCCGGAGCGGACCACCCGCTTGTGCCAGTGCCTGCTGACGCCGAACATGTCGGCGCCGAGGTCGCGGACCTCCGCGCTGACGGTCGACTCGAGCGCTCCGGGGCGGATCAGACCACGGCGGGAGATCTCGGCGAACAGCTCGACGGCCCGCTCCTGGGCGTCGAGCAGGCCGCGGGCCCGCTCCTGCTCGTCGATCGGTGCGACAGCCATGCCGGTCACCTAATCACGGATACTGGCCCGGTGAGCCGACGAGATCGGGAGGCCCGCCCGTGCGCGTGATCGCCCGCGACGGCGTGCACGAGTTGGAGATCCAGCGGTCGCGGTTCCTGTGCAGCCTCGCCCGGGTCGCCGACGACGAGGAGGCGGCCGCGTTCATCGCCGCCGTCCGCAAGGAGCACTGGTCGGCGACGCACAACTGCTCGGCGTTCCGGGTCGGCCCGGACGGCGGGTCGCAGCGCTCCAGCGATGACGGCGAGCCCGCGGGGACGGCGGGGGTGCCGATGCTCGAGGTGCTCCTGCGCCGGGAGCTCACCGACACCGTCGCGGTGGTGACCCGCTACTTCGGTGGGATCAAGCTCGGCGCCGGCGGGCTGGTCCGCGCCTACGGACGGGCGGTGTCCGAGGCGATCGACGCGGTCGGCACCCTGCGCAGGGCCCGGTTCGCCACCCTCGAGATCGCGGCCGGGCACGCCGAGGCAGGGCGGCTGGACAACGCCCTGCGCGCCGCCGGACACCGGATCGCCGACGTCGGCTACGGGCGGCAGGCGACGTTCACCGTGCACGTCCCGGCGGGCGACACCGATTCCTTCCGCGCCTGGCTGGCCGAGCAGACCGGCGGCACCGTGGCCGCCACCGAGGGCCCACTCGTCGATCTCGACGTCCCCGACCCCGGGGGAACGTCCTGACCGTCGCCGCCGACGCGGCGGCGCCGTCAACCGACCACGATGCCGTGCAGTCCCTGCACGCCGACGAACACGCCGACGGCCAGCAGCAGGACCCCGAAGGCCCGGGCGAGGGTGGCGCCGGCCACCCGGTCGGACACGAGCTTGCCGGCGAACACCCCGGCGATCGCCGCCGCGCTGAACGGAAGGACCATCCCCCAGTCGAACTCGGCGACGCCGGCGCGCGAGGCCAGCGACGCCACCGCATTGATCGAGATGATCAGCAGTGAGGTGCCGATCGCCTGGGTCATCGGGATCCGCAGGGCGACGACCAGCGCAGGCACGACGAGGAACCCGCCGCCCACGCCGAGGAACCCGGTGAGGAAGCCGACCAGCGCCCCGTACACGACGATCTTCGCCGGGACAGCGGCACGCCGGGTCACCGGCCGCACCCGGGTCGCGGCTCCGAGCGCATCGGACGAACCTGGACCGGAGCCCTCGTCGACGTCAACGGGGACGTCGGGCTCGTGCGGCCTGATCAGCATCGCCGTACCCGCCAGCACGGTCAGCCCCGCGAACGACAGCAGCAGCACCGGCTGCTCGACCCGACCGTTGAGCAGCGTGCCGAGGAACGCCGCGGGTACCCCGGCCAGCCCGAAGGCGAGGCCGGTCCGCCAGCGGACGAGCCCGCCCCGCATCCGGAGCAGTACCCCGACCAGCGAGGTGACGCCCACGATGAGGACGCTGCTCGTGGTCGCGTCCTGCGCGCTCAGGCCCAGCACGAAGACCAGCAGCGGGACGGTGAGCACACCGCCACCCCCGCCGAGGGCGCCGATCACCACACCGATGAGCGCGCCGAGCGCGAGGGATGCCGCGAGCATCAGCGGGCGTCCGGGTCGGGCCCGGTGCTGACGCCGAACCGGTAGCCCCGGCCGGCCGAGAAGTGCGCGGTGACCGCGAAGCGGTCGCCCCGGACGAGGGTGTGCCGCCACTCGACCGCAGCCTCGCCCGCGCAGCCGAGCCGTTCGATCGCGAACGCCGCGATCCCGGGGCCGATCTCGAGCAACCGCTTCTCGGCGGCGCTGGGCACGACCGCGCGGATGTGCTCCTGTCCGCCGGTCAGCCGCACGCCGCACCGGTCGGCGTACTCGTCGTAGAGCGCGGTGTGGGTGAAGTCGACGTCGAGCAGCGGGGCGGCGAGCCGCTCGGGCAGCCAGACCCGGTCGACCGCGAGCGGCGCGCCGCCGGCCAGCCGCAACCGCTCCAGGTAGACCAGCGGCGTCGACTCCTCCAGCCCCAGTCGGGTGGCTACCACGCCGTCGGCCCGGACGTCGAGGGTCCGCACCACGCTGCGCTGGCGCAGTCCGGTCGCCTCCACGGAGGAGAACAGGCTGTAGAGCGCGCCGAGGGGCTGCTCGATCTCGACCGGCTCGGCCAGCCGCGGGGTCCGGCCACGGGTGGCGACCACGACGCCCTCCTCACGCAGGCGGCGCAGCGCCTCGCGCACCGTGTGCCGGCTGACCCCGTACTCCGCGACGAGCGCGAGCTCACCGGGGAAGGTGTCGGCGAACTCGCCGTCGTCGAGGCGGCGGCGCAGGTCGGCCAGCAACTGGGCCCACAGCGACAACGACCGGGACCGGTCCAGCGCCCGGGGTCCCCGTTCGCCCGCCGCGGCTGTCATCGTCGTCTTCCCGCCTGTCGTGGCCGTAAATGTACGGTCATTTTATCGTCGGATCCCACGAGTTGTCGACGCCTCGCCCGGTCCCCACCGGGATCCCCGGCGCACGGCGTGTCAGGTGAGGACCTTCGCGAGCCGGCCGATCACCGCGTCCGGCTCAGGCCACTCCGCCAGACCGTCGACGGCGCGCACCCACTGCAGGCCACGGATCGCGTTGGTGAGGAAGACCCCGTCGGCCCGGGCGAGGTCGTCCAGGGTCAGCTCGCCGATCTCGTAGCGGGTGCCGCGCGTGTCGAGGGCGTCGAGCACGGCCTGCCGCGCGGTCCCGGGCAGGACGCGGCCGTCCAGCGGCGGGGTGGCGACCACGCCGTCGCGCACCAGGAAGACGTTCGAACGGGTGGACTCGAGCACCCGGTCCCACGCGTCGACGAGCAACGGCAGCGTGCCCGGCGCCAGGCCGGCCTCCCGGTCGTCGAGCCATCGGCGATCTGCGAACTTGTGCGCCACCCCCTCGGCCGGGCGCGACACCCGCAGGACCAGCCCGGGCTGCCGGTCGAGCGGCACGGGCGGGTCGCACGGGCGCGCCACCGCCTCGACCCGGTCCGGCTCGCCGGGGACGGCGTCGACCCGGACCCGATGATGGCCCGCCCCGCCCCCCACCGCGGCGCGGATGGCGCCCGCGACGTCGGCGGTCAGCGGATGTCCGTAGCACTCCCAGTAGGAACGGCGCAGCCGGCGCAGGTGGTCGGCCAGGCGCTGCGGATGGCCGTCGATCACGAGCAAGGTCTCGAACAGGCCATCCGCCGGCCGGGGTCGCGGCGCCGCGGTCAGCGTTCCCGTCGGCGCCCAGGGCACCCCGTCACCGAGCACCCGCAGCAGCGGTGCGGCCTTGGTCAGGCACTCCGCCCACTCCTCCGCGGGGGTGGAGTCGACCGTGACGCCGCCGCCGACGCCGAGCCGGGCCCGCGCGGGACCCCCCGCGGACCCGTCGCCGGGCCCCTCGACCTCCAGGGTGCGAATCGCAACGGCGAGCTCCAGCCCCGCCAGCGGGCCGGCGTACCCCAGTGCCCCGGTGAACAGCCCCCGTGGCCGGCCCTCGAGCTCCTCGATGAGCTCCACGGCACGCACCTTGGGAGCCCCGGTGACCGAGCCGGGCGGAAACGCGGCGGCCAGCAGCGCGGCATCGTCACAGCCCGCAGCGAGCTTCCCGCGCACCTCCGACACCAGATGCCACACGCCGGGGTGCGGCTCGACCGCGAGCAGCCGAGGGACGGTCACCGAGCCCGGCGCACAGACCCGGGACAGATCGTTGCGCATCAGATCGACGATCATGACGTTCTCCGCGGCGTCCTTCTCCGAGCCCCGCAGCAGCAGCCGCTCGGCCTCGTCCGCGGCGGCGCTCGCGCCCGTCCGCGGCCGGGTGCCCTTGATCGGCTCGGTGCGCACGGTGCGTCCGTCCCGGTGCAGGAACAACTCGGGGCTCGCGCTGATCGCCGTGCCCGCCGGATCGGCCACGAACCCGGCGCGGGCCGGGCCGAGCGCCTCGACGAGCCGGGCCCACGCGTCGTGCACCGAACCGGTGAGCCGCAATCCGAACTCGGTCGCGATGTTGGCCTGGTAGATGTCGCCCCGCCGGATCGCCTGCACACACCGCTCCACGGCGACCACGTGCGCGGTCTCGTCCGGCAGCCCGAGCACCTCCAGCCGGGCGGGCGACGCCGTGGCCGGGGTTCGCAACGCACGCTCCAGGGCCACCTGGCGGCGCCGCGCCTCGGCCGGGCCGAACCCGTCGGCGTCGGCGTCATGGCCGTCGCCGTCACCGAGCAGCAGCGCCTCGTACCACCAGCGCCGGCCGTCGTGGCGTAGCACGTCGCGATACCAGCCCAGCGACGCCCGCGGGAAGCCCGCGTCCCGGGTGGCCGGGAACGACAGGTAGCCGAACCAGCCGCCGCCGACCGCGTCCGGATGCGCGGGGTCGGCCCGCACCACCGGTTGCGTCGCGAGCAGCGCGAAGGGGTCCTCCCCCGGCCCCGCCACCCGCACCGGATCGCAGGTGACGAGTCCACCTCGCGACCACGCACCCGACCAGGCCGTCACCCGTCGCCGGCCGGCGAGCCGCCGGACCGCCTCGGGCACCGTCACGTCGGCGTCGAGCGCAGCGACATGCAGCCGGGCCGTCGGGCGCATCGGCGAACTCCTCTCCAGCACGGACCGCTCCCCGCCGCCGAGCCGGCCCGTACCCGGCCGGTACGTCCTCGATGGCGGCATTCTCGCGACCATTCTCGTCGCCGCCCGATCCGGTGCGCCGGGGGTGCTGGCGGCACGGCCGCGCAGGGCGCACCATCACCGTCGTGTTCGCCGTCCTCGCCGTGGTGCCGGCCGGGGGTGGGCCGGCAGGGGGCGATCATGGCCCGCCCTGAGCTCTCCCGCTCCTGCCCGGAGGGGCCACCGCGGGCCCCCGCGCGGCCGGATCCGGCCGCGCAACGGCGGCGCCGGGCGGGTACGGCGGCGATCCGGGCCGTGGTGTGGTCCACCCGGCTCGTCGCCGTGCTGACCCTCGCGACCGCTCTGTTCCCCACCCCGCGCCGGGTGCTGGGGGGTGAACTGCGCAGCGTCCTGGGCCTGCCCCCGGCCGCCGGGCTCGCCGGGGTGGTGATCACCCTGGTCGCGGGCGTCGGCCTGTTGCTGCTGGCCACCGGGCTGCGGCGGCGCAAACACCGGGCATGGGCACTGGCGGTCGGGCTGACCGCGGTCCTCACGATCGTCAACCTGCTTCACGGCGCCGTCTCCGGGCACGGCGTCGTCGCGGGCCTGACCAGTGCCGGATTGCTCGTCGCACTGGTGATGTGCCGGCGCTGGTTCGTCGCCCGCCCCGATCCGGGCGGGCTGGGCCGGGCGTTGCTGGTGCTGACCCAGCTGGCCGCCGCCGGGTTCGGCCTCGTCTGGCTGCTGATCGCACTCGACGACCGCCGCGTCGTGGGCCATCCGGGTGCGGCCGCACAGGCCGAGCACGCCGCGCTGTCCCTGGTCGGGGTGTCCGGTCCGGTGCAGTTCCGGGCCGGCTGGCTCGACGACCTGACCGCGACGGTCGGGCTGGCCTTCGGCGTGGCCGCGGTCCTCGCAGCCGGGTACTTCCTGCTCCGTTCCCCCGAGCCGCGGCCCCGGCTGACCGCCGATGACGAGTCCCGGCTGCGGTCGTTGCTGGCCCGGCACGGCGGCCGGGACTCGCTGGGCTACTTCGCGCTGCGCCGCGACAAGGGCGCGGTGTTCTCACCGACGGGCAAGTCGGCGGTCTCCTACCGGGCACTGGTCGGCGTCGCACTGGCCTCCGGGGATCCGGTCGGGGACGTCGAGGCCTGGCCGGGGGCGATCGAGGCGTTCCTCGCGGAGTGCGTGGCGCACGGCTGGGTGCCGGCGGTGCTGGGCTGTTCCGAGCGCGGGGCCACGGCGTGGGCGCGCGCCGGGCTCGACGCCCTGGAACTCGGTGACGAGGCCGTGCTCGACGTCGCCGGGTTCAGCCTGGAGGGGCGGCCGATGCGCGGGATCCGGCAGGCCGCCGCCCGGGTCAAGCGGGCGGGCTACTCGGTGCGCGTGCGCCGGCTCGCCGAGGTCGGCGACGCGGACGCCGGGGAGCTCGCCGCGCTGGCGTCGTCGTGGCGCGGCGGCGACGTGGAGCGCGGCTACTCGATGGCACTGTCACGGGTGTGCGACCCGGCCGACCCGGCCGCGGTCGTGGTCACCGCCGAACTCGACGGGCGGGTGCGCGGGCTGCTGCAGTTCGTGCCGTGGGGTAGCGACGGGCTGTCGCTGGACCTGATGCGCCGGGACCCGGACGCCGACAACGGCGTCAACGAGCTCATGATCGTCGAACTGCTGGCCACGGCACCGTCGCTCGGCGTCGCCCGGGTGTCGCTGAACTTCGCGGTCTTCCGGGCCGCCCTCGAGCGCGGCGAGCGCATCGGCGCCGGGCCGGTCGCGCGGCTGTGGGCCCGGGTGCTGCGGATCGCGTCGCGGTGGTGGCAGATCGACAGCCTCTACCGTTTCAACGCCAAGTTCCGGCCGGTCTGGGCACCGCGGTTCGTGGCCTTCCCGCGCGCCCGGGACCTGCCTCGCATCCTGGTCGCGGCGCTCGAGGCGGAGGGCTTCGGCGGACGCCCACCCGCGGCGCTGCGGCTGCTCCGGCGATAGCGGAATCGGGTCCGCGGTCGGCTGGCGGATCCGCCGCAACGGGACCACCACGACCGTCACCGTCACGATCGGGACCCTTTTCGTGCTGTCGGGTGTGCTCAACGTGCTGGTCATCGACACCGACCTGAACATCCTCGCGTTCCGGATGCCCAACGTGATCTTCAGCCTACTGGCCGGGGCGCTGCTGCTGGTGCTCGGCGGGTACGGGCGGTTCTCCGCGAAGCTGCCCGCCGACAACCCGTACTACCAGGCCCGGCACGCCGACGAGCCGGTGCCGCCGCTGTCGCCGCAGCTGCACGACCCCGGCGAGGTGACGGCGACGCGCGAGATCGCCGAGGCCGAACGGGCCGTCGCGCAGGGCGGGGGTACGCCCGAGCAGCGCGAGCGGCTGGCGGCGCTGCACCCGCTGCGCCGCCCGGAGGACCGCCTGCAGGCGTGGATCGCCTCCGGCCGCGGCCGGGCCGTCTGACCGGCGGTCGTGGCCCGAACGGCCGCGCCTACTGGATGCGCCTACTGGATGCGCCGCTCCGACCCCTCCCACGCCCGGTCCCGCAGCACGAACTTCTGGATCTTGCCGGTGGACGTCTTCGGCAGCTCCCCGAAGACCACCGACTTGGGCGCCTTGAACCGGGCCAGCCGCTCCCGGACGTGGTCGATGATCTCGGCCTCGGTGGCCTCCGCCCCGTCGTGCAGGGTCACGTACGCGGCCGGCACCTCGCCCCACCGCTCGTCGGGCACCGCGATCACGGCGACCTCCAGGACCGCGGGGTGCTCGGCGATGACCTGCTCGACCTCGACGCTCGCGATGTTCTCGCCGCCCGAGATGATCACGTCCTTGCTGCGGTCGCGCAGCTCGACGTAGCCGTCCGGGTGCACGACGCCCAGGTCCCCGGTACGGAACCAGCCGTCGGGGGCCGCCGCGCGGGTCGCCTCGGGATCCTTGAGGTAGCCGAGCATGACGTTGTTGCCCCGCAGCGCGATCTGCCCGATCGTCGCGCCGTCGGCGGGCACGTCGGAACCGTCCTCGCCGATCACCCGGGCCTGGCAGGCAATCATGTTCCCGACGCCCTGGCGGGCCTTGAGCCTGGCCTGCGCCTCGGCGTCCAGACCGTTCCACTCCGGGCGCCAGTCGCAGATCATCGCCGGGCCGAAGGTCTCGGTCAGCCCGTAGAGGTGGGTGACCTCGATACCGAGCTCGCCCATCCGGCGCAGGATCGCCGGGCTCGGCGGGGCGCCGCCGGTGGCCACCCGGATCGGCGGGGCGGCCGGGTCGGGCTGGTAGGTCTTCGCCTCCGGTGCGTAGGCGAGCATGCTCAGCACGGTCGGCGCCCCGTTGAGATGGGTGACGCCCTCCTGCGTGATCAGCCGCCAGACCTCCGACGGGTCCACCTTGGGCAGGCACACGTGCGTCGCGGCGGCGGCGGTGACCGCCCAGGGGAAGCACCAGCCGTTGCAGTGGAACATCGGCAGCGTCCACAGGTGCACCGCGGACGGGGTCAGCCCGGTGTGCCCGACCATGGCCAACGCCTGCAGATAGGCCCCGCGGTGGTGGTACATCACGCCCTTGGGCCGCCCGGTCGTCCCGGACGTGTAATTGATCGACAGCAGCGACCGTTCGTCGTCGGGCGTGATCGCCTGCGGAGTCGCGCCGGCCAGCAGTGCCTCGTACTCCCCGTCGTCGCCGGGTCCGGCCCGGACGACCCGCGGGGGGGAGCCCAGCTGCGTGAGGGCCTTCCCGACGAGCTCGTCGAACGCCGGGTCGTGCACCAGCACCGACGCCTCGGAGTGCTCCAGGATGTAGGCGACCTCGCCCGCCGAGAGCCGGGTGTTGACCGCCACCAGCGGCACCCCCGCCCACGGCACGCCGTAGTTCGCCTCGAGCAGCACGTGGGTGTTGGGCGCGAGCACCGCCACCGGGCGGCCCTGCGCCAGCGGGGCCAGCGCCCCGGCCAGGCGCCGGCAGCGATCGTGCAGCTCCGCGTAGGTCCAGCGCTGGTCGCCGTCGACCACTGCGGTCCGGTCACCGTGGGCGGCCGCGGCCCGGTCGAGGTAGGAGACCGGGGTCAGCGGCTCGAAGGACAGCGCGGCGAGGTCAGGCTCCATGCCGAGACCTTCTCACCCGGACGGTTCGGACACCACTGTTGCCCTTCCGCCGCCCCGCCTAGCGCAACAGCCCCCGGATCCGGTCGGCCAGCCAGGTGCGGTAGCGCTCCGGGCTCCAGCCGCGCACGTTCACGAGCCGGTGGTAGTGGTCGGGCGCCATGTACAGCCACATCAGGTCGACGGCGGTGTCGTGGTCAAGTCCGCCGGCCAGCGGGGTCTTCCGCGACAGTGCGGCGATCCACTGCCGGGCCCCGGCGAGCCGCTGCTCCTCGCTGGCCCGCCACAGCTCCCGAGGTCCCTCCTCGCCGCTCTCGGCCGCCCCGCGGACGACCTCGGCGATCGCGGCGTAGCGGCTTCCGATGCCGGCGATGAGCTCGGTCAGCAGGTCGACCGCCCGGTCCGGGTCGGGCTCGGACTCGATCTCCCGGGCCGCCGGTCGCGCACCGACGGCCACCGGCTCGTCGTCACCGGCCATCGCGACGTCACGAACCACCGCCAGCAGCGTCTGCTTGTTGCCCACGGCCGTGAACACGGTGGGCTTGCTGACCCCGGCGCGCCCGGCGATCTGCTCGACGGTCGTCGCCCCGTAGCCCCGCTCCAGGAACAGGTCGCGGGCGGCGGTGAGGACGGCGGCACGGGTGGCGGCGGCCTGCTGCCGGCGCAGCGGCGACGAGTACCCCCGTTTGGCCGCGTTGACGTCGGTCACGGATCGACCCTACCGTACAGATGTTCGTTAGACGCTCGGTAGTCGAAAAGGAGGGGTCGTCGTGTTCCGTCAGGTCGTCGCCCACCGCTGGGCCGCGGGGACCACCGCCTCCGACCGCCGGCGGTACCGCGACGCGATGGAGGCGCTTCGCGGCATCCCCGAGCTCACCGGGCTGCGCTACGGCGACGACGCGGCCCACTTCCCGGGCAACCACGAGTTCGTCGCCGTGCTCGACTTCCCGGACTTCGCCGCCGCCCGGCGTTACGTCGAGGCCGAGCCGCACCGCCGGTTCGTCGCCGACCACGCCAGTCGCGTCGTGGACGCCCGGGTCGTCGTTCAGCACGACTGGGCCGATGGGCACCCGTCCGGGCTGCACCACCTGAAGCTCCCGGTGTCCGACGTGGAGCGCAGCCGGGACTGGTACGTCCGGGCGTTCGGCTTCGCGCCGGAGGCGGAGTTCGGTGCGGAGAACCGGCTGCGCGGGGTGGCACTGCGCCATCCGGAGGCCGACCTGCGGCTGGCCCTGTGGGAGGACCGCGAACGGGCTCGTGCGCTGGCCGGCTTCGACTCCGTCTGCCTCGCGATCGGCACCCGAGCGGATCTCGACGCCCTGCTCGCACGGCTGGACACTCAGGGCATCCAGCACACAGCGCCGGTCGCCGGCCACCGCGGCGACGCAGCCGACGTCCCGGACCCGGACGGGCACGTGATCCGCATCCACACCCTCATCTGAGCCGAGGGAACGAGCATGACCAGCAGCCTCCACCACGTCCACGACCGCCGCTGCTACTGGGACCTCAACCGATGCGGCTGGGTCTGCCCCGCCCCGCCGCCCGTCC